>CAZZJR010000042.1:1790-23276 GCA_964654585.1 uncultured Bdellovibrionales bacterium
CGAGGCTAGTCATTTGGAAACCTTAGGCGGCGGACGACAGTCCCGCAGCAATTTCTCGCATCTCATAGCTTCAGCGTTAGTATTCGGATCAGTAGTGGCTGCCGAAGCTCAGGGTCCGCCTCCCTCGCATACAGAGTGCGCCAGCCTTGACGGAGGCTCCTGCGATTCAGCGCCTCCCGCACCACCGGTCCCATCACCTATTCCTAAGTTCGACGAGTGTGGCGAACATCTCCTTAACGAGGTCCTCAACCAGTGCGGAAACAGCGCAAACCCTGACCCAAGCAAGTGGTACAGCATCACCAACCACTGCGACACGAAAGCGCACGACATCTTTAACATCTGCGAGACTCAAGGGTTTGACGCCAGGTACCTCGCGTTAAGCTGTAAGGGCCAGCCGCTGAAGCACAGCGTCACCGAGTGCAAGATAGAGGGGAAATGGTACACGTTCAACGTGGCGGCGGTGGAAGATGTGGGCGGACCCTTTGATGGTCCCAAGGTATCAGACGAAGAGGCGTGCCGACTGATGGGCAAGGCCCCAGAGTGGCCAAACGACAAGGCGCTCAGTGAGCCTGTGTGTGGATGTAAGAGAAAAGCTCCGGGGAAACCGGCGGAGTGCCCTTGCCAGGCGAAAGTCTTTAAGAAGCCGCCCGAGGAGGGACCAATCTCCGATCCTCAGTACTGTGCCAAGGAGGTCAAGGAGGAGAAGAAGGGCAAGGGCACTCGCGCCGACTGCCTACAGTGCTGCGACGAGTTCAAGGATGTCGAAGTTGACCAGAAAGAGCTGAGAGAGTTCTCCTGCAACAATTTTAAGCGAGAGTGTGCCGACAATATTCAGACCGGACAGCCCTCGGAGATGCTTTACTGGGGACTGATCGCCATGTGGCGCTGCGACCAGTGGCCCAAGCAGGCGGAGAAGAAGTTCGAGGCGTGCAAGAAGGCGTGTGGGAAAAGCTTCCCAGGGCGCGGGCAGCGGCGGTAGCGCAGCAATTTCCAGCGTATTTCTCGTTCTGTCACCTCTGCATTGCGTTGACTCATACTGAGCCTAACGGGTTAGTAGGTGGTTGGGGGCCTTGGCTTGTTGAAAAGCCCCTTTGGAACTGGGCAGGGGATCGATTGCGTGACGGGCGACAGCTCCGTCGACGCTTGTGTTCTCCCCCGAATGCTAACCGTGCCTCGTTCGGTAAGTAACTAAGTTTTTCCGTGTCCGAATGTTTTGGCTATGTAACGCGGAGGCGCGGAAAACGCGCAGAGCACAGGTGAAAATTAAGGACGTTGCCGCCGAGGTTGTTGCAGCTGCCATCAAGGTACACCGGCACTTTGGGCCCGGACTCTCCGATCAGGTCTACAAAACCTGCCTCTTTCGCGAACTTGAAAAGCGCTCTTTGCTAGTGGCCAAGGAGGTAGGTCTGCCGGCCCTTACCAAAGGGGAACTGCTGGACTGAGGCTATCGCATTGACCCCTCGTTGAGAGCTCTGTGATTTTTGAACGAACGTCAGTGGAGCACCTGACAGAATTCCATCGCCCACCTATTAAAGGCTCGCCCTGAAGCAGGCTGGCCTGCTCTTTAACTTCAATGCCCTGCGCCCTCCGCGTCTTCCGCGTTAAGTAACCAAAAAACTCGGCTGCCGACCTAGGTTTGCTAAAGAGGAGAACAGAGTTGGTGCCGGATCGCACCAAACGGGTTAGACTGCGGGGCTATAGTATGAGTTCTCTGGTCTCCTTCTTTGAATCTATTGGCCCTGTCTGGGGCGCGCTCCTCGCGACGACCTTCACCTGGCTCCTGACGGCGGCGGGCGCTGGGCTCGTATTCTTCTTCCGCGACCTCAATCGCCGGGTGCTCGATGGCATGCTCGGGTTCACCGGTGGCGTGATGATCGCAGCTTCGTTTTGGTCGCTCCTCGCGCCAGCGATCGAGATGACGCAAGGGGAGGGGTTGTTCAAGGCTATCCCTGCGGCTATCGGATTTGCGATGGGCTCTCTATTTCTGTATGGGCTCGACCAGCTCCTGCCGCACCTTCATATCAACTTCCCGAAAGACCAAGCGGAAGGTCTCTCCACCAAGTGGCACCGAACGACTCTGCTGGTGCTGGCGATTACCCTTCACAATATTCCAGAGGGGCTCGCAGTTGGAGTGCTCTTTGGAGGCGCTGCCGCTGGCATCCCAGAGACCTCGATTGCTGGGGCGATCATGCTCGCTGTCGGTATCGGGCTGCAGAATTTTCCAGAGGGCTTGGCGGTCTCATTCCCACTGCGTCGTAGTGGCCTCTCTCGCTTTCGCAGCTTCTGGTACGGGCAGCTATCTGCGATCGTCGAGCCGGTTGCAGGTGTCATCGGCGCGCTTGCGGTGCTTCAGATGCAGCCGATACTGCCGTACGCCCTGGCGTTTGCCGCGGGTGCTATGATCTACGTGGTAATTGAGGAAGTGGTGCCGGAGACGCAGCTCGACCGCTCAACAGATGTGGCTACCCTGGGTTTCGGATTGGGTTTTCTCACCATGATGGTGCTCGACGTTGGGCTAGGCTGAAGCCGCCCTGCGCGCAGCACAGGCCAACAGGACTCATCTGCTCGATTTTATTGTTCTTTCTGTGGGCCTTCAAAATCCCCTGACCTCACTATAAGCATCAAGAAATGTCGCTGGTTAGCCGATTGATCATTTGGGAAGCAAGTGCGCCTACTGGTGAAAGGCGCCGTGAGGGATTCGAGGGTGATGGGGAGATGCTCAGGTCATACGGGGCGGAATTGGCCGCCCGATACGCGCGGCACCCCTGTGCAGCGAGCGCGCGCTTTCCCGATTCCTAGTAAGCAACTGCTGCCTCGAAGCGACCGCAGCTGCTACCCGCGCTACAACTCATCACAGGAGCTGGGCGATCATCGTGCTGCTGAAGCGCAGGCAGAGTCCACCTCGGCTGCCACAGCTGGTCGGCGATGGCTGGGGGTAACGGCGCTTCTTCTCTTCACAGTTTTTTACGACGGTCTTCGGAGTTCGGAAGCTGAAAGTGCGGCGGTGTATGTAACCTACACTGCCGCGCCGATCTCCGACACCGTCGGGGCGGTAGACACCAGCAAGCCCGACGTCGTGGAGCCGGTACTGACCTACGACAGCGGTGTAGCTCAAGGAGTCACGACCGAAGGTGATAGCCTCTCGTCAGTGACTGCTGCAGACACGACGACAGCCGATTCGCCTACGGCAGACACATCTGGTTTGACGACGGAGATGCCAGAACTAGTCGAATCGGGGAGCACATCGGGCGTCGGGAGCGCTGACGCGAATACCGGTGGCGAAAGCGACTCTACCGTCACTGCCGCGGACGCAGAGACATCAGATGCGACCTCGGCGGATGGCACTGGCACAACAACCGGTGACCCAATGGCTGTGGCCTCGGGGTCGACGACCGCGGAGGATACATCTGGAGTTGTAACAACGGGCGGAGATGAAGGGCTCACCGATAGCGCAGAGGTGACGGGCGCGGGAACTGGAACGGGGCCCACAACGGGAGACACCACCGCTACGGATTCGATCGATGCACCTCTGCCCGACACCACAGGCGGCGATGGAGCAACAGAGGATGGCGGCGGTGGCGTTGGCTTGCAAGGCGGACAGCTCACGGTCGAGCCGGCGTGCGTCATGCAGAACATCGATGGTACCCGCACAGCCTACTTCTCGTACGACAACATGAGTGGAAGCGAGCTAGTCGTTCCATCGGACTCAAGCTCACAGGGCATCAACGACCTGGTGGCCGGCGGTGAGCGGCTTTCTCCGCTCACGAGCTTCTTGCCAGGACGACACATCGGGGCTTTTGCAGTCACGTTCCGTGGCGTGTCGCTAGAATGGACAGTCAAACCAGCCGCGTCGGGGCCGACGACAGCGCGGATTAATGCGTCTACGCTCGCGTGTGCTCCGATTAAACCCCGCGCTGAATGCAAACGTCTTGTGGTTGAAAATCAGCTCGCACTGCTCGGCTACGAGAATCCCAATCCATTTACCATTCGGATTCCGGCAGGTCCTCTCAATCAGGTGACGCCGGGGGAGCCGGAGCGAGGACAGCCAGTCGAGTTTAATGCGGGTCTCAACCGGGGGGTCGCCTCAATTAAGAGTAATGACAGCCCGACGTGGAGACTCAACGGACTCGAAGTGCAGCTCGGGAAATCTTTAAAAGACTGCCCGGTTGACTGTATCGACGCCAACGCTGCCGTGATTCTCTCCAACCTAGACACCGTTGCGCTGGAATTGACGAACGTTGCTAAGCGTGCGGCTCTACAGCTTGCACAGGCTCGACCAGCGGCGAACGACCGAAGGAACTTGAGCTCGACGCTTACGTCGGCTCGCTTAGACGCGCAACGCGCTGCTGGACGTTCCGAGCGCTACCTGAAGCTGGCGCGGGCGATAACGCTCGGCTGGCCAGTTGTGACGGCTTCATGCGCGAATAGGGCGGCGTTCTGCCGGTCGGTTGATAGGAGCGAGTCGATTGCGAAGCTCCGTGGACTGTACGCCCTCTCCCGTGGATTGACAGCGCGTGTCGTTATCCGGACTAAATTCATCACGTTCGGAAGACGACAGCGATCAAATCCGCTCATCCGCAGGGCACGAAGGCTTGAGATGATCGGCAACGAGCAGCTCAGTAAGCTGCCACGAGTGGTAGAGGATTGCAGGTAAGTGAGGTCGAGTAGGGGGCTGAGCGAGTAGGCGCGGACTTCATGCCAGGACGCAACATCCCAGCAGGCGTTAGCGGAGTGCCCACGACCTCGGCGAGTACAGGGGCGCAGCAGGGCACGCCGGGCTCCCTACGAGAAGTGCTCACGCGTGGAATTCGAGATCTAGGCTTCCTCGATCTGCGCTCGCTGGCTCTCTTCCGAGTGATGCTCGGCGGATTGATTATTCTCGATGTCCTGCTGCGGTGTATTGACCTTCGGGCGTTCTACACCGACTTTGGGGTGCTGCCGCGCACCGTTGTGATTGAGAAGCACGACCCCATCGCGCACTTTTCGTTTCTCATGAGCAGCGGGGCAGCGTGGTTCCAAGGAGTGATGCTGCTGTGTGCAGCTGCTGCTGGCGGTGCCCTAGCTATCGGCTACCGAACGCGGCTCGCAGCGATTCTCTCATGGGTGCTGCTTGTTTCAATCCAGTATCGCAACCCTCTCATTCTGCAGGGCGGCGATGTGCTCTTTCGCATACTGGTGATCTTCGCTGCCATGCTGCCGGTCGGGGCCGTGTGGTCATTCGATGCGAGGTCCCGTATTGCGGTCCAGCTCAGGCCATCCCTTCTTCACTTTGCCTACGTGGCTCAGATAGCCTGTGTGTACATCGTCACTGGTGCGGCGAAGTGCAAGAACCCCGAGTGGCGAAGCGGTTTCGGTCTACCGGCCGCGCTGTGGCTGCAGCAGTACACCACGTGGTTCGGTGATCTAGTCGGGGCTCTGCCGCTCTCCGCGCTGCAAGTGTTAAACGCCGGGGTGCTTGCGACAGAGATTCTTCTTCCACTCCTGCTTTTTGTGCCGTGGCGTGTCCCATTCATGCGCACTGCGTGCTTCGTGATACTGGTCAGCTTCCACATCGCTATCTTCATGACACTGAAGACCGGGCTCTTCGGTCTCATTTCGGTCATCGCGTGGTTGCCGCTTCTGCCAACCTTCTTCTGGGATGTACTGGCTTCGAAGCTGCGCAGCCCTGCGGCCCGGAAGCTGTTGCAACTGCCTGTGCCGCTCGCACAAGCCGGCCCACCACTGTGGCTCCGAAGATGCCAAGAGGGGGTGGGGGTGCTGTTTCTCGCATTTCTCTTGGTGTGGAATGGCAGCAACATCCGGTCCTCATTGCGCGGCTCACTACGACCGGAATGGCTTCGGCAGACCGCGATCTTTTTCGGGATAGACCAATCGTGGCAGATGTTCTCCAGATCGCTCTCGTCGGATGGATGGTTTCTTGTCCCTGCTGTGCGAGCTGACGGCAGCGTAATTGACCTCTTTTCGGGAGAGGAGTACCGCGGCCCTCAAAGGCCTGAATCGATCTCCGCGTCTTTTCCGGGCGATCGCTGGCGGAAGTATTGGCGAAATCTCCTCGGAAAGGACCACAACTATCAGCGACTTGGTCTCGGTAGGTACCTCTGTCGCCTCGGTGCCGAAGAGCGCGACCCGAAGCGGCGGATAGAGGCGCTCCAGATAATCTTCATCCAGGAGCAGATTAAAGAGGACGGCTCTCATGGGGCTCCGGAGAAGATTCTGCTCTGGAATCACGAGTGCAAATCCGGCAACACGAAAAAGTGGGAGAAGAAGCTGCCGTTCTCGGCACTGCCCTTTCCGAAAGGGTCTCTCGGCGGGCCGATAAAAGCGGCGGTGCGGCCCTGACCCGACCTCGTCAGCAAAGCAGTGATATGTAACGTACCTGGGATAGCGAAGCTGTGCTACCATGGGCCGATGGTTCGGCACTTCTCAGCAACAGTCCTCGCGGCAGCGCTCATTTTGTCTCCTACTAGCGCCTTTGCGCAGGGCGGCGACGATCCCGGCTACGACAGCAACGAGTCGGGTGACTCCGGCGACGCAGACGACGCCGGCGACCGCTTTAGCTCGCTCAATGCCCAAGCAGACCAGGCGGCAGAGCAGGGCGATTTCCAAGATGCAATTCGGCTCTGGAGCGCCTCAATTCCTTACGACCAGTCGCCGTACGTCGAGTGCCGAGGCGCCCTGCAGAGAGTCTACATTCGGGTTGCCGAGCACGTAATCGATATGGTGGCCAACGGCTCCCTCGACGACGATGCGGCGTTTGAATGGTTCAAGGCTCGGGTCAGCAACGTGTGGGGAAATAGTACCTGTAACACCCCCTGAGCGCCTTGCTCCCAACTCCTCAAAATCTTTAGCGGAGCCCTTCTCGGTGCCGGCTCCGGGAACGGCTCCGGCACCGTATGCCAGCCATCCTTATTTTTTACTTTCGAAGCCGCAGCCGGAGCGGTGGCCGTTCCAAACGCCGACCTGCGGGTAGTTGGGGGTAGTAGTTCCGAATCTGGGCGCTTTTGCTGGCTTTCTCGCTCCCTAATTTGTGTGTTTCGCAGCCGGAACCGGAGCCGAGACCGTTGCCGGGGCGGGGTGGTTGGGGGGATTTACTCTTTGAAGGGGGAGCGGGGCTTGTGGTATAGCCCCAGGCAGGTCGCAAGGGCGTTTTCGGTGAGGTGGGGAATCCTGCAGTCGCCGTACCTCTCCTGAAGCGTTCCGAGACAGTAGTATCTTAAATCAAAAGGATGAACAGTATGAATCGTTCTCTCTCAATCGCGCTCGCGCTTGTGGTTTCTGCCGTATCGGCTGATGCCTTCGCTGCGGATGGCGTCAGCGTCAAGTTCAAGAACAAGTCGTCTCTGACGATCACTAACCTCTACCTCTCGCCGACCAACCAGTCGCAGTGGGGTGATGATCAGCTCGGAAGCGGCGAGTCTGACACTATCGAGCCGGGCTCAGAGTTCACGCTCAACAACATCCCAGCCTCTGTCTACGACATCAAGCTCGTTGATGAGGATGGCGATGACTGCATTGCCGGCGGAATCAAGCTCAACGCGAGTGAGGAAGTAACTCTTACGGACGAGCTCTTGGTCGGATGCCAGGTTGCATCGGCTGCGGCTGAGGTCGAGGCTGAGGAGGAAGAGAGCTAATTCGGCTCCCTATCTCTTCAGAGAGCCCTGTCTGGCCAGTGCTGGGCGGGGCTCTTTCTTTTTGCGGCGTGGCGCCAGCCGTGGCGATTGGGACGGCCTTCGCTCGCACTACACGCTCAGGTTTTCAAAGAGAGCCTCCGGACCTAGAGAGATGGGCAAGCGTGCAGCTTCTTTACAGAGGAGAACCTCTAGCAAAACAGCTGGCAACGCCACATCCATCCCAGAAGAGCAGTTACGCTCTCCCAAGTAGCGGCCTCAAGATCGCGGCGAGGCCATCTGAGAACTCCGCTCGAGCACAGCAAGGCACGGAGTCAATTCCGGTGCCGTCTCGATGGGAAACCGCGACGAGAGGTGTCGCTGGCTTCTCCTGCTTAATCGCGCAAAGTACCCGCTGGGTTGTTTCGCTGCCGAGCTGACAATCAATAATCACCGCGCACGGGTCGAGGCTCTTAAAGATCATGCCAGCCTCAAAGACATCGGCGCAACGAACCTTCCGTTCGCTCACGGTGAGGGAAGCAGCTGCTGAGCGCAGTGCTTCGTCATCCGATACGAGCAGAACGAAGCGTTCCGTTTGCTCCAGAAGATCGAGCGGCAACTCATGAGCGATCATGAAGTTGCGCAGGTCTGAGAAGTTGATGCGCCGAAACTTTGAGGAGGGCACTCTCCACCCCTTCAGCATCCCTTGCTTCAACCACTTGTTTACCATTTGAACAGACGTGCGAGTAATCCTCGCAACATCACCGGTGCTGAACACATCCATGGATTTGGGCCCCTATGTGTGGAGATAAAAACCTTGACTTAGAAGAAGCACGCTGCCCTTCACGGGATCATCTCGCTGATCGCGTGAAGGCAGCTACGTCGTGGTCACTACTCGCAGGTGGAGGTTGTAAAAGAGCCTGGAACAGAGAGCGGAGGAGACTAGCGCGCCTGTAGTGCGAGCTGTATCAGCTAGGCGTAGCGCAAAATCAAGAGAAATATGCTGCTCGAAGCCAAGGTGCGGCAGCCGGACAGGAGCGTCCGGCCTACGCTATGCTCAGGTACTTGAGCACCAAGTAGTCATCTATCCCGTACTTGCTGCCCTCACGCCCGAATCCGGACTGCTTTACCCCGCCGAACGGCGCCTGCGCGTTGGAGATCGCGGTGTCATTTATTCCGACCATCCCGAAGTCGAGCAGCTCAGCCGTGCGCAGCGCGCGGCTCAGGTTGTTTGAGTAGACGTACGCGGCCAGGCCGTACGGGGTGTTGTTGGCGAGCGAGATCGCCTCGGCGTCGCTTGAGAAGGTCGTAATAGTCGATACCGGCCCAAAGATCTCCTCGTTCCAGATGCGCATCGATGGCTTTACTCCTGTGAGGACGCACGGCTCGACGAAGCGTGAAGTAGCCCTTTGCGCCCCTTCGCCGCACAGGAACGTGGCTCCGTCTGAGGCTGCAGAGTTGAGCAGCCCAACAACCTTGTCGCGTGCCTGGTCGTTGATCAGCGGACCAATAGCTGTCTTCTCATCGAGCCCGTTTCCAACAACGAGCCCTTTGGTGCGCTCAACGAGCCGCTGAGAGAACTCCTGAGCGCGGGATTCGTGCACCAGGAAGCGGTTGACGCAGATGCAGGTCTGCCCGGCGTTGCGATACTTCCCGAAGATCGCACCGTCGATCGCTCGATTAAGGTCAGCGTCGTCTAGGACGAGAAAGGGAGCATTGCCACCAAGCTCCAGCGTGAGCTTCTTGACGGTGTCAGCCGATTGTCGAATGAGCAGCTTTCCAACTTCGGTAGAGCCGGTGAAGCTGACTTTCTTGACGAGCGGAGACGCCATGAGAGCCGCTCCGATCATCGCCGCATCTCCGGTAACAATATTGACCACGCCGGCCGGGATTCTCGCCTCTTGGCACAGCTCTCCGAGCAGCAGCGCTGAGAGAGGTGTCTCCGGAGCTGGTTTTGCGATGAATGTGCAGCCGGCGGCGAGGGCTGCGCCCATCTTCCGCGCTAGCATCGCGATTGGGAAATTCCACGGGGTGATCGCTGCCGCAACGCCGATCGGCTGCTTGAGCACCAGGATGCGCTTCTGTGGCGAGTCGGACGGAATGATGTCGCCGCACACGCGCATCGCCTCTTCAGCGAACCAGTGCAGGTAATTCACCGAGTAGGCAACTTCGCCGCGAGACTCTGCGATAGGCTTCCCTTGCTCACGAGTGATGATTTGCGCGAACTCCTCTCCACGCCGCTGCAGCGAGTCGCCGATGGCGCGAAGCATGCGTGCACGCTCCCGAGCGGGGAGGTCCCGCCACGCTGGAAATGCGGCATTTGCGCTGCTGATCGCTTCTTCCACCTGCTCGCGATCAATCAGCGGAGCGGTCGCGATCAGCTCGTTTGTGGCCGGATTGTTGACCTCAAATGTTGAGCCAGAGCTGGCATCACGCCACTCCCCGTTGATTAAACAGCGCATGTGAAGCTTTTCCACCGTCATCGACCCCCAACCGAAATAGATCACCCACCTAAAGTAAACAGTGTTTTATAGACACTGGATATTTCCTTATTTCTCGTTTCGATCTAAATGTTACGCCGAAGCTCAGCCCAACGACATTTTAAGGTTCGGCCGGGACGACGTTTTTCGTTTATTTCTCGGGTTTTATGACTCGCGCAAGCGATGATTTTTCCCGGACTACGGTCGCCGCCCCACAACCTTCGTCAGCGGGAGCAAGCTTCACCTTTATTACGTAGTAGGCATAGCTGGTTTCTGTCGGGTGCTGCACAGCATCCCCCAGGGCCGGTTACTTCCTCGTATCAGCTTCACCAATGATAACAAGAATCAGATTGGCAATCGCAGGAGCAGGTGTTTTGGCACTCGCTCTCGTAGCTGTTTTTGCGCAGCAGGGAGGAGTCGCGAGCAGTGCGACCGCGCAAGATAGTGCGTCGCAGTATCCGCAGCTCGGTGTTCGCACAGGCGTGTACAACGACGGACAGGCAGCCCTGTGGGACTTCAACATCACGGATCACTTCCGCTACTTCGGCCCGCCGCCGCGTTTGCGTGGCTACAGCCCTGAGCAGCCGATTAAGTTCAGCCACGTCATCCACGTGCAGCAGAACAAGATGGAGTGCCAGTACTGCCACTGGTCAGTGAGCAAAGCCGCCTACGCAGCGATTCCAGAGGAAGAGACCTGCATGGGGTGTCACGGCGCGCTGGTGCAGGGCAAGAGCGAGCAGGGGAAGAAAGATATCCAGTACCTGAAAGACATGTACGCCAAGAACCAGCCCATTCCGTGGGTGAAAGTTCACGTCATGCCAGACTACCTAAAGTTCAATCACAAGCGTCACGTTAAGGCCGGAGTCACCTGTCAGGAGTGTCACGGACAGATTCCGGAGATGGAGAAGGTTGAGCGCGTCTCGTCGATGAAGATGGGATGGTGCATCAGCTGTCACCGCGAACGTGGTGCTAGCATCGACTGTCTCGTGTGCCACGGGCACCGGTAGTCCTGAGGGATAGGCCAGGAAAGAGAAGATCAAGCGTTTCGTAGGGGTCCAAGATGGAAGGTCAAATCGTACAGCTCAACGCAAGCCGCAAGAGCGAAGAGGGAACGGGTCTGGTGCAGATCTCGCGTCGACGCTTCTTGCAAGCGCTCGGCGCGACCACCGCGGTAGGCGCAACTGCGTGCGCGAATCCAGTCGAGCAGAATATCCTGCCGAACGTGAAGGGCATCCCCGAGATGGTTCCGGGAGTATCTGTTTGGTACAGCTCGACCTGTACCGAGTGTACGACTGGCTGCGGAATCCGGGTCCGGACCCGCGAGGGACGTGCCGTAAAGATCGAAGGAAATCCAGATAGCCCGGTGAACCGCGGAAGCCTCTGTGCTCTCGGCCAAGCCTCGCTTCAGTCGCTCTACGATCCAGACCGCATCCGCACCCCGCTCAAGAAGGTCCGCACTCTGCCGACAGGTCCAGTGTTCGAGCCGACGACGTGGGATGAGGTGTACGGCAAGCTGAACGACGCGCTAGCAAACGCTACGAACAAGAAGGTGCTGCTCACAGGCGAGCTTCCGAGCGGCCAGCAGGACCTCGCGACTGCGTTTGCGACCCAGCTCGGATTCGACCAGGTGGTTTGGGATCCTATGCAGCCAGTTGCAGTCGCAAAGGCTGCTGAGATGGTCTACGGCACATACGGCGTCCCGACGTTCCAGCTCGACAAGGCGCAGGTTGTCGTTAACTTCGGCGCAGACTTCCTTGAGACCTGGGGCAACCCCGTCGGCTACGCGCGCCAGTGGGCTGACTCGCGTCGCTCTGAGAAGCCGCTCCGTTTCGTTCACATCGAGCCCCGGCTTTCGCTGACAGGAGCCAACGCAGATTTGTGGCTCAAGCCGAACCTCGGCTCTGAGGTGCGTGTAGCCCTCTTCCTCGTCGGCCAGATGATTGAGCGCGGTCGCGCCAAGGGCGTGTCGGATGACGTGCGCGGCAAGCTCGCGCAGCTTACCAAGGGCATCTCTGCGACCGAGGTCGAGGCACAGACAGGGATTCCCAAGGAGAAGCTGCTGCTTGTGGCCCAGTACCTAGCTGACGCCAAGAGCTCGCTCGTTCTCTCAGGCGGCGCCTCAACATCGACAGCAGATCCGCTTCCGCTCCTCGTGCTAACGAACCTCCTTAACGTCATGCTCGGCAACGTCGGCAAGACAGTGGATATCGCCTCGATGGAGAAGCCCTCGACGTCGGCGTCGAAGCTCGCGGCGCTCGTAGACGACATGCAGTCAGACAAGGTCGACGTTCTCATTACCGCAGGAACTAACCCGGAGTACTCGTTCCCGGACGCTTTCGGCTTCCACTATGCGCTCAATCGAGTTGGCATTAAGGGTGACGGCACCGGCAAGAAGGCCGGGCTCGTTGTCGCTCTCGCGAGCCAGCTCGATGAGACGGCGCAGCTCGCAGATTACATCCTGCCGCTCCACACCTCGCTTGAGGACTGGGGCTACGTAAATCTGCCGAACGGCAGTGTGTCATTAATTCAGCCATCGATGCGGCAGATCTTCGACACCAAGAGCCTAGGCGATGTGCTTCTCACGGTCGCCGCGAACGCAGGAAAGCAGATCGACCCGAGCCAAACCTTCGACGCGTACGTAAAGTCGCGCTACCTCACGCTGACGTCCGGCAAGGGCGGCGCAGACAGCGAGACCTTCTGGCGCTCAAGCCTTGAGAAGGGCGGCTACTTCGTCGCGCCGGCGTCGATGCCTTCGGCGACCGCAGCGGTCAATCCGGCGGTATTCTCGCTATCGTACGGCATCAGCGTTAAGCCTTCACATCACGGCGAGCTGATGCTCTACCCGTACCCGTCAGTCAAAGCGTTCGACGGCCGCGCGGCGAATAAGCCTTGGATGCAGGAGCTTGCTGATCCGATCACGCAGGCGGTCTGGGGATCATGGGCAGAGATTCATCCAGACACAGCGAAGGAGCAGGGCATCAAGCAGGGCGACGCGGTCATCCTGCGTACTAACGATGGAGAAGTTCACGTCCCAGCTTACGTCACGGAGCACGTACACAAGGGGATCGTCGCCGTTCCGGTTGGCCAGGGGCACTCAGCCTACGGCCGCTACGCTAAGAGCACAGGAGAGGGCGGCAGCGTCTTCTCGCTCCTCCCGAAGAAGATCGCTTCAGGAACTGACGCACTCGTTCTCACGGGCGCGCCGGTCACAGTCGTCCGGGGCCTCGGCTCCGGCGATTTGGTCAGCGTCCAAGAGTTCTCTTCACAAGAGGGCCGTGAGCTTGCCCGAACCACGTTCATCACGGGAGCAGGAGCGCACGGTCACGGTGAAGGGCACGGCTCGGCGCATGGCGGTGGGCATGGCGGTGATCACCACGAGCCGAAGCAGATGTACACTCAGCGTGAGCACCCAGTCTACGAGTGGGGCATGAACATCGACCTGGCTGCTTGCACAGGCTGCTCTGCGTGCGTTGTTGCCTGCCAGGCTGAGAACAACATCCCAGTTGTAGGAAAGAAAGTTGTGTCCCAGGGTCGCGAAATGGCGTGGATCCGCATCGAGCGCTACTACGACTCGGTGCCAACGGAGGACGGCGGCGAAGAGCTCAAGGTGAGCTTCATGCCGATGATGTGCCAGCACTGCCAGAATGCTCCATGTGAGCCGGTGTGCCCGGTCTACGCGACCTACCACAACGAAGAGGGCATGAACGCGATGGTGTACAACCGTTGCGTCGGAACCCGCTACTGCTCGAACAACTGCTCGTACAAGGTTCGCCGCTTCAACTGGTTCCAGTACGAGTGGCCGGAGCTTCTCTCGTGGCAGATCAATCCGGATGTCACCAAGCGCACTGTGGGAGTGATGGAGAAGTGCACCTTCTGCGTGCAGCGCATCGCTGAGGCGAAAGACGTCGCCAAGGACCTCGGCCGCCTCGTTGAGGACGGCGAGATCACCCCAGCGTGCGTGCAGACCTGCCCAACTCAGGCGATTACGTTCGGTGACCGCAAGGATCCGAACAGCCGCGTCAGCAAGCTTGAAAAGAGCGAGCGGGCGTACAAGGTGCTTGACCACCACCTGAACACGCAGCCGGCTGTGAGCTACCTGAACGACATCCGCTACAAGGCGTAAGTTTAAGAGGAACGTTACAAGAGACCCTTCGTATGGAAGAGAAGCACCACTCAAAGAAAGAAGCCCCGGTGACCTACGCCGAGGTGAACGACACGATCCTCAAGATGCTCGAGCCGCCGGGAACCGGCTGGTACCTGCTGCTCTTTACCTGCCTCTTCTTCCTCGCCATCGGCGCTTCGTGCTGGTTCTACCAGATGTGGAGCGGCTTCGGTGAGTCCGGCAAGAGCCACCCGATTGGGTGGGGAACGTACATCACGAATTTCGTATTCTGGGTAGGTATCGCGCACTCAGGAACGCTCATCTCAGCCGTTCTGTACCTGTTCCGCGCGGCCTTCCGTCAGCCGATCTACCGTCTCGCAGAGGCGATGACGGTTTTCGCAGTTATGACGGCCGGTCTCTTCCCGATCATCCACCTTGGCCGTCCGTGGTACGCGCTGTGGCTCATGCCGTACCCGAACCAGCGTGCGCTCTGGCCGAACTTCCGCTCGCCGCTCCTCTGGGACGTGTTCGCGGTTTCGACCTACTTCACCATCTCAGCGACCTTCTTTATCGTTGGGCTCATCCCGGATATCGCAGCGGCACGCGACCAGGCGAAGACCCGTTTCCGAAAGATTCTGTACGGAGTGACATCGCTTGGATGGCGCAACAGCCACATCCAGTGGAAGCACTACACCGCGGCCTACCTTATCTTCGCTGCGTTCGCGACACCGCTCGTAGTTTCGGTTCACTCCGTCGTATCGTGGGACTTCGCGATGAGCATCGTTCCTGGCTGGCACGCCACGATCTTCCCGCCGTACTTCGTAGCAGGAGCCATCTTCTCGGGCGTAGCGATGGTGGTCACGCTGATCATTCCGCTGCGCAAGGCCTTCAAGCTTGAGCGCCTTATTACCCCGTTTCACTTCGATGCGATGAGCAAGCTCATCCTCATGACCTCCGGGGTTGTAACGTACTCCTACATCACCGAGTTCTACACGGCCTGGTTCAGCAACAACCCGTACGAGCGCTTCCAGTTCTGGTTCCGCCCCTTCGGCGAGTTCTGGATCGCGTTCTGGGGCATGACGTTCTGCAATTGTATCTTCCCGCAGCTTCTCTGGGTGAAGTCGCTCCGCACGAACATTCCGTTCCTCTTCGTGCTCTCGATCTTCATCAACATCGGCATGTGGCTAGAGCGCTTCAACATCATCTTCCAGTCCCTAACGCGCGAGTTCATCCCGGCGGCATGGGGCGGCTACAACTTCTCGTGGGTTGAGGTCGGCATCACGGTTGGAGCCTTCGGATGGTTCGGCATGTGGATGACCCTCTTCATCAAGTTCTTCCCGTCGGTAGCGATCGTTGAGATCAAGGAGATCCTCCCGCCGCCGATGCGAAACGAAGGGCACGGTCACGGGCACGCCGCGGTTGGGGCAGGTCACTAAGAGGAGCGTTACGTATGGTAGAGTCAACGAGCAGGGCAGTAGTCGGCGTTTTCACCTACATGGATGACGCCCTTGAGGCCGTAAAGAATGTGAAGGCTGCGAACCTCGACTGGCGCATGTACTCGCCGGTGCCGCGCCACGAGATCGAGGAGGTCACCTTCCCGCAGAAGAGTCCGGTGCGGCTCGTGTCGTTCGCATGCGCCCTAACGGGCTGCGCGTGCGGATGGGCGCTAGCGATCCTCTGCTCTCTTGACTGGCCGATGCGCACCTCGGCGAAGAACATCGCTTCTATCCCGGCATTCTTCGTTCCGGGCTACGAGTGGACGATCCTCTTCGGCGGTCTCGGCACGCTCTTCGCGATCTTCGCGTTCTGCAAGCTCCCGAGTGTCGTTCGCGCCGCGGGGTACGACCCAAGATTTTCGCACGACAAGTTCGGCGTTGTGGTTGCTTGCTCGGCAGGGCAGGTAGCAGACGTCAGCAAGCGCCTCAAGACAGCAGGCGCAGACGAAGTCGATGTGCGGGACAGTTTGTAAGGTGAGGTGAGGGGCTCATGAAAGCAGCTCGATTCGGAAAGACAGCTTTGGTGGCGGCGGCGCTCAGCGCGTTTGCGGCCGTAGAGGCAACGGCTCTGCCGTTCAACGACGACATGGTGGATGTCCAGAAGCGCACGGGAGTAATCATGCGCGAGAAGGCTCCGGGCACTGTGGCGCTTGGCATGTCGGATTACTACGTGGCCTCGCGTGAGGACGCAGAGAAGCTCGTCAACCCGTTGCACGGCGACCCAACATCGACGGCCAATGGAAAGCGGCTCTTTACGGTGAACTGCCAGCCGTGCCACGGCGATATCAGCAAGAAGCCGTACGCGCCGGGTCCTGTTGGCGCAAAGGCGCTCCAGACGCCGCCGGATCTGACCTCAGACGTCTACAAGACGCGCACAGAGGGCAGCATCTACGCAACGATCCACTTCGGTATCCGATTGATGCCGGGCCACGGCTGGAAGCTCTCGCCGACTGAGCACTGGGATATCGTCAACTACGTAAAGAGTCAGCAGGGTGTAAATTAGGAAGGGGAAGCAAGATGTCGCACGTTCATACTGTGCCGGTAAACATCGAGAAGGTCGTCGACGCAGGACCGATCTCGATCAAGCTCAAGACCTACCTCAACATGTGGGCTCTGGTGTTTGTTGGAATCTTCACGTTCTGTTACGGGCTCTTGTTCGGAGACGCCGGAACAACGTGGGGCGCGTTCTTCGTCAATGCTGTCTACTTCCAAGGACTCGCTCTTGGCGGCGTTATGACCTGCGTAATTATGCAGATCGTTCGTGCGCAGTGGGGCGCTCCGATTCGGCGCCTCGCCGAGGCGAACGTGGCGTACCTCCCGGTGGCGTTCGTTGCATTCCTGACGACGTACTTTGGCCGTGAGTATCTCTTCTTCTGGGGCCGCCAGCCGATGCCGGGCCGCGAGTTCTGGATGCAGCCGGGCTTCGTGTACTTCCGCTTCTCATGCCTCTTCTTCGTTCTTTACTTCCTCATGGCGCGCTTCATCGGTCTCTCCCTTCGCGGCGATATCGGCCTTGCGCGTGAGCGAGCCAAGAACAAGTCAGACTGGGACCTCCCGATCCACCGCTACCTCCTGAGGGGCTGGAAGGGAGCTGAGCGTGAAGTGCTCCCGCTGCAGCGCAAGATGTCGTACGCGGCCCCGGTGATCGTGTTCTGCTACGCAGTGACGGTCTCGCTCTTCTCGTTTGAGATGATTATGGGCCAGAATCCGACCTGGTACTCGAACCTGTTCGGAGCGTTCATCTTCGTCAGCCAGATCTACATCGGTTGGGCCGGACTTGCGCTCATGTCGATGTACTTCTCTCGCAAAAAGGCGGCGCTCGGTGAGCTCATCACGACCCAGCAGTTCTGGGACCTCGGAAAGCTCAACTTCGGTTTCTGCATGCTGTGGGGCTACATGTTCTGGTCGCAGTTCCTCACTCAGTGGTACGGAAACCTGCCGGAAGAGACGCAGTGGCTGATCCTCCGTACTCGTGAGTTCCCGTGGAAGGGGCTGGCCTGGATCGTGTTCCCGATGGCGTTCATTATCCCGTTCATCACCCTCCTGAGCCGGGACCTCAAGAAGAACCGGGTTACCTACGCTGCTATCTGCTTCGTACTGATGACTGGGGTATGGCTCGACCGTTACCTGCTCATCATGCCGGAGATTAGCCCCGCATCGATCCCGCTCGGTTTCACTGAGATTGGTATTTTCCTAGGATTCTTAGGTGCTTACCTCATTTGTATCAGGAACTTCCTGAGCAAGTACCCGTGCGTTGCGGTGTCCCATCCGCTGACCCACGGCAGTAAAGAGTGGTAGGGTTGAGTTTGCCGCCTGAAGCGTGCTACAAACTCGCTTCTCGTTTCGAGAGAATGTAATTATTTCGGTTGGTTGTTATGGCAGTTCCCAAAAAGCGTACATCCCGGTCAAAGCGCAACATGCGGCGTTCACACCATGCCCTGAAGCGCACTCACGCGATCATCTGCCCGAAGTGTGCTGAGCCTGTCCTCCCACACCGTATGTGCGTCAGCTGTGGCACGTACCGAGGGAAGGAGCTTCGCGCAGGTAAGGCAGCAGCGTAATCGGGCACGAACACCTGAAGAAAAACCGTGACCTCAGAGACTCCGAGCCAACCACAGGCGACGCTACCGGTAGCAGTCGACGCGATGGGCGGCGATCATGGTCCTAAGGTCGTAGTGGCGGGCGCAGTCGAAGCGGCCCGCCTTTTTAATATCCCCTCCATCTTGGTCGGCGAAGAGCGGCAGCTTAAAGAGCTGCTGGCAGCCGCCTCAGGCTCCGATCAGCTTCCAATCTCTATCCACCATGCCTCCCAGGTTATCTCGATGGATGAGAGCCCTGGGCTCGCTATACGCGGCAAGCAGGACTCCTCCATTCGTGTCGCTTTCGAGCTCGTCGCGGAGGGTAAAGCATCGGCGGTCGTAAGCCCGGGAAACACCGGCGCCATCATGGCTGCTGGAGTCTTCGTCGGGGGAACTCTGCCGGGTATCGCCCGGCCTGCCATTGCATCTCTCATTCCGAAGGGCCTCTCGGGCACGCCAACGGTGCTGCTCGACTCAGGCGCCAACTCTGGCTGCCAGGCCTTCCAGCTCGTTCAGTTCGCGCTGATGGGGCACCACTACGCGATGGCTGCCCTGGGCGTCCAGAAGCCGCGTATTGCGCTCCTGTCGAACGGCACGGAGCTGGCCAAGGGCAACGACATCATCCGCGCTGCGGCGATGATGCTGGCAGAGCTTGAGGGGGTACACTTCATCGGCTACGTCGAGGGCAGGGATATCGCTCGGGACGTCGTGGACGTAGTGGTGTGTGATGGTTTTGTCGGCAACATCGTCCTCAAGGCGATGGAGGGCAGCGTCGGGCTGGTGGTTGACTCTATCAAGGCGATGGTCGAGAGCAGCCCGCGCGCCAAGTTCGGCCTCTGGCTCGCCAAGCCGGTGCTCAAGAAGGTCTTCAAGGAGAAGCTCGATCCGTCGGCATACGGCGGAGCTCCGCTGCTCGGTCTCGGCCACATCGCTATCAAGTGCCACGGCTCGTCATCGAGCAGGGCCGTCATGAACGGCATCCGAGTAGCGCAGAAGTTCGTGGACGAGTCTGTGATGCAGAAGCTCAGTGCGGCCCTGAGCAGCCTCGACGTGAAGCAGGGACCCCTCGACGATGATGGCGGCAACGGCTGGTCGCGAGTGTTCGAGAAGAAAGCCCGCGCCAAGCGCCGCGAGAGCTAGCCCGCCAACGATTTTGAACAGGAGAAAACCATGACAGAGACGAAGAGAAAGATTGCACTCGTTACCGGAGCTTCGCGCGGAATCGGCCGCTCCATTGCGGTGAACCTCGCCAAGCACGGCGCGCACGTGATCGTGAACTTTTCCTCCTCGCCAGACGCTGCGAAGGAGACCCTCGCTGCAATCCGTGAGGTCGGCGGCGATGGCGAGCTTATGCAGTTCCCGGTGCAGGACAGCGCTGCGGTCGACAAGGCATTTGACGAGATCAAGGCGAAGCACGGCCAGCTCGATATCCTCGTCAACAACGCGGGGATCTCTCGCGACGGGCTCCTGCTGCGCATGAAAGACGATGACTGGAACCAGACGCTGTCAGTTAACCTCCAGGGAGCCTTCTTCTGCGGGCGTGCTGCCGCGAAGCTGATGCTCAAGTCGAAGTGGGGGAGAATCATCAACATCAGCTCGGTTGTGGGCGAGATGGGTAACGCGGGGCAGGTGCCGTACGTGTCCTCAAAGGCCGGCCTGATCGGAATGACCAAGGCGATGGCCAAGGAGCTCGCCTCACGCAACGTCACCGTGAACGCCGTTGCTCCAGGATTTATCGAGACCGACATGACCGCAGCCCTCGACGAGAAGCTGCGCGCTGAGCACATGAAGGCCATTCCGCTTGGTCGCTACGGACAGGCTGATGAAGTTGCTGAGCTCGTGTCGTTCCTCGCCTCGGATGCTGCTGCCTACATCACTGGGCAGACGATCGGTATCAATGGCGGGATGTACATGTAGTGCGCGCGGAGCTATCGCGAGCGGCTATTCGCTCGGCAGATCACGGCTAACGGCCGCTGCTCCTGCTTTCCGTTGCCCGCAGGAATCGGTACAGGGCTTCCCAGCGCTGAAGCGTGTACTCCGTGGGAGTGGTGCCGGTTACCTCCGCGGCGACATCGCGCCGAAGTAAGCGAAGACCTCTTGTTCCTTCGCTCGAACCGCTATTAAGCGGGTGCCGTGAGGCGTCTTCCGCTGTGCGGATTCGCAAGCAGGTGTCTAGCAGCTCCTGCTTCGCCCGCGAGCGCTGCTCGGGGATCTCGTTGAAGTACTGCGGCGCTGCCGTGAAGAGCGACTGGTTTCGACCTGTAGCTAAGCGTGGGTCCCAAGAGCGGGTGCCGCGGGTGTTCCAGACCCAACTCATCCCATGCCGGAGTAGAGCGAGCGAGGGAGCAGCAGCTGGTTCAGTGCCTTGCAAAGCGTCGGGCGGAATGATCCGCTGCTCCTTGAGGTACTTCAGGGCATCTCTGAGTCTAGCCACTGCGGCCGGTTCCGGGGGCGTCTGCTGCTTCGCCCGATCAAGCACCTCGTCCACGGCGTGGCTTATGTGCGATGGGGAATCGAACTGGTAGCCTCGGAAGCTCTGTTTCGTTCCCACGGGCTGGGTCGGGGGCGTTAATTCCGAGAGCTCTTGTGCCGGAGCAGCAGGAGCGGAGGTAGAGGGGTCTACGTATCGCTCCGAGGCCTCGACCAGCCGCACCAAATTCCGAAGCAGCTCCATCACCTGCGTAAATGAGCGACCGCCCGATGGCAGTATTTGAGCGTTGAATGAGAAGAAACCTGGCTGCGCACGCTTGTAGGAGTCGTTTACGACCTGTAACGCCTCCACCCGGTTGCGGTCTTGCAAGCTGTCATTGAGTTTTATCGCCGCTGCTCGGGAGAGGACGTCCTCTAATTTCTCGCGGATGGCCTCAAGGCCAGCGGATTCCTGTAAACCTAGGGCAGGGGCGACCTTTCCGAGCTCTTGGGGCTCAGGCTGGTAGGGATTTCGCTCGATGTTGGCCCTGTTTTCTCGACTGGGCATATGTTTCGTGCCAGTAAGACGGTTTCCGTTGATTACCTGGGTATGCTGCCATAGCTGAATATGTGACTCAGTATTTTGCCCCCTTTTTTGCATTTTTCGTGGGTTTTACGGTTCCTTTTGCCCCTTTCGCCTTCGGTGTAGGGTTCCTTTTCGGTTGTTGGGTGGGGATTTTCCAGTAGGCGTAAGTGCCCAGTAACAGGAAGACCCGGTTAAGTTAGGGCTCAACCTCTTGACTATTGGTGCCT
>CAZZJR010000043.1:0-23156 GCA_964654585.1 uncultured Bdellovibrionales bacterium
AGAGGATTTGGTTATATGGCAGTGTGTTTGCAGTATCAGTCGGTTTACGTAAGGCGTGAAGCTAAGGCTGTATCAGCGAAGGTCCAGGTTTTGGCCGGCATCGCGATCCTAGCTGTGCTTGGAGCGCGGGTTTGGGCGAAGCTTGAGGCGACAGACCTCGGGTACCAGCTCGGCCAAGCTCGGCAACTCACGGTTGACCTCGACATGGAGCGAAGAGAGCTTGAGCTACAGCGCTCAGTGCTTCTGCGCCCAGACTCTCTGGCCCGCTCAGGCCGTGAGATGGCGGGGCTCTCGGACCACAATCCAGGGAAGACCATCAGGCTTGCCTACTAGTCCGGTTTACCCGGAGCAAGAGAAGCAGTCACCAGGCCCTCGGGTGGCTGCTAAAATTTCCGCACCTCAGGACCGGACCGATTGGTTCGGAGAGATTGGTTCGGACCAGCCGCCGATAGGCGGCATGTGAAGGGCGGCAGGTGCTCCCGTACGTTTGGGCTTGGCTCGCATGTTTGCTCGTTCCTCATCATCTTCGGCCGAAAGCTCAACGAAGAAAGCGCGCATTCCAGCCGTTCGCAGCTCAGTAAATCAGTTCACTCCAGACCAATCGGTCTCTAGACGAAGCCTAATCGGCAGCGACTTCGCATCTGGTCAGCGTCCCAGTGCCGCAGGTGTCTCGCTTGCTAACAAACGTCCGATGCGGCTCCGATTGATCGGAGTCTTGGCGATGCTGTGGAGCGGGCTCCTAGTTGGGCGGCTCTACAGCCTCCAGGTATCAGACTTCGAAACTTGGCAGGACTGGGCACTGAAGCAGCACGTAGCCGAGGTTGAGGTTGCCTCCGAGCGGGGGCAGGTTCTAGACCGCAACGGCAAGCTGATGGCCGTCTCCATTCCGGCGCAGTCCATCTATGTCCGACCGAAGCAGGTCCGAGACCGCGAGCGAACGGTCAAAGACCTCTCCAAGCTGCTCGAGATGAAGCCGTCGGAAGTTCGCACTCGGCTCGATAGTACGCAGCCGTTTGTCTGGCTAAAACGCCAGGTGCTCCGCTACCAGGCTGATAAGATCTCTGCTCTTAACCTGCCCGGCGTAGGTACCGTGCTCGAGGCTCGCCGCTTCTACCCCTACAACCAGGCAGCGAGTGCCTTGATCGGTAAAGTCGGCGTGGATGGCACCGGTCTCTCCGGCATCGAGTCGCTCTACGAGAAGCGGCTGCACGAAGACCACGTAAAGACCACAGCCACCCGTGACGCCTTCGGCAAGATTATTCACGTCAGCAGCAGCGCTGAGGCGGTTGAAGGATTCTCGCCGCCGAAGGGAGCCGCGCTGCGCCTCACGATTGATGCCGACCTCCAGATCATCATGGACGAAGAGCTTGAGATCGGTCGGAAGAACGCCAACGCCAAGCAAGCGATGGCCGTCATGATCGACTCAGACACTGGCGAGATCGTCGCCTTAAGTCAATCCCCGAGCTACAACTTCAATAAGCCATCTGGCGACTCGAAGGACATGCTGCGAAACCTCCTGGTAGAGGCCGTGTTCGAGCCCGGCTCGGTCATGAAGCCGATCGTCGCTGCTGCTGCGATTGATGCAGGTGTGGTAACGCCTGAAGACAAGATCAACTGCGAGAATGGCCGCTTCCCGTTCTCTAAGCACACCATCAAGGACGTTCATCCATCTGGAACAGTAACGTTCTACGACGTGGTCGTTCGTTCTTCGAATATCGGGATGACCAAGGTCGGAATTCGGCTCGGAAGCGACCGGCTCTACCACTACCTGAGGAAGTTTGGCTTCGGATCATCAACCGGGCTTGGCCTAGCGGGCGAGACGAACGGCATCCTGCGCAGTGAGAGCACCTGGGCCAAGGTCGATGTCGCAACGCACTCCTTCGGCCAGGGCGTTGCCGTCACTCCACTTCAGGTCGTGCGTGCTGTCGCGGCGATAGCGAACGGCGGAGTGCTCCCGACCCTGTCCGTTGTGATCGACGAGCACGGAATCCCTCAGGGTGAGAGGGTCGTGTCAGAGAAGGCCGCTTCTGCCGCGCGCGAGATGATGTACGGCGTAGTCGAAGACGAGCACGGGACGGGCGCAAAGGCGAAGATTGAGGGGCTGCGGGTTGGAGGAAAGACCGGCACAGCCCAAAAAGCCAATCCGAAGGGGCGCGGCTACATGGCCGGCACCTACGTGGCGTCGTTTGTTGGCTTCGCTGATGGCTCACCGGTCGGCGTACCACGGAACCTGACAGCGATGGTTATTATCGACGAGCCACGTGCCAAGAGCATCTACGGCGGAACCCTCGCAGCCCCGGTCTTCCAGCGCATCATGGACCGCACCTTCCGATTCATCTCAACTCGCACTGAGCTTGGAGTCGGAAACTCGCGTTCACCCTTCATCGTGCCCGAGCGCTCTATCGACGTTAAGGACGAGGAGCTCTTTCCGGCATCGTACAAGCCGAGGGAGCAGCATTAATTACCCTCCCTTTTTTTGGCTTGTAGCGGACACAGAATTCCTCATCCTCCGGCACCGGCACCGGCTCATAATGAAAAAATTTCCCTGTATTGCCGATGATTTTCGAGACGAGATATCCGGATCAGGACGAGGAGTCAGGTGCAGGAGAATGAGAAAGAAAAAGATAAGGACAAGGAGGGGCGCGGCCGACTAGTAACTCCTTCGTGACGCAGCACAATTTCTGCAGAGCACCTTCGCCCTTTTTTCGCGGCCCCCGTCTTGAACATACCCCGAGCGCAGTCTAGGCTTGTGCGCATGAAGACCTTTACCCTCGGCGAGGCCGCTGCTGCTTCTCATGGGACGCTTCTCGGAGCCGACAGAGCTACACCTGTGGCGGCGCTTGCGCTGAACACTGAAGCCGTGTTGCCCGGCTCCCTCTTTGTGGCAATTCCTGGCTTTAAGGTGGACGGGCACTCGTTCGTTGATCAAGCTTTTGAGCGCGGAGCCGTTGGCTGCGTGGTTGAGAATGGTGCGGTACTGCGGGGCCGCCCAGGGATCGTCGTAGAGAGCTCACGCCGGGCGCTCAGCGCGCTAGCCGCAGCGATCGAAGGAGATCCATCGGCGGCGCTTAAGGTAGTCGGTATTACTGGCACCAACGGCAAGACCACCACAAACTGGATCGTGTACCACGTGCTGAACCGGCTCGCCGGCGGCTGCTTGCGTGTCGGGACCCTGGGCAGCGAGCTTCTCGGACGAGAGCGAATCGAGGGGGCGTTGACGAGCCCTGATGCCTTGACGTTGCAAGAGCTGATGGCGAAAGCCGTTGCCGCAGGGGCTGGAAGCTGCGTGATGGAGGTCTCCTCACACGCCCTGGACCAGCTGCGTGTAGAGGACGTGAAGTTTGACGTCGGGGTGTTTACAAATCTGACACGCGATCACCTCGATTACCACAAGACATTCGAGGCGTACTTCCTCGCAAAGAAGCGGCTCTTTGACCTTCTGGCGGGCGGCACCAAGAAAACGAAGGCTGCGGTTGTGAATGTCGATGATCCGCACGGACTCGCGCTTATGACCTTCGTGCGCGAGGCAGGGTTGCGTGATGCGTCCTTCGGCTTCTCGGCGGAGGCAGCTTTCAGGACCTCTACTGTCAGGGAGACCTCGGCAGGGATGGAATTTGAAATCTCTTCCAGGGAACATGGCGCGACCTGGAAGGTTGAGGCCCCATTTATCGGGCTCCACAACGCTGAGAACCTAGCAGCCGCGTTTGCCTCGTGTGTTGCTCTAGGGCTCGACCCGGCGAAGGTTGTCGCCGCGCTCAGAGACGTTCCCCAGGTCCCTGGACGGCTTGAGCGAGTGGGAACAGGAACGAAGCGGGTCTTCGTCGATTATGCTCACACCCCTGACGCCCTTGAGCGAGCGATCAAAACGGTCAAGGCCTCCACCGAGGGAAAGCTCTGGGTATTGTTTGGCTGTGGCGGCGACCGGGATAAGGGGAAGCGCCCACTGATGGGCAACGTCGCGGGCGAGCTCGCAGACAAAGTAGTCGTTACCTCCGACAACCCACGCACCGAGGATCCCGCCGCGATTATCGCGGATATCTTGAGCTGCGGCATTAAGCCAGCGTTTGTGGAAGCAGACCGTCGCGCGGCGATAGTTCAGGCGATTCAGGAAGCTGGTCCCAACGACACGCTGCTTATCGCGGGGAAGGGGCACGAAGATTACCAGATTATTGGCACTGAGAAGTTCCCGTTTTCCGACCAGGCGATCGCCCGCGATGTGCTTTCGTGTTCATCCTAATCCTTCTTTTTCTCCTGCACCTGGACTGCACTCCTGCTCCTAATCAGAATATTTCCGGGGATTGCCGACGATATTCGAGTCGGATTCCCCGGATGAGGAATGCGAAAATTCACCGCGAAAAAGCAGCCTCTTTTTCGCGCTGAAAGCCGGGACCGGCACCGGCGCCGGTCCCGGCTCCGAAACCGGATGCGTCCGCTTATTCGCCTAGCGCTTCGGACAGAGCGCTATCGCCCCATCTTTAATGCAGTACCGGTTGCAGCCGTTAGGGATCGTGATCGTGTCGCTGCCGTTAAAGGTGTAGGCTGCTCCGGTGCGCTCGTCGATCACCTTCACCTGGACGTTTGCGCCGTACGCACAGCCAGGCTGAGAGAATCGAGCCAGGCTGCCGTAGCCGTTGCCCGCCCCTTGGTTCGTTCCGGTTACGCCATTCACGATGACACTCGTTCCGTACGGGCCGGTGTGAATTGCGAGCTTGCCGTTGCTATCGGAAACTGGCTTCCAGAGAAACTTCGTGAGCTCACTCGCGATCGCATCTTGAGCGTCGTCATCGAGCGCCTGGTAGCATGAATCGAGCTGCTCTCCTTCGCACTGGTCGACTTCAAGCCTAGCGAGTCCCGACTTAATCAGGGTTTCGGAGAAGTTTGTTCCATTTGCGGAGAAAACCTGCCCAAGTGATCCCGATGCTCCGGCCTCAACCTCAGCTTCGCAGTTCTTGGTTGCTTGGTAGTAGTACACTTCTCCCTCAGCAGCGAGGGCCTTCAGTTTGTTCTGGGCCGCAGTTGCTCGAGCTGCATCGGATTGCACTCCCAGGTTTTGCAGCTTCACCAGATTGCTTCCATCTGAGCTCTTAAAGAGCAGGAGATTCGCACCGAGTACGGTTGCAGTTCCTTTTCGAGCACTCTCTTTCGGTATTGGGTTCTCTAGGTCGCCTTTGTTGAGCGTGCCGCAGCTCGACCGGAAAGAACCTGAGTCACTGGAGCTGCTGCTGTCGGAATCCTCTTTGGTGCAGCCACTAGCGAATGCAATCAGCGAAGCAACGAGCAGGGTGTTGAGAGATGTACGTACCATATAACCTCGGCAGAGAGGGGTGCTCCACACCCTTGGTTGGGGCTGAGCTTGACCCGCACTTCCAGGCGCCTGCACGGCGACCTAGATCTGTTTTGACTACCTCATATCCGTTCATGACATACGAGTGCTTCAGATTCGTTTCTGGTGTCTGATTTCAGATAGTTAGGGTGTCTACCGAGAGCTATATCAAGGCCCATGAGTTAGCTGGCGGGAAGCCCTGCCAGACGACGAAAGGGCCCCTCCGAGCGTCTCGACGATTGGCGGGGGGGATGGTAGTTTCCCAAGAGTTCCGCGCACGTAATTCTCCCAGGATCCCGCCGTGTTGTACGAAATCTTCTACAGCCTTCACGATCGCTTCAGCTGGCTCAACGTATTCAAGTACGTGACGTTTCGCTGCATGCTCGCATTCCTCTTTACTTTCCTCTTTGTGCTGGTCGTGCAGCCGCGATTCATCGCTTGGCTTAAGGAGCGTGGCGTCAAGGGGCAGCCGATCCGTGAGGATGGACCAAAGGCGCACGAAGGGAAGCGCGGTACACCGACCATGGGCGGTATGGTTGTGGTGGTAGCGGTGCTCCTCTCATCTTTGCTGCTCTGCGATCTTACGAACGTCAAAGTATGGCTCACGTTGGCGATCATGGCGGGATTCGCCTACCTCGGATTTGTTGACGACTGGAAGAAGATCGAGAAGCAAGATTCAAAGGGGCTCTCGGAGCGCGGAAAGCTGATCGTGCAGTTCGGTCTTGGCGCCGCAGCGGCCGTTGTTCTGTGTCTGCTCGGCGGCTCAACGGACCTAGTAATCCCGTTCACGAAAGACCTTGTCTTTCCGCTCGGAGTTGTCGGGTTCGTGCTTTTCGTCTCGTTTGTGCTCACAGCGACCTCTAACGCTGTGAATTTCACCGACGGCTTAGACGGTTTGGCGATTGGACCGGTGATGACAGTCGCGTGTACCTACGCGATCTTCGCGTATCTCGCGGGAAGCCCGAAGTACGCCGAGTACCTTGGAATTCATCAGGAGGCAGGTGCAGCTGAGCTGTCAATCGTGCTCTCGAGCATCTTTGCGGCAGGGCTTGGGTTCCTGTGGTACAACACCTTTCCGGCGCAGGTATTCATGGGAGACACAGGTTCGATGGCGCTCGGCGGGACGCTCGGGTTCGTCGCTGTGCTCGTCAAGCAGGAGTTGATCTTGGTGATCGCTGGCGGGATCTTTGTGATGGAGGCTGCCTCCGTTGTGATTCAGCGCTACTACTACAAGTTCACGAAGCGCCGTGTCTTCCGAATGGCTCCGATCCACCACCATTTTGAGCTAGCTGGTTGGGCCGAGCCGAAAATTATCGTGCGGTTCTGGATTATCTCTATTGTGCTCGCCATCATCGCCCTGACATCTCTCAAGCTGCGGTAGCCATGTCGTTTCTGGATCTCATAGATTCCGTTGCAGTGTCGGACAAGAAAGCCCTTGTGATCGGCCTTGGAATTAGCGGTATTGAGAGTGCGAAGTTCCTCGTGCGCCACGGGCTACAGGTGCTCCTCGTCGAAAAGCAGAGCGAGGAAGCCTTCATGGCGAAGTCGAAGTTCGCCCCGTATGCCGAGCAGCTCAGAGAGCTGGGAGTCCTTGTTCGCTTCGGCGTCGATGGAGAGGCTCTTGCGCCGCTGCTGGACGAGGTTGGGTTGGCGATCTTGAGCCCTGGAGTCCCGCTTGAGTCGGCTGTTGTTGGAACTATTACCCGACTCAAAGTTCCGTACGTCTCTGAGCTTGAACTAGGAATAGAGCTCCACGGCGGCAAGAGCGTTGTGGTCACGGGCAGTAACGGCAAGAGTACCACGGTGTCATTGATTCACCACATGATGCAGACAGCGGGGGTAAAGTCCTACCTGTGCGGAAACGTCGGCACCCCTGTCATCTCGAGTGAAGAGCTGCGCGGAGAGCGGGGAGCTGAGCGCTCCGTGCTCGTAGTGGAGGCTTCGAGTTACCAGCTCGAAGCCTGCACCGTCCTCAAGCCAGCTGTGTCGGTCGTGCTCAACCTGAGCGAGAATCACCTTGAGCGGCATGGCTCGATGGAGAGGTACGGAGCCGCGAAGGCTCGTTGCCTGAAGCTCCAGGACGGCGAGAGTACTGCTGTGCTGAATGCAGATGACCCCGCCGTGTACGGAATGGGTCGAGGTTCGCGCGCTTCACTTGCACTCTTCGGACGGCAGCCTCTTGAGCAGCTGCTCAAGGGCGCGGCGAGCGCTGCTTCGATCGACGAGTCGTCTCCTCAGGGGCCGGCGATATTGGCCAGCATTAGGGGAGTGCTGGAGCGGTACCAAACGTCAGGCAGCGCGCTGCTCGGGTCGCACAATCGGGCCAACATTGCGGCAGCTATCCTTGCGGCGCGAGCGATGGGGCTGGAGGCCTCCGCAGTTCAGGAAGCAATTGACACCTTTGTGCCCCTAGAACACCGCCTCGAGGTAGTCTCGCGCGAGGCAGAGCGGATAATCATCAATGACTCGAAGTCGACCACCGTTGCAGCATCCCTGGCAGCACTTACGACGGTGCGCAGTCACTTCCCGGAGCACACGTTAGTTCTGATGCTCGGGGGGCTCTCGAAAGCTGGCTCCTGGGAGCCAGTGCTGAAGGCAGTAGCGGCGGAAAAAACTTCGATGGAGCCGGTTGTGTGTTTCGGAAAAGACGGGCCACTTCTTGCAGGACACTGTCGAGCAAGTGGAATTCCGTGCGTCGTTGCCCCAACGCTGCGTGAGGCTACGGCGCTTGCGCTCGATGCGCTTAAGAAGCTGGAGCGTGGGGTCGTTCTGCTGACTCCAGGCTGCGCGAGCTTCGACGAGTTTTCTGACTTCGAGCACCGTGGGGCACAATTCAAGTCTTACATCTCGCAGTTGCGCTCGCTACAAGTCAGCGCATGAAAGCCAGAATCCATGAAGATACTTATAACCAACGACGATAGCCACCGTTCGCCGCTCCTTGAGCTCGCCGTGGAGCACTTTGCACGGCTCGGGGAGGTCACGCTCGCCGTGCCGCAGCATGAGCAGAGCTGGACTGGCAAGAGCATGACCCGCTTCTCGCCCCTGCACGTCCAGAGCGGGGAGCTGTTTGGACGGCCCGCGAGCTTCGTGTCGGGGACCCCCGCGGACTGCGTGAACGTCGCGATACACAACCTGTTGGCGACGAAAGCCGACCTCGTTGTGTCCGGAATTAACGCAGGCTTCAACATGGGGCTGGGGTTCGTGTTGTCGAGCGGGACAGTTGGGGCGTGTCTCGAGGCGAACCTCGCCGGAGTTCCGGCGATCGCGCTCTCGCAGGCCTTTGACAGTGCAACGCGAAACGCCTTCACCGCTAGCTACATGATTGAAGCCGAAACTATGCAGGTCTTCCGAAGCCAGACGGCCCGGGTTCTCACGCTCCTGACCGACCGCCTGTTCAGCCCAGAGCACCGTGAAACCACTCTGAGGACTCCGTTGACCTGGAACGTAAACATGCCCTTCAAGCTCACCGACCCGTCGGTGCTGCGGGCTGCGTCGCTCGGGACCACTCGCTACGGGCGCGTGTTTCACGAGGAGCCAGGTCTCGATGGGAGCAACGTGAGAAGTTTTCGGCATGCAGAGATCGAGAAAGTCAATGACAGCGATCCAGTCTGTGACAGCGCTCTGATTGGGCGGGGCTGCGCGACCATCTCGCCCATCAGCGTCTGGAGCCTCTCGGGTAGCGACTTGGCCGCGCGAGCGCAGTCAGTTCTCAGTTCGTTCAGTGGTTGAGAGAGCTGCGCACCGCCTGACGCAGGATGAAGCTGCGCTTCGCGCCATCTGTTATCTCAATCAGGTTGTCGTAGAGACGCGGGTCAACGAGCAGGGCACCGAGGGTGCCAGTGCCGTCTACCATTGCGTCTGTTGCGAGCTTTAGGTTCGAAGCGCTCTGGCTGAGCGACACCAGGATCGACTCAACTCGCTTGCCGACGACGCCCGGCTCAACGTCGGTGTACACGAGGTCGTGCAGGAGTCCCTTGCCGTCTCGCGCAGCGTTAAGCACGTCCGCCAAGCTGCTGCTGGCTCGAGAAACACTCTGGCTCGCGGTGATGAGCTCGCTGACAGCGCGATTTCCAGAGTCGTCGTACACCAGCGCATGCAGCACCCCTTGACCCGACTTTACCTCCGCGACGATAGCGCTCAGGTCACGAGAGGTTGCATTGATGCTGTCCATGAGCTTCTTGCCGTCCTGCTCTGAGTAAATGAGACGGTTGATAAAGCCCTTCTCGCTCTTTATCGCGGCAAAGACTTCGGCCATGCTGTGCGTCGCCTCGGCGATATTCGTAAAGGTGTCCGGGGAGAGCCCCTCAAGGCTCTTGTTAAGCCGCTCTGTAATCTGCGCCGTGTTGTCGACAGCTGATTGGGCGCGCACAAGAACTTTAGAGAAGTCGGCAATCTCAGTGCTAGGAAGAGTCGAGCCCGGAGCGATAGAGCCTGCCGATTCCCCGGGGGATATCGAGACGAAGCGGTCACCGAGCAGTCCCTGCGTGTCGATAGTGACGGTCGAATCCGGACGCACGCGGTCAAGGTACGAGTTGTTGATGAGCAGCGTCACATGCACCCGCAGGTCCGAGAGGTCCTTAGCAAAGCCGACATCAGAGACTCTTCCGATCGGAATACCGCCAAGCCGCACGGGCGCACCGGTTGAGAGCCCTTTGACGTCACCGAAGGTAGCGTAGAACTTGCTCTGTCTGGCGAATATCTGCTTCTCGCGCCCCATAATGAGGATCAGTCCTGCCACCAGGAAGATACCGACAGCCATAAAGAGGCCGGCTTTGAGCTCATTTCGTGCTTTCATGCGTCATCCTTCCAAGTTCCCGAGACAAATTCTGAGACTAGTTCGCTATCACGCTCAACGACAGCGACCGGTCCGTCGGCAGCGATAACACCCTTTGAGAGCAGCATCCAGCGGTCGGAGACCCTACGCGCACTGTAGATATCGTGGGTAACGACCAGCGAGGTAATCCCTCGCTCGCGCGCGAACTTGAGTATGAGGTCGTCGATCTTGCGCGTTGATGTCGGGTCGAGCCCCGTCGTTGGCTCGTCGTAGAGCATTATCTTGGGCGAGCTGGCGAGCGCGCGAGCGAGGCCAACGCGTTTTCGCTGGCCGCCGGAGAGCTGAGAAGGGAGCTTCCAGTCGACGTTTGGCAGCCCCACCATCTCAAGGCGCTCGTGAACTATTTCCCGAATCTTCGACTCATCCCTTTCGCCGCGCTCACGCAGTCCGTATGCGACATTGTCGAACACAGAGAGCGAGTCGAAGAGTGCCGCGCCCTGGAAGAGCATCCCGATATCGGCCCTGACACCGCGCAGCTCCCTTTCATCGAGGCCCGTAATGTCGCGACCCATGACGAAAACATTTCCTTCGCTCGGCGACATGAGCCCCATGATAAGCTTCAATATGATGGTTTTTCCTGCCCCGCTCGGGCCTAGCAGCGTGGTGACCTCGCCTGGCTGCAGCGCAAAATTGAGCCCCTTGTGAACCTCCAAGGCTCCGAAGCGGGTGCAGATACCACGTAGTTCTATGGTCGGCGCCGAATTGCTCATGAGAACTTAAAGAGGATAATCAGCTTCGTCAGGAAGAAATTTGCGATAAAAACCGCCAGTGAGCCGGTTACGACAGCCGACGTGGTTGTTAGGCCGACGCCCTCTGTGCCTCCCCGGCACTGGAGCCCCTTGTAGCAAGCGACAGAGACTACGATGAGCCCGAAGGCGAAGCTCTTTATGAGCCCCTCGACCACGTCGTAGATCTGAACTGCGTAGAGGTACGACCGGTAGTACTGGTGCGAGGTGATTCCGAGCTCAAGAGTCGCAACAGCTAATCCTCCGAGAACACCAGTTATGACTGCGATGCCGGAGAGAAGTGGCATCGAGATGAGCCCCGCCACGATGCGAGGGGTAACGAGCCTCCGAATTGGGTCTCCCCCGAGGGAGCGTATAGCGTCTACCTGCTCGGTAACGGTCATTGAGGCGATCTCCGCAGCGATCCCGGCCCCGACGCGACCACATACCATCACAGCAGTGAGAACCGGACCAAGCTCCTTCGCCAGGGCCAGACCCACCAGATTTCCAACGTAGTTCTTGGCGCCGAAGCGGTGCAGGCCGTACGCCGTCTGGAGCGCTAGCACCATGCCGGTGAAGACAGCGGTGAGCAGCACAATCGGGAGCGAGTTGTTGCCGATCCACACGATCTGGCGCAGCACCTCACGCACATTGATGCCGTTACGGGCGATATCGCGCACTACGTCGCCGAGCAGGAGGGTGTAGCGGCCAAGAGATGCCGAGAGCTGCCTAACTGCGAGCATCGTGCGGCTCCATCGAGGCGCCGAGCACACGCTCAGCGAGCGACTGAGAGAGGGCAGTAAACGCCTGAGGAGCTCCGGCCTCCGATTCGGAGGTGCTCTCGGTGCGCCACACGACGACGTCGTTTACGCAGCCGTGTTCACGGTACGTGAAGGTCGAGACCGACAGCGGCTGGGCGTCGAGGGTGCCCGTTACGAGGGTCTGCAGCGCTTTACGTCCGCCGAAAGTGACGGGAGCCTGCGAGATTACCTTGAGGCCTGTGACTCCAACAAAGAGCTGCCGCGTCGTTGCCTGGAAGCTGAATTTTTCCGAGACCTGGCAGTCCCGCAGGGTAGCAACAAACACTGGGCCACCGGAGTGCTCGCAGCGGTAGACCGGCGGCGAGCTCTCGATCTGCTCAACTGATTGGCACTCTGCGGCATCAGAAAGAGAGCGCTGCGGAATGGGGATTGCCACCGGGTCCGGACCAGCAACGCCACTGCCGCCACAGCCTGCCACGGCCGCTGTGAGGACGAAAAATGAGGTGCTAGCACCACGGCGTAAAACGGAGTACATGATAGGGCAAAACGGAGTAATGCGTGTGTTTTAACGGATGTTGGCCGAGCTGGGAATACCCGCCCGCATCCTGTCACGAGCCGACCTTCGGCGCCATGAGTTTTAAGGCTTGAGGGAGTTTTAAGACCGGAGCAGTCTGCCGGAGGGGGAAGGCCAAAGGGCGCGATGATTCATTTACACGGCGTTTCAAAGACCTATCCCCCCGAACAGACGGCGCTGCGCGGGGTCGACCTGAAGGTTCAAGAGGGGGAATTTATCTTCGTTGCGGGTGCCAGCGGTGCCGGGAAGAGCTCCCTGCTCAAGCTCCTGTTCGGCGCTGAGAAGAGCAGCGCTGGTGAGGTGCTCGTAGGCGGCCGGAATATGGCAGCTATCGGCACTGACGGAGTCGCAGCGCTGCGGCGTGACGTCGGTGTGGTGTTCCAAGACTACAAGCTCCTCCCGCGCAGAACAGTGCTTGAGAATGTGGCGTACGGCCTTGAGGTCATGGGGGTAAGCCAGCGCGAGCGCAACCGGCTGGCGCTACTCTTGCTCCATGCGATGGGGCTAAACGACCGTGCCGAAGCCTATCCGATGACCCTCTCCGGAGGAGAGCAGCAGCGAGTAGCGATAGCGCGGGCGCTGATCAGGAAGCCCCGCATGATCTTGGCGGATGAGCCCACGGGAAATCTGGATCAAGAGATGAGCAAGCGAGTTTTTGACCTGCTCCTTGAGGCCAACGCCGCGGGTGTTACGGTGGTGGTCGCCACACACAACCTAAGCGTGATCGAACAGCTCAATAAGCGCACGGTAGTGCTCGACCGCGGGAAGATAATTGGGGACTTCTCCCACGCAGGGAGGCTGCGCCAGTGATTCCAGCGAGTCAACAGCCGGAGCGCCACTCGATCGGGCTAGCCAAGATCTGGGGTGAGGGAGAAGCCGGGCACCGAGTGTCGCTTCTCGCAATCTGCCGTCACATCATTCGGCGAGCCTTCGGCAACCTGCGCCGGTCCCCTCTAACGGTTGCGTTGAGTGTCGTCACGATCTCCGTATCGCTCTTCCTCCTCTCAGCGTTCTCGCTCGTCCTGCACAACTGCTCCCGCGCCGTGTCGCGCGAGGGCGGAGAGCTAATGGTGATGGTGTTCCTAAAAGACTCGGCTAAGCCCGGTGATGTCGAGCGCCTCTCGGTCGCGATGGGTAAGCTGATGCCAGGCAGCAAAGTTGCCTACACTGACAAGGCTCGTGCTCTTAAGAACTTTAGGTCTCTGCTTGGAGAGGATGCCGCGATGCTCGAAGGGCTTGAGCAAGACAATCCGCTCCCCGCGTCACTCGATATGCAAGCCGTTAGCCCCGAGCAAGCCGAGTCCCTCTTCCAGGAGGTTTCACAGCGTTTCAGGGGCGACAGCGCGGTAGAGTCGGTGCGTTACAGCCGGGGTGGCGCGCAGCAGCTCAAGAAGATCCTCTCGGTAGTGCGTGGCGCAGGCGCCGTCGGAATCGTGTTCCTGCTGCTCATCACCGGTTTTATCATCGCAAACACAATCCGGCTCGCACTGTACGGGCACCGTATGGAGATCGAGATCATGCAGCTCGTCGGAGCGCGGCGTGCGGCGATTATCGCGCCGTACGTCATCGAGGGGCTGCTGCAGGGGATCCTCGGAGCGATCGTGGCGATCGGCTTTACCTTCCTGCTCTTCCTCGCGTTGCAGGGATTCCTCGCCCAGGCCGATGCGCTGGCGTCGATCTTCCCATCGGTAGAGTTCCTGGCCGCCTCTCAGATCGCCTTCATCGTTGCAGCCGGAGCAGTGGTTGGAATGGCAGGCAGCTTCCTCGCTGTCAGGCGCTACCTCTCGGAGGGCTAAGATGTGTCTCCGCGCCCTTGCTGGATTCCTCTCGCTGTTCGCTCTGGCGATCTCCTCGCAAGCGGCTGCCCAAGAGGAGCCAGCGCAGGCGAGCGCGCGGCTTGAAAAGATCCGGCTGCAGGTAATCGCTACAGAGGCTGACATATCCACGATTCAGCGCGAATTTAACGACCTCGTCTCCAAGAGGACTAAGGTCACAGAGAGCCTGAGGCGGCTGCGCCGAGATGACCAAGAGGTCGAGGAGAAGCTCATGCAGGTGGAAGAGGAGCGAAAAGCCCTCGCGCTGCAGCTCGCCGAGGCGGAGCAGAAGATGGAGATTGAGCGTGAACGGAGCGCCCGACGGTTACGCGCGCTCTACACTGAAACCGCGCTGGCTGATGCGCCGCTAGGCGCGGGCTCGCGTCAGAATGCGCAGGTAGAGCGGATTGCAGTGTACTCCCGCGCTGTTCGTGAGAGTGACGACCGCCGCTTTGGGTCGCTGCGGAAGGCGGCTCAGGAGCTTACCTCGGCGCGTGAGCAGGTAGAAACCTCCATTCGGCAGGGACAGGAGCTTCGCGCAGAGATCCTCCTGATGCGACAAGACGCAGAGCGGAAGCAGCAGGACCTACAGAAGATTGCGCGCGAGATCCAGTCACGCAAGGAAGCCGCGCAGCGCTCGCTGGCGCTGCTCAAGAGAGAAGCCGCAGAGCTTGAAAAGGTGATCGCCTCAATGACCACCGGCCGCGAGGAAGATGAGCAGGAAGACGATGACAGTGGTGTCGTCGAGGAGCAGCCCGCAGCCAAAGAGGATGAGCCCCAGCAGGCCGCGCAGGATAGATCTGTGCCCGATTCTGCTACGCGAGCAGGCGTCACACGCGGGGCAGGGCTCTTCGCAGCGAAAGCGAGCCTCTCGGCCCCGATTAAAGGCAAGGTGGTGCAGCACTTCGGCAAGGTTAAGCTTGCAAGCTTTAAGGACGTTCTGTTCAGCAAGGGGATAGAGTTCTCAGCGACGGAGAGCGAAAAGGTGCACGCAGTAATGGGCGGCACAGTCGCATTCGCCGGCAATCTGCCGGGCTACGACACGGTCGTGATCATCGACCACGGCGCCCGCAGCTACTCGCTCTACGGACGCCTCGGGCAGAGCCTCGTGAAGAAGGACCAAGTGATTGATCAAGATGAGGTGCTAGGCACAGCCTCTGTTGCAGACAAGCAGGGGCGCAACTTCTACTTCGAGGTTCGCCGCGCCGGAAAGCCGGTGGATCCCGAGAGCGTCCTGCCGAGGGTGTCGCGGTAGTGAGGGGGCTTAAAACAGAGATGTAAGCCGGGAGGCCCTTTCATCTCTCAATGGGCTTAAGCCTCAAAAAAGAGAATCAAAGGGCTCTTGGCGTTGGGACGTAAAGGACGTGCATGTATCCGGGGCCGGCTTGGGGGGTGGCACAAAGAGAGCGGCGAGGGCAGAGAGGGGGGATAACGCAACAGCCCCTCGCTGCCCTCTGTGTGAACTGGATCCGTTGCTAGTCGCTAATCGCTTCGGCGCCGGGAACGGCATCCCTTCCGGTTTCGAACAAACCGCCCGCAGGCCACTTGAACCATGGGTGTCTGTGAAGCGTATGTAAGCAATAACATCTTCCTTATCCTTGTCTTCCTCCTGCACTTGCACAGGATTCTTCCTCCTTCTCCTGAGTTCTTGATTAAGAATGAGGAGCGAGAGTCAGTGCAGGTGCAGGAGAAAGAGAAGGATTAAGGTACGTATGAGAGATCCTGTCGTCGACTACGAGCTGCATGTATGCAGCTCATGGTTGCCAACGGCTCAAGCAGCACGAAACGGGAGCAACGCCTGCCGCCCGACCCAAGGCGCTCTATCCCCGACGGCCGCACGTAATCGCCATCATAAGGCAGCAGTAGAAATCCTGGCCGGCACTCCGCAACTCTGCAAGCCATTCCGCGGCACGCTGGGACGGCGCCGCGCCAGAAGCCACAAGCTCAGCGCCGGTGCGCGAGAAGTCGTACACGAGGTCAGCGTCCTCAAAGCGGCTGAACTCGACGGGGATGAGCTCCGAGGCTACGCCGGAGAAGCCTGCGTCGCGCATCGCTGGTGGGAGGTTCATCGCCACATCGCTGTGGTTGAAGCGGCTGACCCAGTGCGAGCAGAGACGGTGGGTGAATTCGGTGTCGCGTGAGCGCACGGCAAAGAGCTCCCAGTTCGGCTCGACGGAAACAAATAAGCCGCCTGGGCGCAGGAGCGCGTGAAATTGGTGCAGTACCTCAGGAAGGTCCGCTCGTGCGATGTGCTGCAGCGCGCGCTCCATGTACACTCGGTCAGCCGAGGCTTGAGCGAGGGCTCCACTAGCCGTAAGGGAGCGCGCATCGGCGACCGTGAAGCGGACCGGAACGGAAAGCTGGGACTCAGCGGCACGTGCCGTCGCCTGATTTATAAGGGAGCTGCTCACGTCAACCCCGCACACGCTTCCGGCGGAGAGTCGGCGTGCGATCTCAATCGAGTCGAATCCTGCCCCGCAGCCGATGTCGTAGACGTCCAGCGGCCCCGGAGTGAGATTAAGCCGCTCAAAAGCCGCGTCGCGCACCCGCAGGAATCCAGGGTGAGACTTGATAAACGAGAGGCATTGAAGGCAGCGGGCCTGCTCGTCGCGGCTCTGAGAATCCACGTTGCGGAAACCCTCAGCTAAGAGAGGTGCGCCAGCTTTTGGAGTTGAAGGGGTTTTCTCGTTTTTCATCGCGTTTTGCATGTTGTGTGGCGGCCTGCACGTACGGCTGCGGGCAATCCTGCACTTTTCCCCTGGGTTTGGCTATTTTTCCTTCCCCCTGTGGGGGGTCCACTACTCTCGGACGCCCGGGCTCCGCGAAGCGCACTAGGCAGGCTGTGACCAGGCCCCAAAAACCAGTGAGCCACGGGATAGAGGGCGGGTCGCACGAACCGCCTAGCCGGCTCTAGCCACGATGTTGTCCCTCTAGGCAGAGCAAGGAGAGACGACGTCAAGCCGCCAAGGCACGTCCCTCACATCTCATCAGGAATCTTGTGTTTCTTGAGAAACTCTTGTCGCGAGAGATCTGACATTCCCATCATTCGTGCTGTGGTCCAAGCAAACGAGAAGAGGCCCGAGACCGCGATAAAGATCGGATACAGCGTCCAGCCCCGGGGCATCGTGTCCGTCTCGAAGCCAACAGTCGTGTAGGTGCTTCCTGCGAGGAGTATCGCCATTCGCAGGGAGTCTTGTAGCCCCAGGGAAAAAATCGAGAGCCCCCACAGGAAGATCTCTCCTAGGTGCACAGCTGCCAGGAGAACCATGGAGATGTAAAACTGAAAGAACACCGAGTTAACTCGGCCCTGCTTCGAGAGGCGATCGTGCTGTCGCTGGAAGCGCAGACCGATTCGGAGCTGCCAATGGCCGTGCCAGTACAGCACCAGCAAGAGCATCGTTAGGCCGACCAAACTCTCGCAGGCGAGCCACCACAGATTTAGATCGTCTACAACCACAGGCACGTGCGTCCCCTTTGTTAATGAGTGGGCAGAGCGCCCGCGAGTTGATCGCCGGGCGCTCTGCTGCTGCGAACTACCCTTGGTACAGCGCGTCGAAGTGCTTGTTTGCGCTCACCACAGCGTGGCGCATCATGTCTTCGACCTTGCCCGTCTCGCGCACTGTGTACGCCTTGAGCATCTCCTTGAGGTTTAGCTCTGCCGCCGCCTTCTGACAAGCGTCCCACGAGAGGATGCTGCGGATGACGCGGTCAATCCCCTGGGCCTCGTTGTCGTACGGGCGGGCCTGCATGTCGTGGCCGTACCAGCGGTCGTAGCCAGCCTCGCCGACGAGCGCAGCGATGGCGATGTTCATGCCGGTGATCTTGCAGCCGTGGTCGATGTCGTACTTGCCCGGGCCGCCGATGGTGATGCCGTCGTTGTAGCCCTGGCTGTTGAGGTGCATATGAGTACACGCCTTGTTGTCGAGCTCTTCGACCGTGTCGTACACGGCGTCGAGCCCGATCATCTCAGAGTGCCCGAACTCCTTGTTGAGCCCACGCTTCTCGATGTTGACGCCGAACTCCTCCTTGAGCCGCTTCCAGAACAGGATCGCTGAAGCAACCGTAGGCAGCAGCATCGCTGGATGCCCCTCGTTCGGCTTCGGCTCGATGCCCCAGTAGAGCTGCGCTCCCTTCTTGTCCTCGTAGGCGCAGAGCTGAGCCACGCTCTCTTTCAGGTTCTGGTACATGTGTCGGATGGCTGGAGTAGCGAGGTCGTAACCGTACGAACCGTTCCAGAGCACAAGGGTAGGGGCCTTCTTCGTGTCCGGGTGCCAGTTCTTCTTGAGCGGGCCGTAGGCGAGGTCTACCGTGCCGCAGCTAATTCGCGAGGCTTCCTCACGCTCGGCTGAATCCAGCGAGGCCGCGCCGCCGAAGCCGTAGTGCGAATGCAGCCCCGGAGTAATCATCGCTAGGTGCATCTTTGCGTCGGTCAGGGCGTCAGCAACTGCGGGCGCGGTCTTCTCGTCAACCTCGGTGTTGTAGTGCATCTCGAAACCAAGCTCGATGTGATCGGGAATCCGCGGGCGGATCTTCGAGGAGATGAGCCGGATGATCTCAGGCACGTCGAGCTTCTGCGCTGTCCAGGCCGGACGAATGTCTCCCGGCACGAAACCGCCCTTGCCAGAGTTGAAAGTCCAGCGGCAGAGGCTGTGAAGCGTTTTCTTGGTCATAGGTTCTCCTCGTTTTTGTTACAGGTGTCGTTGAAGCACTTCTTTCCACCGCTGGTACGCTTCAACTGTCGCCTCGCGCGCGCCACTGTCCGGTTCGACAGTTGCCTCGCGGTGCAGTCCGTTGAACGCATCCGAGATGGAAAGGAGTCCAGCGCCGATTCCGGCCGCTCGCGCAGCCCCCTCGGAGCCGTCGGTTGTGTAGAGCTCAAGCGGCACACCCGTCGTCGTCGCAAAGGCGTGCTGGAAGAGGGAGCTCTGGAACATGTTGGCGAAGCCGGCCCGTACCCTGAGAGGCTTTAGCCCCATCGAGCGCATGATCTCTAGCCCGTAATTGAGGGCAAAGACCACGCCTTCTTGCGCGGCGCGGAAGATGTCGCTTGCATCGTGAATGTTGAGCTGAAGCCCCTCGAGCGAGGCCCCTGGGCTGCGGTTTCCGAGGGTCCGCTCCGCGCCGTTTCCGTACGGCAGAGCCACAACGCCACGCGCTCCGACTGGAGCAGATGCGGCCAGCGCATTGAGCTCGGCGTAACCAACAGATTGGGCGAAGGTTTGGCGTAGCCAGCGGTAGAAGCTACCAGCGCCGTTTACGCACATCAGAACACCGACTCGCTGTGCCTTCTCAGTGCTGTTGACGTGCAAGAAGTTGTTAACACGAGACGCCGGGTCGACACCGAGCGAATCGGTGACGCCGTACACCACTCCAGAGGTGCCAGCGTTGGCTGCGACCTCGCCAGGCTGAAGCACGTTGAGCGCGAGAGCGTTGTTCGGCTGATCTCCGGCGCGGTATGAGACAGGCACCCCTTCCGGGATTCCAAGCTCTCGCGCGGCCTCGCTCGATACCGTTGCGAACTCTCCGATGCTGTCACTGACGGGAGGGATAAGGGACGAGGAGAGTCCGAAGCTCTCAAGTACCTGCACTGCAGGCCGCCCGTCTCGGAAGTCCCAGAGAATCCCCTCTGAGAGCCCCTGCGGAGTGGTCCCGAAGCGTCCAGTCAGCCGCAGCGCCACGTAGTCGCCAGGGAGCATCATGTACGCGGCCTTCGCCAGAAGCTCAGGCTCGTTCTGCTTAACCCAGGCAAGCTTCGCGGCAGTGAAGTTTCCCGGAGAGTTCCCAAAGCGGCTGAGGCAGTGCTCTTCACCGAGCTTCTTGAAGGATTGCGCTCCGAGCGGCACCGCTCGGCTGTCGCACCAGATTATTGAGGGACGCAGCGGACGACCCTCGCGGTCGACCAGCACGAGTCCGTGCATCTGGTAGGCGATACCGATCGCTTTCAGGGCTGAGAGCTCCTTGGGACGCGCCGAACGAACCCCCTGAATGGCCCGACTGGCGTGCTCCCACCAAAGATCGGGGTGTTGTTCGGCCCAGCCCGGCTGGAGAGCCGTTATCTCAAGCTCGCGCTCGGGGCTCGTGGCTTGCGTCAAAACCTTCCCCGAATCGATGTCGACCAGGGAAACCTTAACGGATGAGCTGCCGACATCGATGCCTAAAAGTGTTCCAGCCATGGGGGACCCCTAAAGAGCGTAAAAAGCTAGCGGAGCCTAGCGCAGGGAGTTTGTCTGGCAAGTGAAAAATTCGACTAACGGGCCAGGCGAGATGCGGGTTGATCGGTATCATGCTGTTCGACCCGCTTTGGCGGGGGACGGTAGCCCCATGGCGTTACCCCTGTGGCAGCTTCAGGAGCCAGGCTTGCCATTCGTCATGCAATCGATTTTCCCTCGCCAGATTCGGTGCTTAGCTCTTGTCAGGAGGTTGGCACTCTCGTATCTTGGTAGCAGGGGGGAGGCCCGGCGCGCCGAGCAACAAAATCGGTGGCGTTGTTCTTTCATAGTGATGGGTTACGGGCGGTACTGAATGCCGCAGCGATGCATCCAAAGGAGACGGTCGCTGCGCAGTGCCGGGCCGGCCGAATCAACAGGTTTCTCTCCAACGAGGTAGGACATGGTGTCGAAGCTATCGACGCGCGAAAAAATTATCAGCGGAGTGTGCGTTCTCTTCGGCGTCGCGCTCGTTTTTTCCGGAAGGTCCCTGCCTGAAGTCAGCGCCAAAGAGGGGGCGAAGACGAACCTCTTTGAAGAGCTCAAGACGTTCACCGATGTTCTCTCTGTAGTGAAGCGCGACTACGTCTCTGACGTGGAGAACAAGAAGCTCGTCGAGGGGGCGATCAAAGGGCTTCTCGCTACACTCGATCCGCACAGCGGCTACCTCGACCCTGATTTCTACCAAGACCTGCAGGTGCAGACGAAGGGCGAGTTCGGTGGTCTCGGCATCGAGATCACGATCAAGGACGGTCTGTTGCTCGTGGTAGCACCGATGGAGGGCTCTCCGGCTGAGCGCGCGGGCGTTCGTCCTGGCGATGTGATCGTCAAGATCGACGGCAAGTACACGAAAGAGTTCTCGCTCGTTGACGCGGTCAAAAGGCTGCGCGGCCCGAAGGGCAGCCCGATTCAGATCTCGATTAGCCGCAAGGGCGCCTCTGACCTAATCGATATAACGATTGTGCGCGACAACATCGCGGTTCGCAGCGTCAAGAGCCGCTACCTCGGCGAGGGCTTCGGCTACGTGCGTGTCAGCCAGTTCATGGAGCACACAGCGGACGATCTTAAGAGCGCGCTCGATTCGCTGCAGAAGCAAAGCGGTCTCCCAGAGCTTCGCGGACTCATCCTCGACCTGCGCAATAACCCAGGCGGGCTCCTCGCGCAGGCCGTGCGAGTGAGCGACATGTTCCTGAAGGACGGCGTGATCGTCTACACCGATGGTCGCGTTGATGCGCAGAAGCAGAAGTTCTTCGCGCGCGAGAAAGACACTCAGCCCGACTATCCGATCATCGTGCTGGTCAACGGCGGCTCAGCCTCAGCCTCGGAGATCGTTGCCGGCGCGCTGAAAGATCACGGCCGCGCTCTCGTGCTCGGCACGCAGACCTTCGGCAAAGGCTCCGTGCAAACCATTACCCCTCTCGAGAACGGCGGGGCTCTTACACTCACCACGGCGCTCTACTACACCAAGAGCGGTAACTCGATTCAGGCGCGTGGCGTGAAGCCCGACATCGCGGTTGAAGACGAGGCTGATGCTGCTGAACAGGGTGGGGCGGCACGCTCCCCGATCGGCGAGCTGCGTGAAGAGGACCTGCCCGGCGCAATCGGAAATCCGTCTGAAGGCGGTTCTTCGGATGAGTCGAATCCACTCAAGAAGATCAACAAGACGCCCACCGTGCGGCCCGACGTTTCGGCCATAAACCCAGAAAAAGAGGACATTCAGGTCTGGGAGAAGAAAGACGCGCAGTTTCGGCGGGCCCTCGATCTGCTGAAAACATTCAGTGTTTTCAAGCCTTCCCAGGGCTCCGACACTTGAAGTCGTAGGGCTGCTTAGCTATACTCCCACGACCTTTAGGCGCGTAGCTCAGTTGGTTAGAGCGCTTGCTTGACAGGCAAGAGGTCCACAGTTCGACTCTGTGCGCGCCTACCAGTAGTCCTTCTTGCGGCCCCAAACCGTTAAGAACAGGAGTTTTTCACGGACTCGGTCGCACCTAAGTGGGACCCAGAGGAAAGCCGTACGCTCGGCTCGAAGTGAGCCGGCGGAGGGCTACAAGTGGTTTGGGAGATGGTTTAAGCCCCCGTGGCCGGCTTGATCTGGTGACGGGTACAGTGTAGTTAAGGGGGCTCTTTGTAGTTAAGGGTGCTAAATGCCGAAAATTAAGACAAATAGGACTGCGCGTAAGAAGCTGTTTCCCAACAAGAACGGGAAGGTAAAGCGTGCTCACGCGTTCCACAGCCACCGTGCATCCAGCAAGAGCGGTCAGCGCAACCGTCGCCTCAACAAGATGACGCAAGTTGACAAGACCAACCTCGACGCTGTTCGGCGCATGCTCCCGTACGCGTAACGATAGTTTCTCAAGAGAAGGTGTACCATGAGAGTTAAACGTGGATTTGCAGGACGTCGCCGTCACAAGAGGCGTCTCAAGTTAGCAGAAGGGTTCCGTGGCCGTCGTAACGGCTGCTTCAAGCTCGCTAAGCGCGCTGTAGAGAAGGCCCTCCAGTTTTCATACCGCGACCGCCGCGCTAAAAAGCGTGACTTCCGTGGTCTCTGGATCATCCGCATCAACGCAGCCGCTCGCACCAACGGGCTGTCGTACTCGAAGCTCGTCAGTGGGCTCTCGAGGGCTGGCATCGAGCTTGACCGCAAGGTTCTGGCCGAGATCGCCTTCTCTGACCCTGCGTCCTTCGCTGTAGTTGCTGAGAAGGCGAAGGCCGCTCTCAACTAAGGCGTGAGCCAGGCATGAGCATCCGGGACGAGAACAACCCGGGGTCGCATGGAACCGGCGTCCGCCAGGAGAACTTCCTGGTTGCGCCGGTTTCGCATTTCTGGGCTTCCCGTCTCGTTGCCATCGATTCCACCTGGAACCCAAAGTCGTGGTCGCGCCAGCTCTTCGAGCGTGAGCTTAACGAGCCCCTCGCGCG
>CAZZJR010000044.1:0-21809 GCA_964654585.1 uncultured Bdellovibrionales bacterium
CTCGGCGAGAACCCGAACGAGGACGCCTTCATGAACGAGCTCTGCGACGACCTCGATATCGACCTGGGCGACTTCCTCAGCAAGGTTTCCTCCTCGGATACCCGCGAGCGCGTTAAGGGCATCTACAAGCGCGGCCGCAAGCTGGGCGTGTTCGATACCCCAACCTTCGTGTTCGAGAGCGGCGAGCGCATCGTAGGTTACGACAAGATCTCGTACCTGGCGCAGCGCCTCGACAAGATGGGACTCCGCAAGAAGTAGAGCGGCTCCCATGCCTAACACGAGAGCCCCTCAGCGAAGAGGTCCCCGCCTGTTCGTTGAGGGGCTCTCTGCGTCTGTGGGCGAAACTTTCAGCCTGGGAAGAGACGACAGCCACTACCTGCGTGATGTCCTGCGTCTCGCGCCTGGAGATCCGCTCGAACTCGGTGATAAGTCATCAGCAACGGCATTCGAGGCGGTAGTCGAATCCGTTGGCGAGCCAGTGGCCGTGAAGCTGCTAGCAGTGGCGGATGACCAAGCAGCCTCCCGTCACGCACTCTGCCTGCTCTTCGCGCTATGCAAAGGATCCAAGAACGACCTCGTTTGCGACTGGGCAACCGAGCTTGGCTGCACCACGATTATCTTCTGGCAGGCGGAGCGCAGCGTCGTGCGACTGCGAGGCGCCGAGGAGGCCCAAGCGAAATGCGCCCGGCTCGCCAAGATTGCCCAAGCCGCAGCGCAGCAGAGCAGGCAGCCGCGACCTCCAGCCGTGCATGTCTCGGCAAGTCTCGAAGAGGCGCTGCAGATCGCTACAGCGATCGGTCCTGCCCTACGGATCACCTGCTCCCTCGCTGCCGGAGCTACTCCATTACCTCAGTTGCTCGGCGCAGACCTCTCCGCTACGGTGGTCGTTGTTGGCCCTGAGGGAGATCTCTCTGGGCAAGAGGAGTCGATGCTCTCTAGCGCCGGCTTCGTCCAAGCCTCGCTTGGACCAAACACCCTACGCTCCGAGTTAGCCGCCGTATCGGCCCTCTGTCTCGTTCGAAGGTAAGCAGATGAGCAAGATAGCTTTCGACCACGCACTCCCAGCCCTGCCAGAGAAGAAGCGCATTGCGCTTGTCGCGCACGACGGAAAAAAGTCGGAGATGTGCGCCTGGGCTAAGAAGCACTCCGACGCCCTGAAGCCCCACAGCCTCTTTGCAACCGGCACCACCGGCTCCCTCCTTGAGCAGGAGCTTGGCCGCAGCGTCACGAAATGTGCCTCTGGACCGCTCGGCGGTGACCAGCAGATCGGTGCGCTGATAGTCGACGAGAAGATCGACATGCTCATTTTTTTCTGGGATCCCCTCACCGCCCAGCCTCACGACCCTGACGTGAAGGCACTGCTTAGGATAGCTGCGCTCTACGAGATCCCGATTGCTTGCAACCGGGCCTCAGCGGATTTCTTCATTACGAGCGGCCTGCTGCACGAGAGTTATGCCCGAAAAGTCGGCGCTGTGTAGCGCTTCCGGCTACATCATGTAGCCAAGCGTCTTGAGCTTCTCGATCTCTTTGTCGGAGTACTCGATTGGCGGGAGCGTCGCCTTGGGTGCAACCACGCTCTCTTGTGAGATGTAGCGAGTTATCCTCTCCTTGGCTTCCACAACAGCGGGAACATCCCGGGTGGAAGCCTCGAGCTCTTTAGCTTCAGCCCGGTCAGTCTCAATGTTGTAGACCTCCCACACCGACGAGTCTCGGTCGAAGATAACCTTCCATGGCCAGTGCACGACTCCCACTTTCCTGGTGTGGTACTCCACTTCAAAGAGGGGCATCCGGTCACCCCATCCTGCTTCTTCCCCCTCAACCAAGGGCAGAAACGACGTGCCATCAATCCTAGAGCCCAGCTTCGGCATCCCCAAGAGATCCACTATAGATGGAAAGATCTCTAGGGTCGAAACCGGATGCGAGACCGCTTGCGGCGCGATTCGCCCTGGCGCGTGCAGCAGCAGCGGCACGTGCACCAGCTCGTTGTAGAGCAGGTAGCCATGCCCCATGTGGTTGTGCTCGCGGAATGCCTCACCGTGATCTCCTGTCACAACGAGCACTAAGTCTTTCGTCGCTCCTGCTTCCGCTAAGCCACGGTAGAGCTTCTCAAGTTCGCGGTCTGTGAAACGGATCTCCTCTCCGTACAGGCCTCGAATGTATCGCAGATCGTCATCAGAGAGTGTCGACGAGCGCTCGCGAAACTCGCGGTACTGCATGCTGTCAGAGAGGGAGCCTTTGTACCAATCAGTCTGGCTGAAGGCGGGGTGGTGCTTGTAGTTGTGGTGCGGATCGAAGTAGTGCAGGAAGAGGAATGCGTCTTGATTCGCGGTCCCCTGCTGCGCACGCAGCTTCTTAAGCCACTCCACTCCTCGGGATGTAACTTCAGCAGAGGTGATCGCATCGTGCACATGCCCGCCGAAGCGAGCCTGCTTGTAGACCTGAAAGCCGCGCCGGTAATCGGTCTTCGGTCCGATGAAGGTATGGCTAACGAATCCTGCAGTGGCGAAGCCGTGCTTTGAGAAGTACTCAGCCATCGTCTCGGCTTCGCCCGAAAGTCTTGAGCGGGGATGCTGGACTCCGTGCGAAGCCGGCAGTGAAGCCGTCAAGACCGACGCGATCGAGGGCTTGGTCCAGGGGGCCGTCGAGTATGCATTCGTGAATTGGGCTGAGTCTCCAGCAAGCTGCGCAAGAAACGGGGCCTGCTCAGGTTTTGAGAAGACTCCGGAGAAGCCGACTGTGTCGAGCACAACTACCACTACAGTCTTCGGGCCGCGGTTCGGCGTCACCAACAACGGGACGGTCAGCAACCCGAGAATCAGAATAACTGCCACGGAAACCAACAATCCCCTGCGCTTCACCGCTCCAACCTCCAGCCTGTGCGCAGCTCCTGCAGCATTCTACACACACTCGTTACTGCCCGACGAAAATACGCGGGATTCGTTGATTGAGGGTTACCAGGATTTCGTACGGGCTTAGGCCGCTGGCGCGAGCTACCTCTTCAACCGTTATTCGCTCTGAGCCCTGCTGGCCGAACAACACAACTTCATCACCGTTGTACGCCACACCCTGCCCGACATTGACCATCAGCTGATCCATGCAGATCGCCCCAACTATCGGGTAGCGCTGCCCACGTATCAGCACCTCGCTATTTCCTGACAGCCGGCGAAGGTACCCGTCTCCGTAGCCGAGAGGAATGGTAACCACCCTTGTGTCTTTAGGCGCAACCCAGGTGTGCCCGTAGCTAACACCCGCGCCCTTGCGCACTACCTTGAAGTACACTACCTGGCTCTTTAGGCTCAGCACCGGCTCTAGTTTGAGCAAGGAATCAAGCCCTGCGCTTGGGTACACGCCGTAGAGAGAGAGCCCCGGACGCACCATGTCGAGCTGGCTCTCCGGCAACGCCATCAGGCCGCCTGAGGCCGCTATGTGGCGCAGGAACGGTGCCGTGGCGCGCTCTTCGTAGTACCGCAGGCTCTCAAGAAACCTCTCGAGCTGGAGCCTCGTTGTGCTGAGGTCATCTCGCCTGACGTCAGCAAAATGCGAGTAGACGCCCACAACGTCACAGTGCTGGCTCTTGAGCGCCGCATCGAAGAGGGTCGGAGCGGTGTAATAGTGAACCCCGATGCGCTCTAGCCCGGTGTCGATCTTGAGCTGAACTTTCGCCCGGCGGCCGAGCCGTGCGGCTGCCTCTTCGATCTGCTCCATCTTTGTGACTGAAGATGCCGTGACCTGTACGTCGTTCTCGATGTAGAGATCGAGCTGCTCCTTGAGCAGTCCGCCAAAAACTAGGATCGGGTGGGTGATACCGAGCTTCCGCAGCTCGATCGCCTCTTCGATGTACGCCACCCCGAAAGAGTGCACACCAGCAGCCTCGAGGGTCTTGGCGACCTGCTGAAAGCCGTGCCCGTAGCCGTTCGCCTTGATGACCGCCATCACCTTGGCGTTCCCAACAAAGGCCTGGATCGCCCTCAGGTTAGAGCGCAGCGAATTGAGGCAAACTTCGGCGTAAGTCGGTCGATGCCGAAACTCAACGTGACTCTGTTCGAAAGAGGAAGACATCGTTTCTCCCGGGAACGTCCCGAAACTCTTTTAACGTATCTGGACCTAAAGAGAAATTGCGCGCATCTATCGAATGTCTACTTCTACCGAAAGTCCCGTGTCGAACGACTCGAAAACCGCTAACCCCCTGGAGCTAGGAATCGCCCCGGCGATGTCGCTGCAAGACTCTCCGGAGGGATCGAACCCGGTCTTAAATCGGGCCTCAGGGCAGGCGTCACCCGCTCGCGGCAGTCGGTTCCTGGGCTTCTTCCGGAAGCTGTTCCGAAAGTTCCTCAAGTTTACCCTGCTCACCTCTCCCCTCTGGATCTCTGTTGGAACGGCTGTCGTGTACGAGATGCGGACCTCCTTCTGGCAGTCGATCTACTTTACCGACCTCGCCTCCGAAGCGCGGTACAAAGTCGAGCCCGGGCCCAGCGATGCCATCTCATTCCCATCTTTCGGCCCCTACGATGAGCGGCTCGGCTACACCCGCATACCGCGCATCATCGATAACCTGACCCGAAACGGTTTCGATATAACGTCTCAGGCGCGGCAATCGAATCGCTTCCGAAGCCTGGCTGCCTCTGGCGTCTATCCGCCGTACCGCGAGAAGACCCGCGCTGGCATCACAATTCTCGACAAGAACAACACCACTATCTATGCAGCCTACCGCCCTGAGCGCACCTACGAGAGCTTCGACGACCTTCCGCCGATCCTCGTCGAGTCACTCCTCTACATCGAAAACCGCGAGATCTTAAGCACCGAGTATCCGTACAAGAATCCGGCGGTGGAGTGGGACCGCTTCGGGCTTGCTGTGCTTGAGAAGGCCCGGCAGGTATTCCAGCCCGACCTCAACGCACCAGGCGGAAGCACAATTGCAACGCAGCTAGAAAAGTACCGGCACTCGCGAGAGGGACGCACCTCGGGAATCCACGACAAGCTTGAGCAGATGTTCTCAGCCAGCCTGCGCGCCTACATGAATGGCCGTCAGACATTTAAGACTCGCAAAAGCATCGTCCTGTCGTACATCAACTCGATTCCGCTGGCAGCTTTGCGAGGGTACGGGGAGGTGAACGGCATCGGAGATGGGTTGTGGGCCTGGTACGGCCTAGATTTCAACTCGGTGAATCACCGCCTGCTCAAGCTCAGCTCCCTGAAGCCAAGCGAGGACCCAACCCCGTTCGCTGAAACGTACAAACAAACCTTGAGCCTCTTCATCGCACACCGCCGACCGAGCTTCTACCTGCTCTCGGGGCTAGGCGAGCTCAACGCGCTCACGAACTCACACCTCGACCTGCTGGCGAAAGATGGCGTTATCTCGCCCAAGCTGCGGGATGCCGCAAAGAAAATTCCGCTGACTCTCCGGCGCGCTGCACCGAAGACTCGCTCTGTCTCGTTTGTGCAGAGAAAAGCGGCAAACGCTATCCGCACCCGGCTGCTTGAGCTGACCAACTACCCGCAGCTCTACGATCTCGACCAGGTAGACATAACGGTCAAGAGCACCATGGACAACGACGCCAACGAGGGCGTCACGAACATCCTGAAACAGATCAAGGACGCAGAGAGCGTCCGAAGATTCGGACTAAACCAGTCTCGCAGCCTCGGTCGTGGGGACCCTTCCAAGGTTATCTTTAGCGTCACGCTCTATGAACGGCGTGGCAACGCAAACATCCTGAGGATTCAAACAGACAATTTCGACAACCCGTTCAGCGTAAACGAGGGTGCCCGTCTCGATCTTGGCTCCACGGCGAAGCTGCGCACGGTGACGACCTACTTAGACATCATCGGTGAGCTGTACGATCGCTACTCGATTATGTCTCCACAAGAGCTCAGACAAGTTGACCGCCGAGGCCTTGACCCGATCTCGACCTTCGTCCTGAGCGAGTTCACTCGCAACCCCACAGTATCCCTACCCTCGCTCCTCACTCGTGCTCTTCAACGCCGTTACTCTGCAAGCCCGTACGAGAGCTTCTTCACAGGTGGTGGCATGCACACCTTCGAGAACTTCAAGAAGGAGGACAACGGGCGCAACCCGACCGTGCAGGAGGCGCTCACAGCCTCGATTAACCTCCCCTTCGTGCGACTGATGCGCGACGTCTCGCGCTACTACATCGCCCAGATGGGGCTAAAGCTGGGAGGCGGAAAGACAGACCGGTCAGACCCCGTGCGGATGCACTTCCTACGCAAGTTCGCCGATCAGGAAGGCAGCTACTTCATGCGCCGCTTCTACGAAAAGTACCGCGGCAAGCCTTCACAGGAGCTGCTCGAAGGCCTCATCAAGAGCACACACGCCTCAGCTCGACACGCTTCCGTCATGTATCGCTACGTACGACCCGAGGGCTCTGAAACAGAGATGGTGGAATTCATCAAAGAAAACGTCACGAACTCCAATATCCCTCCAGCGCTGTTTTCCAAGTGGTACAGGGAGTTCCCGCCGGGAAAGTATAACCTCAACGATCAAGGGTACCTTGCGCGTATTCATCCCCTTGAGCTCTGGCTCGTTCGATTCCTGCAGGACAATCCAAGATCGAATATTCAGGCAGCTCTGGCAGCAAGCTACGATGAGCGGCAGCAGGTCTACGAGTGGCTCTTCAAAACTCCGCAGACAAAGGCGCAAGACAGCCGCATCCGGACTCTGATGGAGACGGAGTCCTTCCTGGAAATTCACAAGCAGTGGCGCAAAATGGGCTACCCGTTTAATTCGATGGTGCCCTCCCTCGCCTCTGCGCTTGGCAGCTCAGGCGATCGCCCGATGGCGCTGGCAGACCTGGTTGGAATCATTCTCAATGACGGCGTGAAGTACCCCCTGGTACGGCTCGATGAGGTGCGGCTCGCCTCCGACACGCCGTACGAAACCGTCCTGCGACGCGGCGACCGTAATCAAGGCGAGCGGGTGCTCAAGCCTGAGGTGGCCCGGGCGTTGCGCGGCGCCATGAGAAACGTCGTAGAGTCTGGAACTGCCCGCCGTGTGTACCACTCCTACGTTCGATCCGACGGAAAGTTCTACACAATCGGGGGAAAGACAGGCACAGGAGACCACCGCCACGAGACGTACGGGCCTGGTGGCCAAGTGATCTCCTCTCGGGTAGTGAACCGCACGGCTACATTCGCCTTCTTTATCGGAGATCGCTTCTTCGGAGTTGTTTCTGCTCATGTCCCTGGTCCGGAGGCAGCTCAGTTCGATTTCACTAGCTCGCTGGCGGCCGAACTGCTCAAGATCGTCAAAGACTCGGTTGGTCCGTTGATCGAGGCTTCGGGTTCCGAACTAGCGCCGACTTTCTTAGAAGCTCAGAAAGAGGACCTTGTGGCTGTCGAGGCTCCGCAGGAGGGCGCCGTTAGCTCAGAACCAGCTCCCGCAGGCAGCGCCGCTAGCATATTTGGCACCCTGATCCAGGAGCCGGCAAACTCCCCGGAGGGCACCCCCGAGGGTCGCTAGACCCTCGAAATAAGGTCTTATACCCCTGAATCCCCTCAAACTCTTGTCATTACCCATGTACCCTGGTAAACACTCCCCCCTACCCAACACGCCCGGGTAGCTCAGTTGGTAGAGCAGCGGATTGAAAATCCGCGTGTCGCTGGTTCGATTCCGGCCTCGGGCAGTCTCTTCCTATCTCACCCGGGTTATACTCCATCGTTATCCACCTCCGTGAACGTGCACGTAAACGTGAACGTACCGGTAGGGAGGGTTCGCTTGGATCAGAGATTCGCTGGCTTTCTCGGTGCCGTAACCGGTGCCGTTCCCGCGAACCGGTGCGATTTGCGGGGGTGCCCGTGTCGATTCCCTCAACACCCCCCACCCTCTCGACCAGCCGCGCAACTTCTTTTCAGCAGTAGCGAACGCTCTTCTGTAAACGCCGAGCTACGCAGCGCTTGGGATCCCTGGTGCTGCGGCTCTCCCTATTCCTTTAACATACGGAGCTGCTAATCCATGATACCAACTCTTGAACAGACAACTGCCACGACGACTGCACTAGCAACCGATACCTCCAGCGATGCACTTACTACGAGTGCTCCGGCAGCTTCATCAACGGAGACTTCGACCATTGAGTCGTCGATAACGTCTGCTCTTGAAGACAGCAGCACCACAAAGCGCCGGGGGAAGCGAGACTCCTCGTCGACGAAATTCTCGGCCGAAAGCATCGAAAAGATGATTCGAACGCTGACGAAGCTCGTCGAAGCGTTCGCTGCTCTGGCTCAAGCCTACAGGAAGGCAAATCCTCCTGCCACGCCCACCCCCCAGCCCGCACCACCACCGTCAAACAGCGGACCCGTCTCCGAGCTGCCCAGCGACCTCGAGGATATGCCTATCGTGGAATCGGAAAAACCTAACCCACCGGTCGAAGATATCTTCAGTGAAACACCGGAGGAGTCAGTCGCGCCTTCGGAGCCAACGAGGCCGCTCGTCGACCGCGGACAACCACTTGAGCTCACGTCAGGCTTTCTTTGGAAGCCGGTATCTGACAAGGACGGCAATCTAGCTGTGCTCCTGCCAGCTCGGCTAACCGGAAGAGTCAAAAGTGTCGCTATCCTCTCGCCTGATGGCTCGCGCACCCTCCAGAGCGGAAAGTACGCGGGGAACGGAAACGGCGGCCGAGAGCATTTCCGGTTCTCAAAACCCGGGGGCGACTTCCCAGATGGCAGTATTGTCCTCATCAAGCTCCACGACGGTTCACGCAAGCACATGACGATCGGCGACACAGCAGCTCGTATGCAGAAGTAAGCAAGAAGCGAGACGCTAGCTCAGCGACTTAGCCTGGACGATTGCGTCCGTCAGAGCGGCCGGCTTGATGTTCCAGGCAACGATGCTCCAGCTCGAATCCCGGAAGGTGAGCACGCAGGCAGCGCCCGTGCTCACTGCCGGGGCTTTGAGCGGTTTGCCAGTGAGATCTCTCAGCATCCGCCCCATCTCCCGCAGCCGTCCGTTACTCGTTACTGCAACGGTAAGCCCACCAAGCTGCCGAAGCTCCCGTAGCAGGCTCTCTGTCTCCTGGCGAACGATCTGCTCTGAGGGTTGAAACTGCACTTTAGCTGGGCGCTCTCCGCGATCACGCCAAGCAGAGAGCTCCTCCGGGCCGAACCGCTCCTCGATCTCTGCGTCCGAGAGTCCGCTCCAGGCGCCGTAGTCTAGTTCGTCGAGCCGATTATCGATTCGAGCAGGTTGACCGCTGTGAGCCTTCGTCGCCACTGAAGCCGCAAAAACTCTCGTGCGCTGCAGTGGCCCTGAAATAACCTGGGCTACTGGAATCGCGGCTGCTGCGATCGCTTCTGCGACGGCATCCGCCTGACGACGCCCTTCATCGGTGAGGGGCATGTCCTCGCCTCTTCCTACCCAGAAGACCTTCTCTCCCTTGTTGAAGGTATTACCGTGTCGGCAGAAGACCGCGACAGGGTTCATGCCAACTCCCCTTCCCGCGCAATAATCTCTTCGCATCGGGTAACATCCTGCGGATTGTCGACCGACCACATAGTGCGCCCCTGCATCGAAACTTGCACAACACGGATCGGGATCCGGTGCTCGAGTGCGCGCAGCTGCTCAAGCTGCTCTACGGCTTCGAACTTGCCCACTGGGAGGGTGATGTACCGCGCCAGCGCCTCTGGCTTGTAGGCGTATACGCCGATGTGCTGGAACACAGGGCTCTGAGCACCACTGGGCGCCGAGCGGATAAAGGGGATTATCCCTTTTGAGAAGTAGAGAGCATCTCCGCTCGCCCCAAACGTAACGGTGGTCCCAGACACAATCCCCTGCCCCTTCGACTTGAGCATGCTTTCGTACTGCGCCGTAGAGAGGTTTACCGCAGGGGTTGCGATCTGCACTGAAGGGTCACGTCGCATCTCTTCGACTAGGGCTCCGATTACCCAAGGGGGCATCAGCACGGCGTCACCCTGCAGGTTGACGACGATGGATGGCTTCTCGGTTATCTGCGTCAGCGCCTCGTGAACCCGCTCTGACCCGTTTGTGCATGTCGGCGACGTCATCACGGCGACCCCGCCGAAAGAGCGCACGTGCGCCGCAATTCGCTCGTCATCGGTGGCGACGAGCACCCTCGAAATTGAAGGGACGGCCTGAGCAATCCGCCAAACCCTCTCAAGCAAGCTGCGGCCCGCAACGGGGGCGAGCGGCTTGCCGGGGAAGCGCGACGACCCGTAACGGGCCGGTATCACCACAATGGTTTCCATACTGAGCGTCGTGTAGTATCCCCCAAGTGAGACTGGCGGGAAACCTCTGTAAAGCGGTTGCTGCGACAGGCTCTCGGTCGCTGCTATGGCGACCGCGGGGATGCAAGTGCCCGTAGCAACGTTGGCTTAGAGCGGACCGGGAAGCGCCTAGGAATGGGTGTTCCCTTGAAGTTTTACGGTATGACCAAGAAGGTAGCTTACCAAGGAATTCGCGGCTCTTTCAGCAGCATCGCTGCCCGTGCCATGGCGCAGGAGCCCTTTGAGCCGGTCGAAACCTCTCGTTTTCGGGAGATATTTGAGCATGTCGCCGCGGGGCGAGCCGACCTCGGAATCGTGCCGATTGAGAACGCGCTCGCCGGCTCCGTGCATGAGAACTACGACCTACTCGGGGAGTTCCCGCTCTTAATCGTGGCTGAGCACTACCTTGCGGTCGAGCTGCACCTTGTGGCTCCGGTCGGAGCGGAGCTAGCCGCTGTGCGTCAGGTGTCGTCGCATCCGAAAGCGCTGGAGCAGTGCTCGAAGTTTCTTGAGGACCGTCCACAGATCGCAAAGGTAAGCAGCTCCGACACAGCTGGTGCGGCACAGGAAGTTGCCCGTCAAAACGATACCTCAATGGCCGCGATTGCCAGCGAAGAGGCTGCTTTGGAACACGGGCTTCAGATTCTCGCTCGCTCAATTCAGAACCATGGGATGAACGCCACGCGCTTCGTTGCTGTCCGAGCGACGCCCAACAAAACGGAGGCTGCCAACAAATGCTCCCTGCTCTTTACGCTCCCTCATCAGCCAGGCAGCTTAGCCCGTATCCTCACCGCGATCGCCGATGCCAACGGCAATGTGACAAAGATCGAATCGCGGCCGATAACCGGCAAACCCTTCGAGTATGGCTTCTACATCGACGTCCAGGCCGCAAACGAGATCTCAGCCGTTGCTCGGGCGGTGGAACGCCTCGCTTCGTCCTCTAGAGTCCTCGGGTTGTACGAAGCTGCCGCGCCCCTCTTCTAAACAGTTCTTTTACCTAACGACGTTGCAGCCTCTGACTAGGCACTAGCCGTATCTAAAGCGCTTTCGACGCGTAAGGCGCCGAAAACGAACAGTCCTAGCGCTGCTCGATGGAATCACGATGAGAAAACTTTACGGAAGCATCACTGGCAGGCAAAAGAAAAAGGCCCGGCAGCATCTCTGCTGCCGAGCCTTTCTCCTCCAGGCTACATTAACAGTAGCCAGGCATTCCGAGGCCGTTAACGCTTCGAGAACTGCGGACGCTTACGCGCCTTATGACGACCGTACTTCTTGCGCTCTACCTCGCGGGCATCGCGGGTCAGCACCCCTGCCGACTTGAGCGGCGGACGGAGGCCAGCGTCAGCCTGAACCAGTGCGCGGCCGAGAGCCATGCGCAGAGCACCAGCCTGGCCGGTCTTTCCACCGCCCATGACGTTGGCAAGAATATCGAACTTCTCGCTCGTAGCCGTCTTCACGATCGGCTCACGGAGCAGGATGTCGAGCACTGCGCGACCGAAGTACTCCTTCGTCTCATGGCCGTTAACGAGGAACTTGCCAGTTCCCGGCCTGAGGTAAACGCGCGCTACCGCTGTCTTGCGGCGCCCAATAGCGTGAAATCCACCACCCTTGATCATCGTAGCTCCTTACTTCTTGTTGCGCTGAAAACTAACTGTGAATGCCTCTGGCGACTGCGCCGCATGCGGATGCTCGCTGCCAGTGTAGATCTTGAGCTTGCCGAGCAGTCGGTGTCCGAGGATTCCCTCTGGAAGCATGCCGCGAACTGCGCGCTCGATCGCCATCTCTGGACGATCCTGGAGCATCCTCGCTCCCGGAACTTCCTTCAGTCCACCCGGGTACCCCGTGTAGTGACGGTATATCTTCGTCTCGCCCTTGTTGCCCGTGAGCACAACCTTGTCGGCGTTCAACACAACAACGAAGTCTCCCCCGTCAACGTTCGGAGTGAACGTCGCTTTGTGCTTACCGCGGATGAGATGCGCGGCTTCTGTCGCTAGCCGCCCAACAGGCACACCCGAGGCATCGATTACCCACCACTTCGAGCTCTCGCGAGCTGCCTCAGCCGAAACGAATACAGTACTCATAACTACTTCTCTAAACTCTTCCGCCCTCACGCTTAACGCGCGTTTCACGAGCTTTACACACAGTTTCTCCGGGATAGCCTCAACAATCAGCCTCACGCCCCCTCGCAAAAAGCGGAGGACGACAGCAGCAGAGTGGTAAAAACGGGAAGCGCGACGGGAACGCCCACCTCGACCCGGAGAGTGGCAGAGGGTACCACAACCGCCAACTCGGTCAAGCTCGCGGGATCTCAGGGGATTAGTACTTCCACAGCCTGCCTAGGAGGCTATTTTTGAAACAAATTCAACATATTGCACGACCGGCTCGTGTAGCTGCGTAGCTATCGACACAGCCTCTGGTCCGAGCAATCGCACAGTTTCCCTTAGAGCCGGCTCACGACCTGCACCTTTGTCACCTGGGAACCGAACAAATGCGTCATACCACAGCGCGGTGCCCGCCTCCGCCATTCCCCACAGGTCTACGAGTGCCGTAGAGATTCCTGCCACGTCAACCTTTCGCTCCGAAACGCGCTTGACTGCCAGCGCCGCGCTAACTGCGGTGCTGTCCAGCACCGTTAGGAGATCCGCGGCCACCTGAATTTTCTCTGGGGCAACACCGGCCGCTGACACAAGAGCAACTAGCTCGCCGCGAGTCGCCCTCGCATGGCTCAAAGCCTGCTCCAACGGGAAGATCGCCGCCGCGCTAGCCGCAATCGCCGCATGGAGCTGCTCACGGCTCGCACTGAATTTTGCATACTCCATCTTCTGTACCTCTCGCCGAAAACATCCAAGCCAGTTACGGGCTCATGCCGAGAACGCCGCTATCCGCCTCCTCGTTCTCATCCGAAGGCTCGGCGACCAGTCCGAGGCGCAGCACTTCAAGCTCAAAAGCCTCCTGCTCCGGCGTCGATGCAACATAGTTGCGCTCGTCCGGGTGCGGGTTGTCTCTGGAAGACTCTTTGGCACCTTGCCAATTGTGTCGCCACAACCCGAAGAACCGCAATCCCTTCGTGGACCCCTCTTGCACGAGACTCTTCAGTTCCTCCGGCGAGATGCCGAGGGTGGAAGATTCCCCCGGGTAACGAAATCCCGCGCCGTCGAGCGTGAAACCATCGCCTCGCCTCAGCTCGCGCATTTTCTCTGGTTTATGCTCCTCACGCGGGTCGCCGGCGGTGTCGATGTCGCTGCCGCGGTCGTCTGGACTCACACAACGTAGACAGGTGCTGCGGATGAAGCCAGCAGTTCCATCGAGCTGCTGCGCAGCAAGCTCGCGCATCGTGCGGTACGCGCCCACGTCGAGGTTGTCCTCAAGCATCACGCTCGCGATGTGCTGATTTGCAGGATTCTGCTGCTTGCTGTACTCAAACAGGTCCCTGGCTCGCGCAGCAATTGACGAGAACTCCCGCTTTAACCCTTCATCGAACTGAATCCGACTGCGGAAGGCCAGCGGATTGAGCGTAACAAAAGGTGCTCGAATCGGAGTCTGGTCGTAGAGCCTCTGTGTCGCGCCGTTCGTCAGGTAGAGCTCAACGGTCAGGTTTCGGTCAACCGAGAGCCGTGAGATCACTGTCTTGAGGTACTCGGTGTCTACGTTGAAAGTGCCATCCACCAAGACTCCGATGTACGGCTCACGAATCTGTGCTGCGAGCAGCGTCGCCACGTTGCTCTCAACTACAGCGCGAGCACCAGGCTGCATCGCATACAGCATCGCGTAGCCGCGCGCCTGCCCTGAGACCCACGACCCAGGGCTGCCCGGGGGCTGCTGCGCGGCCGGACCACCCCCTCCAAGAAGGCTCGGAGCCCCAGAGGATCTTCCCCCACCAATAAACTGGTCACCAGTGCCGAAGGGCTCAATTGGTTGCGCATCGGAGAAAACTGTGCGCGCGTCATCATCATTAGAAATGCCCGCCAAGTCTTGGTTGCCGTCCGTGTCCGGAGCTGCGGCGCTAGGTGTTGCGGAAGCTGGGGAAGCTGCATTCGACTTCTGCTCATCAATTTCAGAGCCTGAGGCATCATCCTGGCTCAAGGAATTGAGCGCGAGCAGCGCATCGTCTTCGTCTATTGCACCTGGAGGCACTGTTTTACGGGCAGGAGGATCAAGTGATAGCGACGCTGGTGAAGGCTCTTGTCCCAGCTCGGGCGGCCCTGACGTTTGCCGGGCCTGTGGCAGGTGTGGCGAGCTTTGGTGCTTGAGCGCGGACGCCAAGGAGTACCCTAGTCCGGCGATCAGGACCACGTACAGTAACAGGCGACTTTGCGGGATAATCGGCATACCCCTGATTATCTCACGCAACGAGGCCTGCGGAAGAGCATTTGTATAGCCGTACCGAAGTTTGTCAGGTGTGGCGCTGGATAAATCCCTCGACTAACGAGAGTAACGCTGCCGGCTCTCCGAGCAGCCGGTGGTCATCATCTAGCAGGCGCAACTCAACAGCCGGATTTCGCTGGACGAACCTCTCGCTCTGCCGCACGCTGACAGTCTCATCCCGAGTGCCGTGAATGACAAGCGTAGGCACCACGGGCACAATTTCCCTGCCGGCAACCTCCCTGAGCTCCTCAACGAACCGGAAATGCACGGGAACCTGCACACTACGCTCAAGGTCTTCCACGAGCATGCTCCCCTCTTGTCTCCAACGCGCTTCGACCTCTGGGGACAGGAGTTTGCTGCCGCTATCCCACGGCTCAAGCACCGGGGCGAGCAGCACCAGAGACTGCACGTGTTGTCGGCGCTGCGGCGACAGGCGAAGGATGCCGTGAGCCGCGACGAAAGCACCGAAGCTGCTTCCAATAACTGCCAAGGGCTCAGGCGCGAGTCTAGCGATCTCTTCCGAGACGAATGTCACCACTTGATGCGGGGAGAGCTCTGCCAGCGACGGGATCGCAAGGTCGGGAACCTCCGTCAGGATCCCTCGTTTGGCGAAGTGATTCGCCACAAGAAGCGCCTTAGCTGATCGCGGCGAGCCCCCGAGCCCGTGAAGGTACAGTATACGGAGAGGCTTAAGCATCATGTTTTCCTGAATAATTCTTTCGACCCCCCGTCTTTCGTGCTACACCAACGTGGCACGAAAAGATCATTTTAAGAAGATTGTTCGTATGCAAATGACCCACCCCCAAGCCGTAAAGACCCGCAAAATCATTCTGCTTTCAGCACTATTTGGCGCCGTCCTTCTGCCCCCACTGGACTCACAGGCTGAGGAGGTTCCTACACTACCCGGCGCTCAACTTGCCCAAGAGCTGTCGGAGACTTTTGAGAAAGTTGCCGAGAATATAACCCCTTCAGTGGTCACAATCTCAACCGAAACCAAGTCTAAGAAAGCTAAGAACCAGAAGAGCGCGGATGCCTTGCGCGACTTCTTCGGCGACGATTTCATGGACAAGATGGTGCCAACACCGCAGCGCGGCCTCGGCACTGGCGTCATAGTCGACGAGCAGGGGCACATCCTCACTAATAATCATGTGATCGGCGAAGCTGATGAAGTTACCGTCCGTCTCAACAGCGAAAAGACCGTCAAGGCGAAGGTCGTTGGAGTCGACCCGCGCACCGACCTAGCCGTAATTAAGATCAAGGTGAAAGAGACTCTGCCGAAGGTAGCGAAGCTTGGAGACTCCGATAGGTTGAAGATCGGTGAGTGGGTGGTGGCTGCTGGCGCGTCATTTGGGCTCGACAACACCATCACCGCGGGGATCGTTTCTGCCAAGGGCCGCGCGATCTCAGGCAATGGGCAGTATGAGGACTTTATTCAGACCGACGCGGCAATTAACCCGGGCAACAGCGGTGGCCCGCTCGTCAACTTGCGCGGAGAAGTGATCGGTATCAACACCGCAATAGTGTCGAAGTCCGGTGGCTACATGGGGATCGGATTTGCAATTCCGATCAACATGGCGAAACAGGTCATGGAGAGCCTAATTACCAAGGGCAAAGTGACGCGGGGCTGGCTCGGCGTGGGGATTCAGAACCTCTCGGAAGACCTCGCAGACACGTTCAAATTTGAGGGCACCGAAGGTGCCCTTGTGGGACACGTCGACCCGAAGGGTCCTGCCAAAACCGCAGGGTTCCGCCAGGGAGACATCATCATTCAGCTCGGGAAGGAGAAGATTAAGAACGTGAACCAGCTCCGCAACTCGGTTGCTGCGATTAAGCCAGGGACCTCTATCCCGCTCACCATTATCCGGCAAGGAAAGAAGATGGCGATCGATGTGGAGATCGGAGAGCTTCCAGCTCAGGTTGACGAGCCGGTCAGCACCCCCTCAGGCCAGAACGAGGAGCTTGGCCTAACTCTCGAAGAGTTTGACGAGGGCACGGCCCGCAAGCTCAAGACATCTCGCTCAAAGGGCTTAGTCATTACCGAAGTAGACCCGCAAGGTCTCGGAGCGAAGGCAGACCTCCAGCCAGGAGACATCCTGATCAAGGTAAACAGCGTAGAGGTCCTGACCCTTGAGGAATTCAAGGATGCTGTTGAGAAGGGTGATCCGAAAAAGGGTGTGCTGCTGGTGGTCGAATCGCGCGGCATGGAGCGTTTTGCTCTCTTAAGGGACTCGTCTGAATCTGAGTCAGAGGAACAAGATACGGAGTAAGGGCTCTACCGCTTTCTCTGGGCGTAGCTCTCCAACCGCTAGGAGACTCAAGACCCACTCCTCCACGCTTGGCGTGGAATGTTCTTCGCGCGAACTGAAAAAGGGCAACAGGTCCAGGGAGGTGTCTGCGCGTATCCGAGAGGGGCGTTCTCAATATCTGCTACTGCTGCCCTTATCCGCTTTGGGCCATTGAGGGCCGCTCTCCGCGGGGGAGTCCGACGCCTGCGTTTGCAAGAGACATCGCCCTTTAGGAGCAAGCAAAACGCGTCGGGGAACAATCTCTAGAAGAGCCCCTTCGGGCTGGCTGTCATGATCTCATGCCCGCTCTCCGTGACGAGCACAGTGTGCTCCCACTGCGCGGACAGGGCGCCGTCAGCAGTGCGCACTGTCCAGCCGTCAACTTTGGACAGGGAGGTCTTGGCGCTGCCCGCATTAATCATCGGCTCTATGGTGAAAGTCATCCCTGGGCGCATAAGCTCGCCAGTGCCGCGCCGACCAACGTGAATCACCTGTGGTGCCTCATGGAACTCACGCCCCAGCCCATGACCAGTGTACTCACGAACGATCCCGTATCCGCGCCTGGTGCTCTTGATCAGCTCTTGGATAGCCGCACCGATGTCCCCAATTCGCTTGCCGGGCTTCACCTCTCGGATGCCCGCCATGAGAGCCTCACGCGTAGTCTTAACCAGCTCACGTGCCTCGGCAGAGCAAAGCTCCTCCCCTCCCACGAAGAACATCCGGCTGGAGTCTCCATGGAAGCCGTTCTTAAAGGAAGTAACGTCAACGTTAACGATGTCTCCTTCCTTGAGGATCACAAATGGTGCTGGAATGCCGTGGCAGATCACGTCGTTCGGGGACACGCATACTGACTTAGGAAAACCCTTGTAGTTGAGCGGCGAGGGAATTGCGCCGAGCTCCGTGGTGCGCCGGTGCACAAAGCTGTTGATCTCCTCGGTGCTAATTCCTGGCTTAATTAGCTCACCAACTTCGTCGAGGATCGTCGCGGTAACGCGGCACGCCTCGCGCATCAGCTCGATCTCTTGCGGTGTCTTGATGGTTATTCGATCGACCACGGACTTCTCTTCTAGGACCCCAGCGCCACGATTGCCTTAAAGTGCTTCTCAGAGACCGGCAACACACTTAAGCGAGTGCCACGCTGAAGCAGGATCAGCCCGGCCAGCTCCTTCGAATTCCTAAGCTCCTCGAGCGGAATGAGCCGCCGCAGCTTCTTCACGAAACGGACTTTTGGACAGAACCACCGCGGATTATCCTTCGTGGCCTTGGCGTCAAAGTACTCGCTTGCGCGATCGAACTGGGTCTTGTCGGGCGCTGCCTTAGCCGCGATCGAGCCGACCCCAACAACCCCGGAGGGCTCCGCGTTTGAGTGGTAGATCAGAACTTTGTCCGACTCCGCCATCTCCCTTAGGAAATTGCGGGCCTGATAGTTTCTGACACCGGTCCAATCCGTATCCCGGTCACGCGCAAGGTCGTCTATCGAGTAAACGTCCGGTTCGGTTTTTACGAGCCAATAAGCCATCCCGCACATTGTCGGGTGAAGGGCAGTAACTTGCAAGGGATTGAAGCCTGAAACAGCCAGCGAGCCCCCAGCTCAAGCATGAAAAACCGCCCCGTGTGGGGCCTAGGAGTGGCGCGCGACGAGCTCTCGAATGCCCTCAAACCCCGCCACAGCCATCTTTACCTTAGCGGTCCGACTGCCGATCTGCGCAAGGGCGTTCGCATCTGAGAAGGTGAAGAGCTGGAATGCCACCTTGGGCCAGTTTTTTTTGAAGTACTCAGTCGAGTCTGCATACGCGAGGTCAAAGGCGCGAAAGCCATACGTCTCAACGAGCTCCTTGATGATGCTCTTCTGCGTCGGCGTCTTATCGAGCCGGCTTGGAATCGCAACACCCCCGAACGCGTCGATCACGGAAAGCACTTCAGGAAGCGGCTTCTTGACGAGGTGCATCTCCCTGGCCCCAGCCTCCGTTGGCACATCCAGGGCGCGCAGAAACTCGTTTATTCGACCTCCTGACACGGACTCGCCGAACAGGCATGCGAACACCACGTCATCACAGCTACCGACGCGGCAGCGAATTGAAACTCCTGGTATAACTGTGAGAGGCGAGTCCTTCGCTGCGGACACCATGCGATCAACGAAGTCAGCGCTAAAGAGATCGGTGATTGCAATCACGTCGAGCCCCTTCACTTTCGCAAGCCGCACTATTGCCGGGGCTGAATCGAGGCCTTCGACACCGAGGTAGCCGCGAGAAGCTGGGCTCTTGACCCGCAAATCGAGCACGTAGCTCTTGCTGCGAGTACGGGTCTTCTCGATCTGGGCTGTGAGGCCCGCTTGCGGCCCTGTTGCGATTCCAGATGACTCTTTCTTGCGTGCCATACCTTGTTCCTCTCGTAGCTACTGCTGTTCGCACTACTCCGAGCTCGATCTAATTCCTTCCTTCAGCTTCCTGCTCTGCTCGTCCGCAGCGTCTTTGGAGTCAAGCTGTCGCTTGGCTGCGCCTGAGGACTCTTGGGCTTCGGTCAGCTCACGTAGCATCGATTTTATCGCGCCGACCTGAATCTCAAGCCGCCCAATGTCGCTCGAGGTTGGAATGCTCCCGAACATGGAGAGCACTCGGTCAACTTTTGTGAGAAGGCCCGTAACTTTTGAAGTGAGGAGGTCCACTCTGCCCTCCAGCAGGCGAAGATCCGCGGTCGATGCGATGCCCATCATGCGCGTCACTGTCGCAGCGCTAACCTCGACCCGCGGGCTGTCGGCGGCAGCAGCAGCAGGAGCTCCTGCCACCTGCTTAGGCGCCGCAGAGAGAACTGTTGGCTGCGGCTGTTCCCCCTCTGGTTTCGCCGGAAGGGCAGCCACGCCTGGCTCCAGCGACCCTGACTCAACGTCGGGGGCTTCAGTTTGCGGCAACTGCGCGAGTGGGTCCTGCTCCATGAAAAAATCTCTGCTTTTTTAAAGGTTCGGCCAAAAATACAACGAGCACCCGGGCGCACGGCACCGACACTCGGTCTACTAATGCCCGTAGAGGTAAAGATGAGCGGGGTAGAGGGAACGATTCGACCTTAAAGGCTAGCGACCACGCCTTGGGACGGAGTTAACTACCCTTAAGGATTGATCTTCCTGGGGTTGGTCTTGTTCGGTACCCGTCAGCGGTCGGAGCAGTACCCGCGCAATGCGGTGCTTATGCACCTCCGAGACCGTAAAGGACCAACCCGCAAAATCGAAGCATTCCCCCTCGGCCGGAAGTCGGCCAAGGTGCGCCATGATGAACCCCGCGACCGTGTCGTACTCGCCGGCTGGGAACTGCACCCCGCACTCCTCTGCTACCTGAGATGTCGAGACGGTACCTTCAAACACGAGCGAGCCATCTCTTTGGGCGCACAGCGCTCCGCGCTCAGCCGGAGAATCAAACTCGTCAAAGATGTCTCCAACGATCTCCTCGACCAAGTCTTCGAGCGTCACAATTCCCTCTACGCTGCCGTGCTCATTGAGAATGACAGCCAAGTGAATGCCGCCCTGCCGCAGCTCCTTGAGCAGGTCCTTAATCGGTTTAGTATCGGGCACAAAGTATGCGGGGCGCAGGAACGTTCGCCACTCGATGCTTTGCAATGGCTTGCCGACGAAAGGGAAGAGATCTTTTGCCAAGAGCATTCCACGAACGTCATCGAGCTCTCTGCCGCACACGAGGACCCGCGATACGCCTTCCTTCATGAAGAGGGCCACCAGCTCGGCAGCTGAGGCGCTCTCGTGAGCCCACACCACATCATTGCGTGGAGTCATCACCTCTCTTGCTACACGATCCGATAGCTCGACGACGCCTTCGATAAGAGCCTGCTCGTCTTTCTCGATTGTGCCCTTCTCAAGACTCGCTTTGACGATTTCGCCCAAATCGTCCGCAGAAACCGCTATTTCGCGCTCATTTGAAGCTTCTATATCGAAGCGGTTAAGAACTCCGGAAACCACCCTGTGCGCGAACATGAGCAGGGGACCACAGATAGAGAAGACTGCGCACAGCAGCCCTGAGATGCGACACAACGTCTGCTCAGGCTGTTGCAGAGAAACAGCCTTTGCAACCTGAACGAGAACCAGCAATCCGGCCAGCACAGATAAGACAACGAGGGCTGAAACGAGAAATGAGATCGGCTGAGGGCCTCCCTGCTCGCTACCAAGCAGCTTTGAGATCGCTCGCACACAGAGAGCCAGGCAGAAACCAGCGGTGATCGATGACAGCAGGCGCCCGAACTGGGTGCAGAGCAGATACTGTCCTGGCTCCTGCAAAATTTTAATTGCTCGTCCGGCGCCAGGGTGCTCCCGCTCAAGCATCTCCTCAAGCCGCGTCATGCTGCTGCGCGCTATGCCGAGCGAGGCTGCGATGAAAAAGAGGTACGCGGCGGCGGCCACGCCGAGCGGCAACACGGCAGTAGCAAGCAACGAGAAGTTTGTTAGCTGAAGAGACATACGAGCAAAACCTTAGCGCCGTGCGGTTGAACGCCCATGGAGGCAACCGAACGTTGATTGCCGTAGCGCTGGAGTTTGTGGGTCAGGCGAAATGCCCATAAGGACTCTCCTCTATTGTCCCTGGGCGATCAGGTCACTGTCAACTTCCGGATAAAGCTTAAATATCATTAGATCTCGATATGTTAGCTGGTCTATGTGGCATCCCTCCAGCTCCTTCTGCCGGACCTACTGCGAGCTAACAGCGCTCATGGGTGCAACTGCCTCATTTATTAAGACCGCTGGTGCTAAGAAAGCGATGCGTCTACTTTACGCCGTATGGAAGCGACCCGGGAAATAATGTGGAATCTCAATACCCTGCCCAATGTGGTGGGGCTCTACGGCCTGCTCGTCGTGGCGGTAGCAATCGGCCTAAACGGCGTCCTCCGGAGAGCCGAGTTGTGGTCCAGCGGTAAGCGTTCTGACGAGTACCT
>CAZZJR010000045.1:0-18794 GCA_964654585.1 uncultured Bdellovibrionales bacterium
CCCGCTAGCTCGCGCCACGACTTCGGCAGCACCGTGTAAAAATGCCCAAGGTGCATCGCCCGCTCCCCTTCAGGGTCGTACCTCTTGTAGAGCTCCCACGTCGTCTCGCCTCTGAGTGGTGCATTACCCGAGAACCAGAGCCTCGCTACCGTCAGGTCTTTTAAAGTCACCGCCACCCGCGCCAGTGGAATAACCTCTCCGAGATGTTGCTCGGCAAGCGGCACGAGTGCGACTGAGTTGATCCGCCAGTCCCGCGGATACGGAGGCTCAAAGGCTAGCCTTGCGGCGTGTCCGCAGAGGATCTCCTGCGAAGGGATCTTTGAGGCTCTATTGGCGGGATCTCTCCGCAGTGCCCGGTACAGATTAATCTGGATGTAGCGGCATACCGTTTCAGTGTTCCTCAGGGCGGCGTCCTCATCGCTGGCCCCTACTCCCTCACCGTGCTTTGCAACCCAGCGCGCCTTCAAGCGCTCAAACAGGTGCTCTATGTAGAGCCCCACCGGCGAGCAATGAGGGTCGACTGCACCCCGCAGCTCAGAGAGGATCTCCGTTGTGCCGACGGCAAGCCGTTTTGCAAGTGATGGTGAAGGGAACTGCGGTGGCATGCGATCTCCAGTAGGGGGATGAATCTGGCCCTTTCTCTCCGCTCTCTCCTGAGCCGGCGCACTGGACGGAAGAAGGGGCACGCCACATGGTAAATCTATGGGAGGTGCTACGCCACGTTCTCCGAGAGAGAAGGCTGGAGGCTATTCCCACCTGTCTGAATCTGTCCTAATCCGAATTCTCTCCTGACGGAAAGTAGCAGTCATTTCGCGACTAAGGATCGCTGCTTTGGTACCCTTGGAGCGGTCGGATCTTGGAAAAATTATCTGAGTCTAGCGAGGCTGTATGCAGAAGCTCATTCACATGGTTATGGACTATGCCCCAGGCGACCTTGCTTGCGCTGAGGTTGTCTCGGCTCTCGCCGCCCAGATCCCCGGCGACTACCACTGGCACATCACCTCGGTGAAGTCGTTCGATACGGTCTCGACCGGATTTGTGGTTGCCCAGCTCGGCAACCAGACCAACGCGCTGCGCCCGAGCGATACTCTGATCTACGCCAACTGCGCTCCGCGCAAGGACCGCCGCGAGGCCCGAACGAACAACGAGGGAGAGGGCTTCCTGTACGGTGTGCTCAAGAGCGGCGTGAAGATCATGGCGGTCAACTCCGGCTACTCGCTCTCGTTCGTGCGTGAAGACTTAGCTGAGCTGTGGACGATTACAGTCGACACAGGCGGCTCGCAGTTCCGCTCGCGCGACAACTTCCCGCAGCTCGTCGGGCGCGCAGCGCGCGGCCAGACTGACTTCCTCGTTGAGAAGCTAAACCCGCTCGACGTCATCCCTCCCCCGCCGCCAGCCGCCGTTGGGTACATCGACTCGTTCGGAAACTTAAAGACCACGATGCGCGAGGGCGCTGCCGTGCTCGAAGGGCTCACTCCTGGTCAGCGCGTGCGCGTTGCGATCAACGACGTCGAGATGTCGGTAACCGTTGCCTCAGGCAGCTTCAACGTGCAGGAAGGCGACATCGCCCTCTCCCCCGGCTCAAGCGGACACGGCCGCAAGTACTGGGAGATCTTCCAGCGCGGCGGCTCGGCGTGGCACACCTACAAGAAGCCTCGGCCGGGTGCGGTAATTACCATTAGGTCGCAGTAAACGGTGCCGTAGCCAAATTGCCCGCCAACTTGCCCGTGGTCGACGCGAGCGACGCTGGTGCGTTCGGGTCTACTTGCGGCAGGATGTACTGGAGCTGGCGATAGTCAGCTAAGCGCAGCCCCGACAAGTTGCCATCTTTGCCCCTGCAGCCGGGCTACTCTCCGTCTGCGCCCTGGCTACGTCTTTTTTAGCAACGTGGGCGAACTCGCAACCGCCGTGATGCTGTGCAAACGAAATCGTATGGTATCTGAGTTAGTCGATCTAACTGCGAAAGCACGCACCTTATTGGAAAACCTGATCGTGAGGCTGGGGCAGTAACGAGTGCACTTGACGCCGATTGTATGTAACAAGCCTCGTAGTCGAGCTCTGGGTAACATTTTGATACGAGCAGAAAGGCACGTCTAACCCTCGAACCGGATTTGCTGCGGATCGCGGCCAAATTCAATTTTTCTGGCGTATCTTTCTGAGGGTTCTCGACTGAGAAGTGAGAATTCGCTTGCCGTTATGTCATCGGGCTCAGAGAGGTGGACATACACTGTGCGCTTTGCTCGGATACGTTCACCTATCTCTAGCGCATCCTCCCTCGACAGCTCGCACGTCCTCAACCGATAACAAACGGCGGGTCCCTTCACTACACTGCCTTTTTCAGCTCTTGAAATAGGCCTCGTTCCATGTCGACCTGCACAATTTCAGCTGGCTTGAAAAACTGCCGACACACCGCTGTAGCGACATGCGGATCAAACTGCTTACACGAAAACACGTCGATATATACCTGCCCTATGTTTTCGGCAAAATGCGCGCAAATGTTCGATGTCTCGATCAACTGCACAATTGTATAGCCCCCAAAATTGAATTCATGAGACGCGAAGTGCTCAAGCAGGGGCTCGCCGTATGATTTCATCTCAATTGCCCGGACTAATTCCGCGCACCAATTTCGGATGTGTTCACCGTCTTTAAGTAATTCCGGTGGGCATCCATTGAGGTCTAAAATAAGATGCTGTCCCCACGGAAGTTGACGATCTGCTACCACAACTACTCCTATGTTATCCCTTTGCTATTATATTCTTAATTCCTACTGAAAACTTGCCGCAATCCAGCGAGGCCAATGACTTGTCGGCTGTGATGAAACGAGATGCCGTACAACGTCCTCAAGGCTCTTGTGGTTAGCGAAGCGCTTTTGAGAGGCCCCTGTCATGACTAAAGCCGCGTCCCATCCTTGAGCGTTAGCGCCGAAAATATCCGATTCAATTTGATCTCCAATCGCTAATATCTTCGCCCCTTCCGGCGCCCCTAGCCTGGCTTTACATGTGGAATACACATCCGATGAAGGCTTGCCCAAATTAATTACGCGTCCCCCCATCGCGGAGAACGCCTGGACAACGGGTGCCATTCCATTCACAACCCCCTGGATGTTGACTGAAAGAACATCCGCACTAGGGCAGAACAAAGGAAGTCCTCTCTGAGCGCCTACAGTGATCCAACCCAGATGATCCGCTACCGTATGATCTGGGGCCACACTCAGTAGCACGACAAAGTCAGCGTTTGTGATGTCAGCAGTGCGTTGATAATCTAAACCTTCCAGTAGGATTGCGTCCTGGCCGTCCGCGACCACATACACTCGGACGCCAAGCGAGGAATAAGGCTCATCCCGCCTCGCGGCGAGTCGATCCTTAAGAATCTGCGCGGAACTAATGAGGTGCGAGTACAACTCCGCATCAATAGCGAACTTCTGGTCGAGTCTTTGGGCATTTACCGCATCGGTCTTACTTGAGTTGGTAAGTATTACCGAAGGCTTCCCGGCTTCTTTAATAAGACGCAGTGCGTCTATGACGCCCGGATAGACTGCGCCTCCATCATGCAACACTCCCCACTGATCAATTACGAACGCGTCGTAGCGGTCAATAAGGGACGAAATTTGATCTACTATTTTCGGGTAAGATTCATTAGTCATGATTCACTCCGTCGAAGTTAGCTGGAAAACTCGCTCCATCTGAATGCCTTGATATCTCCGATGCAGCGAACTGGACGGCTTCGCGCAAGTGCTGTCGAGCCGATCCAAAGTAGGACGACTCCGCGAAGGGAAAACGCAGCTGGAACATGCCCATACGAAGCTGCCAAAATACCTTGAATATCCTCGTTGCCCTGGCAAAGTCCTGAGCGGCATTTTTCAAGCCAGCGGCATCGCAGTAGACCTCGAGCAACCATTCGAAAGTGCTTTGGTCGTTTCGAAAATTCAGCCATCCCAACTGAGCGAAATCGTAAGGCGCTACTCTAAAGCGGCTAGCCTCCCAGTCGATAAATATGGGTGATTCGTCGGCCCCGACTATTATGTTGCGCCCATGAAGATCTCCATGCACGAGTCGTGGAGTCCTCCATTTCAAAGGAAGAGCGAGCAGTTGGTCAATCCAACCATCTAAACACGTGGCAAGCTGACGAGCGCCTCGTGGATCAACTTCAGACAGTCGGGAGATCTCCGCGTGGAAGAGTTTCCGCCAAAAAGCGGAAACTTCGGTGGCGGCAAATAGCGTATTGGTCAGAGTTCCAAAGCCAGGCCCCCTGATAGAATGAATTCGCGAGACCGCAATCGCTAACTTTTCAAGGAACCGTAGCTTGCTCGCCTCGACTAACTGACCGTTGCCTAACGCTTGATCGAGCGTGTGGCCGACACAATATTCGAACACCGCGAAGGCCTTACCTGCACTGGCTCCCGGCGGGGAAACATACAACAAATCTGGACAGCGAACCGTGGCCTCGGGAAGCAAATAGTAGGCAAACTGTTCGGCCGCGAACTCCTGGCCATACTCATCATGATTAAATTCTCGTACGCGCAACACTATCTCACGCCCTGACGACAACCCAACCCGATAGACACAGTTCAGAAGTCCGGTAGCGATCTCATCGACCGATACAATAGTGTCGCGGATGCCCGCCTGCGCCAGCATCTTGCAGATGAAAGACGACGAAGTCTCGTTAGCTACCTGCATAGTGGTCAAATCCTGTATACCTGTTCTTTCGCTTGAAGGGCCGACAAAGTCGTCAGTTGCGGAAGAGCGTCGACAGCCTTGAGCCAAAGAAGGTCGTCCTCGAGGGGATGCTCTGTCCGCGAGAGTGACGGCAGAGTCCCATGGAGGCCAAGTTGTACATAGAGATGCGGAAGATTCAGACCCGCTCTCGCGAGGAAGAAGATCGAACTGTAGAATCGGCTCGCCTGGATTTCAGTGGGATTTGGAATTCCATTCTCGTCGTAGGTAACGTCAACTGACACGATTCCATGTGGTTTAAATGGAATCGACCCGATGGCGGCAAGCGCTACATGATGCAACGTTGCGTCGCTCGTGGTGGTTTGAGCCCCTGTAATTCCCGTGACTCCGGAGGGGGAAAGTGCGCCGTACTCCCAGTGTAATCGCCGGCGTCCCTGGCAAACGACAAGCGCTCCTTCGTGCCACAGTCCAATCCAGGTAGCCATTTTTTTTGTGAGAACCCGGGCCGCGGTAAAGTTACCCCATCCATCGTGGCGGTCTATCCAAGCCTTGGCCATTGTGGGGTCATCTGTAGGAATCGATCCTTTTCCTCCACTACCCCGAATAGCGCGTAGCCAAACGCGCCCGAATCGATCCACCGCTTCGTCTACGTCACTGGGCCTCTCTATCAGAACTGTCTCAGGAACGGTGAGCCCAGCTCGCTGCAAATACTTATAGGTCTCCCACTTATTCTCATACACCTCGACTGCCGCCTTTGGTGGAAGGAATATCGTTCCAGGAAGTTGATCTCGCCGGCCAGACAACAACTCGAGCTCTTTGTTTGTATCGGCCGCGTAAATGAAATCAGGGGATGTTTTTTGAACAAGTCGGGTCAAACTTCCCCAATACGTGTCACTTTCAGGATCTGGAAGAAGATACCTTTCATCCGCGGTGGCGTATTCCAAGCGAAACATATTGGTATCTGTCCCGATCACATGATAGCGATCGCGCTCTAACTTCAGGGAATTGCAGAAATTGATTCCGGCCCCATCCCCCGCGCTTAGCACTAGAACCTTTACGCGTTGACTCATATTCATCCTAGTTTGCATGACTACATCTGTTGTTCGAATCTGAGCGCAAGTCCGGTCTGAGCTGAGAGGCGACGTATTTCATCCATTTCGACCAGGTGCCGCTCGAAAATACGATCCGCTGAGTATTTGTCGGCGTACTCCTCTGGCGTGACGTGCAGGGAAACAACATTGGCCCCGTGCCTTATCGCGTCAATCTGGCGACGACCAAGCGTGGTGCCCGCTGGGATGCGTAATCCTGGAGTCGCGAGATGAAGCCGCAACAGCGATACAAAATTTAGTGTGGTGTCAGGGCAGCCTTCCGCTTGAGATCGAAAGGAGCTATCTGGATTGGGCAGAAACCGACTGACACTTGCCATGTCCGGCCGTAACGTTTCCAAAAAACCTATGTCACTCGCCAGATCCTGGTCGCTCTGCCCCGGCAATCCACAAATAATACCTGTGCCGATCTTGAAGCCTAACGACCGAAGAAAGAGAAGGTGGGCAACTCTGGTTCTAAGTTCAGTTCCCATCCGCGAGGCTTTGAAAACATCCGGATTTGTTGACTCTACTTTTAATATGTATCGATCCGCGCCAGCTTCCCGAAGCCGGATATAATCCTCAACGGACCTATGGCCCGTAACCAAGGTTACCTCTAGTCCAAAAGCTTTGGCGCCCTTGACCACACGCGCTAAAGCTTCTCCCTTGAACCCCCAATCCTCACCCGATGCTAGATGCAGGTCCTTCACTCCAAGCTTTGCTATGGAGTCAAGTATCGACAGAATCTGATCTTCATTCAGGCGATATCGCTTGAGCCCCTTATGTAAAGCGTTCATCCCACAGAAAGAACATTTCTGCCTACAAAAGCTGGAAAATTCCAAGCTTGCCCTGACCACGATGAAATCATCTCCCGTGAGCCGACGGGACTCCGAAGCTCTTAAGGCGAGCGCCTCCTGTTCTGCCCCTCGGGCGCCGAGATATTGAACGACCGAATGGCGCACATCCTCCGCGAGTCTCCTCGACTGAGCAAGAACCTCCGCAGCGACCTCATGATAGGGAGCAATTTGTTGATCTAACCGGTTAACCATGAGGTATACCTGGCGAGCGATTCATCTGTATGTTTGAGAATATGGCGCGTTCTACCTCAGACTCAATCGGACGGGTTCTTAATTCGTCGCGGTCTGACGATTCATACGTAGACGTGAACCCGCTCCGAATGTTGTGACAAGGACTCCAGCCTGTCTCCTCGGTAATTCGGCCTGCGTCGACGCAGCATGGATAATCACGAAATGGGAAGTACTGCCTCGGCGAGTAGCTCCTTGCGCTCGTACCGGCAAGAACGCCAACATTTCGGCATTGCGCGATCTCGCACATGAGATTCACCCACTCGGCTAAACTTGGACGTTCTGGAGCACCCACGTTATACACTGCGGATCGCTCCGGCTTATGGTTCACGCACGCGATAATGGCTGTGGCGAGGTCCTCTACGTGCAGGAATTGGATGCGGGTCGTACCGTCTGCAGGAAGCAAAACCGGAGCCCCCCGCAAGGCGCGACTCCACACGAAACTCTCCCTATCGTTGTCATTCCCGGGCCCGTATAGGTAAGGGGGGCGGAGAATCGTAACCGGTGTTGTTCTCGCTCGCGCTAGAAGAAATTCATCGCAGGCGGACTTGTCAGCTCCGTAGTCCCCCCAAACTGCAGCACCTCCAATTTGATCATCTTCACGGGGATAACGATTGGGGGTCTCGCGATACACCGCGGCACTGCTCAATTGGATCCAGTGACGACTTTTAGGCGCAAAAGCTTCCCAGGCTATCTCCGTCGCGCGAGCGGTATAAGCAGACGTATCAATAATCACATCAAAGCTGCCAGCGTTTCTCCCGACCGCTTCCATTTGCGAGTAATCATGACGGTCGGCGACTAGTTGCGTGGTGCCCTCGACGAGACGAGTACCACGATTGAGGAGAGTGACCCCCAACCCCTGCCTCAACAGAACTGGTACGAGAGCTCGTCCCACAAAGCCCGATCCTCCTATGACAAGCGCTTGCCGATGTCTCATCTTTGTCTCCATCTTTGAATTTTTTTAATAACCCGCGTGAGAGTGATCTTTTACGACGGTGTCTCGAATCGGATTCAGTCCAAAGGCAGCCGACCTTTCGTTTACGGTCTCCCGAATGTCCACGCCTGTGTTTGACTCGTCCATGACCCACGGCTTATGCGCCACATCCATCGACGGATTGACGAAGAACATAAGTGATTTTCTTATTGACACGTTTGCGTGATTGCGCACCCGATGATAGAGCGGCGGAATCCGCCCCCCCGTAAATAGGCTAAATATGCTACCCGGCATGACGATGAACTCGTCCGGAGAAACCTCAAGTTGTTGATAGACGCCCCCTATCTTAACTTCCAGTCCGGGTGCCGTCGGCTTAACTATAGTGAGAAGATGCCCATCTTCATGCTCGTCCTGCAAATAATCACGCGCATGTTGCCTCGGTTGATAGTAATTCAGTTGCAGGTAGGAAATATCTCCAACTGACAATGCCGGCGCCTCGGCATTAACGGCCAGGCGAACACGATCAAGTAGTTCATTCGTTACCGCGGTGTATGCTTCAAGCGCCTCCGTCATTGAACGATGGAGAGTATTTGTTAAACTCCACGGTTGGATTGTCGACACCGAAATATTCTTTAACCAGGTCGAGAACGACTCATTGAGGTCTGGCCTATCTTTCGATTTTGAATACTCGATGCCCAACTGCCGATATCCCTCAAGAATATCGGGAGCCGCGTAGCTAACCTTCTCGCTAGTCGGCCTCGAGAAGAATGCGTCCGCGGTCTGAAAGATTTTCGAGACCCGATCAGCGAACTCGCCTCCCATGGCCACTTTCGCATATCCGCGAGTAAGAAGTTGGGTAGCCGCTGCTTCGATTGTGCTCTGTTGCATAATTCCTCCTAGCGATTCGAAGCTGACTATACTTGCGAATACGCGTTAGGGAAGTGAAACTCGGTCACTATGAATTCTGCTCTGAATCGCCGCTAGCAAGCAAAAAAGTGGTCTTTCTTTGGAATGGATAGGCCCTTACTCAACGCGCAATACTGAGTAGTTTCCCCCTTCCCCTCCGGCCGGGCTACTCTCCGCGGGCACTCAGACTACATCCCCGCTCTCCCACCTGCCCCCGAACTTCCCCGCCCCACCTCCGATTCTCTCCTCAAGGCAAAGCCCATGAAATACCACCCCCACGGCAGCGTCCTCTTCTGCAACTTCAGCATCGAGGAGGGGCCGGCGACATCGCCCTCTCCCCCGGCTCAAGCGGACACGGCCGCAAGTACTGGGAGATCTTCCAGCGCGGCGGCTCGGCGTGGCACACCTACAAGAAGCCTCGGCCGGGTGCGGTAATTACCATTAGGTCGCAGTAAACGGTGCCGTAGCCAAATTGCCCGCCAACTTGCCCGTGGTCGACGCGAGCGACGCTGGTGCGTTCGGGTCTACTTGCGGCAGGATGTACTGGAGCTGGCGATAGTCAGCTAAGCGCACGATCCTCCCAGCAATAAGGGACCGTGGGGGTCTAACGCAGATCTGAATTATCCTCGGAACCGCCGCCCCCCCAGCTACGTCGACCAGCACTGATAGTGTTAGTGAGCACATGCTGCCACCCAGAGACACCGGTGGCGCGAAGGAGCCGCTTGGAGATCACACCACACAACCCTCAGAGGCGTCCCGAGAACGCGAACGAAAGAGCTACGGCAAGAGACGATGACAGCCTCTCTGCCCCAGCCGCTGGGCAACACCTACGGACCGAGGCGGGTAGCCCGGGAGCGCGAGGCGAGCAGCTCTATCAGCTCGGCATGGACTACTTCATGGGGCGAGACGTCAAGAGAGATGTGCCCTTGGCCTTAAGGATTCTCAGAGACGCCGCAGACGCAGGAAGTATCCCGGCTGCGCACCAAGTCGCCCGCTCATCGCTTGAGAGAGCGAAGACAGCACGTGATGTCTCGGAAGCCATCGAGACGCTAACGGGGCTGGGGAAGGCTGGGCACGCACCTAGCCAGTATGCGCTAGGAATTCACTACTTCAGCGGCGTGCGCACAGCCCACGACCCAGAACGGGCTCAGGCGTGGCTCGAGCTGGCTGCCAAAGGGGGGCACCTCATGGCGAAGACAACGCTAGGATTCATGCTAGCAAAGGGCCTGGGCGTGCAGAAGGACGAGCCGCGAGGCATTGCGTTGCTCAAAGAGGCCAGTCGCGACGGCGTTCGGGCCGCATCGCTCCATTTGGGACTGATATTCAGTGCTCGTGAGCACTCACCGGCCGATGCTAAGCGCGGCGAGTTGTACCTCCGCAAGGCAGCGCTGGGACCAATGCAGGTTGCCGCGACCGAGCTCCCCGTAACTCTCAGCTGCGGACGCGAGTATCCTAAGAGCGACGATGTATCACTGAAGCTGATCAACGAAGCGGCCAATGCCGGTAGCGCGCGCGCCATGCGGCTCGTGGGTATAGCGTACGAGCTCGGCCTTGGAGTGGAGGCTGATGCGATCAAGGCGCGATCGTGTTACCAGACAGCGGCTGCCGGCGGGGATGCTGCCGCTCAGGAGAGGCTGGGGTCGATGCACCTCCTCGACACCGAAGCCGAGAACTATCGTCGAAAAGCAGCATACTGGTTCGCAAAGGCGTCTACTACCGGAGAGATCAATTCGAAGTACGCTCTCGGAATGATGCACACCTACGGCGACGGGGTCGAGCGTCAGGTCAACAAGGGACTCGATCTTCTCACGGAAGCCGCCCTTTCGGGTCACATGGAGAGCCAGGTCCAGCTCGCGGAACTTTTTCGCAGGGGATGCTCAGCCGATGACTCAAGCATCGGTGTGCCGAAGACTGACGCGTTGGCGGTCTGCTGGTATACCGAGGCATCAGCGGTGTTCTGCCCCCACGCTGACCTCTCGCTCGCGGAGATGCACTTCAATGGCGAAGGCGGCGCAGTCGATCTGGGGAAATCTCGGTATTTTCTTGATCGCATAAATCAAACCCTGCCTTGGGAAATCGACCGCAGTATACAGGAGCACTCGCCACCGTCGGACGCCAAACAGTCATATTCCGCGCGAATCATAGACCTCTACATCAAGCTCACCGCTGCCGAGAGGTATGCCAGTGGTAGCCCACTCTATCGGCTTGGCGTCGACCTCTGGCGAGCGGGTGGACGAACGCTTAACAACTGCATCGGGCGCCTGCGGCGAGCGCCACTCATCGCGGCTGCTATCGAGAAGATCAACCGCGAGTAGCCAAACCGCCCCCGGTCCGTCCGGCTCGCTTTCCGACCACGATCTTTCCCCTCTAGCCAGGCTATTCTCCGCCCGTACCCCGGCTACATCCCCTCTCTGCCACCTGCCCCCTACAGCATTTCCCCCCCCCCACCTGAGGTGCTCTCCCCCGGCTCAAGCGGACACGGCCGCAAGTACTGGGAGATCTTCCAGCGCGGCGGCTCGGCGTGGCACACCTACAAGAAGCCTCGGCCGGGTGCGGTAATTACCATTAGGTCGCAGTAAACGGTGCCGTAGCCAAATTGCCCGCCAACTTGCCCGTGGTCGACGCGAGCGACGCTGGTGCGTTCGGGTCTACTTGCGGCAGGATGTACTGAAGCTGGCGATAGTCAGCTAAGCGCAGCCCCGACAAGTTGCCATCTTCGTCAGCGAAGGTCAGGTGAAAAAGGCTCCCGGTGTCGGGGTCCATCACCGCGCACATGAATCGCTGCCCCGGGTTCGAATTCGGAGTGAGGCTGCCCACCTGGTGCACCGACACCGAGCTGCCGTCGCGGTCCATGATGACGGTGCACGCAGCATGTTGATCGAACGCGACGACGAAGCGGGTTCCGTCAGGCCACTTGGTCTGCCCACCAGAGATCATCGGCCTCTCGAGAATGACGCGATTGAGATTATCTCCACTCTCTAGGGGCTGATGCGACAACAACCCCTTCTGCGGCTTCTCAGTCGCACCGAGATCGACTTCGTAGTACTTGTCGGAGCGCTTGTTTAGTGTGTTGATGCCCAAGCACGCAAGATCTAGCTGTAGCTCATTGGCCCAGCTTTCGTCGTAGTAGAAGAATTCATGGAGCCTCTCAAGCTTTTCACCTTTAATCGGGTAGAAGATGCGAGCGACCTGGAGTATCTGCATATCTGTGAGTGCGTCAAACTTCTTTAAGCTCTGCTCGATTGCCCCCTTGGACTCAAGCGCCACGCGGAGGTCACTCCGGAACGAACGAAGCCAGCCATCAGCTAGTTGCCCGTTGCGAAGGCTGATCGTTGGAACCTCGGTCACCTCTAATCTCACGCCGAGGATGTTGTGGACTCCGCGCTGCTGAGCATCCTGCCTCATGGGTAAGGCGGTTTCGAGTCTCGGCATGTCGTGGTTGCCGAGCAGGAGCAATATCTTAGTGTCGGGCAGCTTCTTTTGAATGTCTTGCATGCGGTCGATGATCATCTGCCTCCGCACCGACGAGACCTCGCCCGGAGTCAGGCTCCCCTCAATCTTCGAGCGTAGGCGTGATGCTGCGACCGACAAAAAGAGGTCACGCTCATTTTTTTCGAGTGCCTTCAGGTATTCTCGCGGATCAGCAATGGCTCGGCCGATTCGATCGCAGACGCCCTTGAAGCCTACGGCGTCTATTATGTCCCCGCCGATAATGAGGCGCTGCGGCGGGCTCTTGGCTAAGGTCTCAAGCGCTGCGCTGAAATTACGCTCCTCCCCCCTGCTTCCTTTGATGTGAATGTCGGAGAGAAAGATCGTGGCTCGGGAAGTCTGAGCACCTTCAGGAACTGTTATGAGTTTCGCTACTTGCTCACGAAAATACGGAGTCTCTACCTTCGGGTCTAGCACCGGGTTCCCTTTGATAAAGACCACAGGACCGCTTGGGACCAACTCAGGGTTGATGAACCCGCTCTCCCCCGACTTCCGGGCCAGCATCACACGGATACCGGCGCGCTCGTTGAGGCTAGTCGCCTTTGCGATCGCCCAATCGATACGCTCCTTTGGAATGCGCTGCATGATCTCAGAGAACGCATCCGACTGGGCATCCCCGCCGGATTGCCCCAACTTGCTCCACTCCTGCCAGGGGAACTCTCCGTACGCCCGCTTGTACATGATGGCCTTGAGAGCCTCTACTTGCTCGTCGTTCAGAAGCTTCTTTGCTTCCAGCAGATCAAGACAGCGATGCAGATCCTTCCTATCAAAGACGGGGATGGCGTAGAGTCCCTCCTTCTCCAGGACAAAATGCTGCGGGTCCTTGCCCTCATAGTATCTCTGGGCGTACTGCTCATCTCGTAGGAGGTCGGCTTCTGTTGGTACAATCGGCGACTGCACTCCATTGAGCGAAGCTTTAGAGCGGTCCAGCGGCTCTCGAATGCGCGAAAAGGATTTCGGAACGGGAAAAGGTCCTCGGCTATCAGCTCCAACTGCTCCAGCGGGGCGGCCGTCACGCCCACTTTGGTTGTTAATTTGCATACCTCTTCACCTGCAGCCGATACACAGCCAGAGATATGGTGCGAACGGCGCGCGGTGTTTCTTAGCGTTTGTGGGATAAAGAACAAGTGATCACCGCCAGTTAGAGTCTCTGCTACCCCACACCCCCCCCGTAACGGGAACAGCCACGGCTCCGGCTCCGAAAACACCTACCAAACGAATTGATTGGCCGTAATTTTTCGTTCCTGGAGCCGGGGCCGTTCCGGGTGCCGTGTGCGGAGCTCGGGGGCCCAAAGACTACGGGCCCGGTGCGCGGGGCTTTCGCCCCCGCACCGGGCCCGCTCGTCAAGGCAGTAGCCTACGCGCTTAGCTCAGGAGCTTGAGCGCGAGGGCCGGAGCCTGGTTGGCCTGCGCGAGAACCGCCGCGCCTGCATTCTGCAGGATCGTCAGTCTCGTCAGGTTGGCGGCCTCCTCCGCGACGTCCAGGTCGCGAATTCGGCTCTCGGCTGCCGCGAAGTTTTCGCGAGCGACCGAAAGGTTGCTGACCGCCAGGCGCAGGCGCGACTCAGTCGCTCCAAGGGCGCCTCTCGTCTGTGCAAGGGACTGAATCGCCCCGTTCACCGCATCGAGCGTGATACGCGATGCGCTCTGGGCAAGCTCAAGAGAATTCGCGTTGAGCGAATACGTGAGCTGCGAAGAGTTGGTGGCGGCCAGCCCCAGGGAGGCGAGTGTTCCCGTCACGTTGTCAAACGAGATACGGGAGTTCGCCGTCGAGTCAAATCCGACCTGCAGCGTGAGCGAGCTTGAGCTCGACAGGATCTTAACCCCGTTAAACTCAGTTGTGTTGGCGATTCGCTCGATTTCCGAGCCAAGCGCCGTAAACTCGCTCTGCAGCGCGGAACGCTGGATCGCGGAGAACGTGCCGGTAGCGGACTGCTCAGCAAGCTCTGCGAGGCGCGATAAGACGCCTCCGATCTCACTGAGAGCTGAGTCCGCGATCGCCACGGTCGAGATGCCGTCGTTCGCGTTTCGGATTGCGACCTGACCTATGCGAATCTTGGCCCTCAAATCATCGGCGATCGCGAGACCCGCAGCGTCATCGCTCGCCGTGTTGATTCGAAGACCAGAGCTTAACTTCTCATAGGTCTTATTGATGGCCAGGTCGGTCTTGCCTAGCCGGGACTGCGCCTTGAGAGACGCAATATTATTGCCTAACGTAATCGCCATGACTTATTCCTCCTTGAACAACAATGGCACTATGTAACGGTTTCCCGTTCGCAGCGGCGCAAGCCTTGTGAGCCTGCTCCGAGTGTGCGTGCCGATCCCTCAAACGGCGCATCCCTGCTCCGCTCGAGTTATGGAGGAGTACGAAATCAGGACTTCAAAGAACCACTCGGGTAACTTCTACAACCAAACTTCGGTACTGCCTGTACTGCAACACCACAACTGCTACAAAGGAAGTTACGGCAGGCGGCAATTTTTTCTTGAGTATGATTTTGAGGGTGGCGTAAGTAGCTGCTGGGCCTTCGGAATCTGATCGTCGCCGAGGGCTTTCTTTTTAACTCTAACAGATCGCCCCTGGGCGGTAGCGGGAACGGCCACGGCTTCGGTTATGGCTCCAGCTCCGAAAATCTCCGTCAGACAGACCCATCTCGCCCGCATTGTTCGTTTCCGGGGGCGGTGCCGGAACCGTTCCCGGTGCCGTTCCCGCTGCGGGGCTTTCGTCTTGGGCTAAAAAGTGTTTTCGGCAAAAAAGGGTGCGGAGTTTTTTCGCTCCGCACCCCACGACAAAGGACTTACCACTACGGGGTCAAACAACGTGAACCGACCCGGCAACCGCTCGCGAGTGCTCTGCGGAGCAACTCCCGGCCCGGCTCGCCCGGGCGGAAGGTCCTTTGTCGCTAACGGGTCAAAATTGTCACGTCAATCTCAGAAGAGAAACGGGCGGCCCGCCTTATGCGGCGAGCCGCCCAGCTTCACTATCCACGCAGCAGTGAGAGAGCCAGCTGAGGCTGAGCGTTCGCCTGAGCGAGCACCGCAGCACCAGACTGCTGGAGGATGTTGAGGCGAGTCAGCTCCGCAGCTTCCTGCGCGACATCTATGTCGCGAATTCGGCTCTCAGCGGCAGCAAAGTTCTCTCGAGCAACCGAGAGGTTGTTGACTGCCGTGAGGAGGCGCGACTCGACCGCACCGAGCTGTCCGCGGAGCGTGGTCAGCGACGTGATGGCGTTGTTGACGCCCTCAAGCGCTAGCCGCGCAGCAGACTGAGCTACGTCCGCCGTAGCACCCGAGATCGAGTACGTCAGGGCAGAAGCCCCGTCGGCCGAGAGGCCGAGTCCAGCAAGAGTTCCCTCGAGCCGATTGACGATGATCTGGGACGTTGAGGCGGCATCGAAGCCAACTTGCAGCACGAGCTGCGAGTTACCCGACAGGAGCGCAACTCCGTTGAACGTCGTCGTTGTGGCGATACGCTCAATTTCAGAGCCAAGCGCAACGAACTCGTTCTGCATCGCAGAGCGCTGCTGAGTCGAGTACGTTCCGTTCGCAGCCTGCTCCGAGAGCTCAGCTAGTCGAGCGAGCACCTGGCCGATCTGGCCAAGCGCGCCGTCAGCGATGGTAATCGTTGAGATACCGTCCTGCGCGTTACGGATAGCGACACCCGCTACGCGCTGGTTGGCCTTCAACGATTCCGCAATCGACAAGCCGGCAGCGTCGTCGCTGGGCCTGTTGATGCGCTGACCGGAGCTCAAACGAGCGTAAACGTTCGTGAGTTGGTCTGACGAGGCGGTAAGGAGTCTCTGACCTCTCAGAGACGCCAAGTTCGAGTTAATGGTTATTGGCACAGTATATTCCTCCTTGAAATAATCGACGCCTCCCGTCAGTCCTTTGACAGGAACCTAACGGCTCATCGCCGTCTGGCTTCGACATCGACCGCAACAGCTTCCGCGGCTACCGACCTGCCTTTGTCTAGAAAGGCCGGACTGCGAAAACAGCTACGACTTTGTTAACTGCTGGAACACGATTGTTTGGTACTGCAACTGCAAGGCACAGCGGATAAACTGCAACAGCTGCTACAACTGGAGGGGTGTTGTCCCCGATGCTGATAGTTACGGCTGGAACGCCGAGGCTCTTGAGCTCTTTTTTCAGAGCCATTTTTCGCTAGTTATTTCAGCTGGTTGGGTCGCCTATCGTAGGTAGGTCCGCCCCTGAGCACGAGAATCCGGCAGATTTTCGGCTTGCTGCCGGCACTGAAATTTTCGGCTCGCAGACATCACGCAGCTTTGCTACCACATGCGGTGAAGTAAGGAACCAAGCGACCGACGCCGCACGTTGCGGGGCGCGGCTGCTGGCGGTACCTTTACGGCAGCCCTGCGAGATACTCTCGACGGGGAGCCACAACGGCCATCTTTGTTGGAAGATTAACGTATGTTCAGACGAACGCTCCTTACCCCTCTCGTTGCCACGGTAGCTCTCGCCATCTCGGCGTGCGGACAGAACGGTCCCCAGCTCTCAGGGGCTGAGACCGGGGCCTTGACCGGCTCAGCCCTCGGCGCCGGTCTCGGCGCGATCGTCGGTAATCAGACCGGACACACTGGTGGCGGTATCGCGATCGGAGCAGCAGCCGGTGCGCTTGGTGGTGCGCTGATAGGCGGCCAATCGGATAGGCAAGAGAGCCGCACACGAGCACAGGACGAGCAGATTCGCCGACAGGAAGAGGAGATCCGTCGCCAGCAGAGAGAGATCGACGAGATCCGCAGAAACCAGGCGCGCGACCCGTACTACCGCAGCAACAGCGGCCGCAGCTCAGGCTCAAGTGGTTACCCGTCTAGCGGCAGCTCAAGCTCATCAGGCTCAGGTTCGTCGGGTGACCGATTCGACTACTAGCCTCTCGTCCGAGAGCCTGGAGCCTCCTCTGTTTGTGGTCCCACGGCTGCCCTAGCCTAGGGCAGTGAGACTGCCGCAGCGGCGGCACCGCCGCCCGCTGCGCAGATGCTAATCACCGCTCGTTCTCCTCCCCGAGCACGGAGCGCCTGGAGGGCATTGATGAGGAGCCTGCCTCCGGTAGCGGCGAAGGGATGCCCGAGCGCGATCGAGCCGCCGAAAATATTGACCTTCTCTTCCGGAATCTCGCCGATCGGAGCGACCTTCGGGTAGCGCGGCCAGCCGTCCCGCCACACACGCATGTTGCACAGCACCTGCGCCGCGAACGCCTCGTGAATCTCGAAGATATCCACCTGCCCTACGCGCCATCCAAGCCGAGACATGAGCTGCGGCAAAGCAAGCGCCGGAGCCATCAGGAGCCCATCCCCTGGCGGAAGCGCCGCGAACTGAACTCCATCGAGGTAGCCCAGCACCTCCCTGCCCTGCTCACGCGCGGCCGACTCTGACATCAAGCACACAGCCGAAGCCCCATCGGTCAACGCGCTCGCATTCCCCGCCGTGATAGTGCCTCTCACGCTTCGGTCAAAGACCGGCGGCAACGAGGCAAGCTTCTCAATCGAGGTATCGCCACGAATCAGGTTGTCCTCTGCCACCTCACCCAAGGGCAAGATCTGAGCCGCGAGAACTCCCTCTGACCTCGCTATTGCGGCGTTGGCATGGCTGCGAAGAGCGAGCGCATCTTGCTCCGTGCGATGAATACCGAATTCCTGCGCCATGATCTCGCAGTGCTGCCCCATGGTTAGCCCCGTCGATGGCTCTTTCGGGCTAGGTGCCTGCGGAACGAGAAACCCGGGCCGGAAAGCCAGCAGCTTGGAGAGCTTCTGCCCGAGCGAGCGTGCCTTGTTGAGAGAGATGAAGAACTGCTCGCCCTTGCGCGGAAAAGTCAGGGTTGGCTGCGACATCGACTCGCTGCCGCCAACTAGCGCGCACGAGATTCGGCCGCTCTGGATCGCCTCAGAGGCGGCGCTCGCGGCAACCAGTCCGGTTGCACAATTATTAGCGGAGAAGTTTCCAACGATTGATTTCGGAAGGCCCGAACGCAGCACGATCTCGCGCGCCAAGTTCGGAATTCGCGGATCGAGCAGCACGGTGCCGAAGTACAGCTCGTCGATGCGTGCTGCATCGAGCCCAAGCTTCTCGACACACCCGACCACAACGTGCTTGCCGAGATCGAGCGCCGAGTAGCGCGAGAACACTCCTGCCGCCTTAACGAAAGGAGTCCGAACACCACCCACAATTGCGACTCTCATTGATTGCTCCCCGCCCATGCAAACAGGAGGAAAATGTAGCGTATGGAGGGCGATTCGGCACGGGGAAAAGGGAGCCCTACGTGCAAAGCATGCCGCAGCGCAGCAACGCGCGTCTCATCTTTGTCCTAATCCTACTCTTTCTCCTGCCCCTGCACTGTATTCCTCGTCCTCATCCAGCTCTCCGGAACGACTATCGCGGGCAATCCATGAAATTGCCGTGATTAGGTGCAGGAGTCTGGCGCAGGTGCAGGATGATGAGAAGGAGAACGAAAAGAATTAGGACCTCTCCCCCCTTTTTCGCCCTACAGAGTCCCAAACAGCTTAATCTGCGGATCTGCAGGAGCCATCTCAGCAGGATGAATCAACCGCTCCTGTGCCATCGACTGCACCGCCTCAACCAGCGGAAGGTGCGAATCTTGCCTGAGCCAGAA
>CAZZJR010000045.1:18894-20979 GCA_964654585.1 uncultured Bdellovibrionales bacterium
CTCCGCAGCTCCCCCTTCTCCGAGAGCCGGCTCAGGTGGCGCTCAAGGTCAGCCAGCGGCTCCCCTGAACGCATCACGTACCGGCTCCGAAGGGGCATCGAACCCGACTTTTCACCCTCTATCTGAAGGCCGAGGCCTGGCCCTTGCGGGTCAATCCGCCCAATGGATATGCCTCTGGCGTAGGAATCAACTACGAGAACAGGGTACGGCGACTGTGTGAGCGGCGTCCGCCCGTCGTGTAGGTCCTTCATAGTACGTTTCTCCCTGTCCCTCTCCGCTGGTCGCAGCACCACCGGTTAGGACTTTAACTCTCTTAAACTTAGGAAGCCGAACACCTCGTCGTAGGTTCAAACAACTTAAAGCTAAACGAGCATTCTTCGTTCCGGATAAGGCTTCAGAACCGGCGCTTCGCCGAGTGCCCACTCAACACCGCGGACTCACGGGGAAAATATGCGCATCCGCGATGACCGCCTAGGATTCCCAATCAGAAGATGCCCCACCCCTGCTCCGCAATCTGGCGCACACTCAGGGAGTTTCAAGGAGCCTCTCGACGGTGCTAAGGTTAGACGTCGCTCTCGCCAGTCGGCTCACAAGACCCTTTTAGCAAGGGAGCTTTCGACTGGCAGCTTGAGCGGAAAACTTACCCTGAACCGTTTCGTAGGAGTTTCAGTATGGGTGCTAACGTAGCAGAGATTACCGATGCAGATTTCGCGGAGAAGGTCCTCAAGTCCTCCACTCCAGTTGTTGTGGACTTCTGGGCACCGTGGTGTGGCCCGTGCAAAAGCATAGCGCCGGTACTTGAAGAGATCGCGGCGGAGCTTGCTGGCAAGGTCACGATCGTGAAAGTAAACGTAGACGACAACCCAAAGAGCCCGTCGCAGTACAACGTGCGGGCCATTCCGAACCTGATCATCTTTAAGGGTGGCGCGGAGATCGATCGCGTTGTCGGAGCAGTTCCAAAGGAGGAGCTGGTCGAGAAGATCAAGAAGTCTATCTAGGACTTCGGATTGCTCACGTGAGAACGCCCCGACGAACCCTCATGGGTCGCGGGGCGTATCTCTTTTTGCTGAAAAAAAGGCGCCAATGACCTGGTACAAGCTGCTGCTCCTGCCGAGCGACCCACAGATCGACTCTGAGGGGCTCGATTCTATCTGCTCGGAGCTGATGGACGCTGGGGCCTCTGGCACCACTATCGACACCCCGCCCGAGATAGCCTGTTTCATTGAGGGCAGCTCTGTTGCTGAGATGCAAAGGCTCTCGCTCGCCGCCGAGCAGCTCGGGTGCAGCGTTCTCTCGCGCGAGGAGGTGCTTGAGGAGAACTGGACAGCCTCATGTCCTGAGCTATGGCAGCCGGTCGCGGCGGGGACGCTGCAAGTTGTTCCGGTTGAGTCCCCCGACGATCCGCGCGAGGTGCCAGCCGGCTCGATCAAGATAATCCCCGGTCTCGGGTTCGGCACTGGGCACCACCCGACGACGAACATGCTGCTGGCGGAGCTGGGCCAACTTCAGCCGGAAACTCCGTTCGCGTCTGTGCTCGACCTCGGCACAGGAAGCGGCATCTTGGGGATCGCGGCGGCAAAGCTCTTCGGCGCGCCGGTGACCGCAATCGACATCGATCCGTTGGCGGTTGCAAACGCCGCGGACAACGTCGCTCTTAACGGTGTAGAGGCGCTCGTTTCAGTTTCAACCACGCCGCTCAGCGACATTAGGGGCTCATTTCCGCTAATCCTCGCCAACGTGTACGGCGAGGCGCTCGTGGCGCTCTCGGCGGAGATAACCCGGGTTGCCTCCCCCGGCTGCATCGCCCTCCTCTCCGGTATCACCGGCCTCGTGTGCGACCAGGTAACAGAAGCTTTCTGCTCCACTCTCGGCTGGCGCCTTGAACGCGAGCAGTCGCAAGGGGAATGGCTCTCGCTGGTTCTCTCGCGGAGCTGAGTCCCTTTTCTCCCCGAGGAGATCCCGGTAGGCCGCCCGGCGTCCGTCCGTGCTCCTTATCTTCCTCCTCCTCTTGCTCCTGCACCTGCACCCATCTCCTCCTCATAATCCAGGTAGCTCGACAAAATTATTCCAGCCACCCTGCTACAG
>CAZZJR010000046.1:0-20903 GCA_964654585.1 uncultured Bdellovibrionales bacterium
GGGTTCTTAATTCGCCCGCCGATGATCTTGCTGTTGAGGAAGTACTCGAACTTGTGCAGCACGATTAGGTATAACAGCGAAATAACGGCCAGCTGAATCGACTGCGTCAGGCCTATCATAAAGATTATGGTGTTGCTGATCAGGTTCCCGACTATTGGCAGGAGCCCACACAGGAACGTTACTACTACTATTACGAAGGAGTAGGGGAGCGGGGTATTTAGCAGGTAGAGGCAGAAGAGGAATAGACCCGTGAAGAAAGTGTTTACCGCAGAGATGATCACTTGAGCCCCCATAACGGTGTGGAAGCTCTGGAAGAAGCAACGGAAGCGATCAGAGAGGTGCCGAGTGAATTCGGAGTAGAAGTTGTTCTGCAGCCGGTAGGAGCCGCGGCCGAGGTCAATCGAGCTGTTGGAGAAGATGGCGCAGGTCGCCACGGCTCCGATGATTACGTACACGAACTCTTTGGTGAAGATGCTCAGGAACTTAAATGCAGAGTGGAGCTGAGAGTTGATCTTGACCACTGAGAAGGATTTTAGGGTTTCGGAATCGGTGAATGGGGGTGTGAAGCCGTACTTGTTGGCTAAGTCAACGATGATGGGGATCGACTTATTCGCGGCTGCTGGCAGGGCGCCGACGGCCTCAGAGATAAAGTGGCCGAAAAGATAGATGAGCACAACGAAGAGGATGCTAAAGACGACAACCGCGAGCTTCTTCGGAAAAACTTTCCCGAGGTAGTGCAGCATCAGGAAGCCGAACAGGATCGTTATGAACGGCGTGGCGAGGTGGAAGTACATGATCGCCGTGAGGATGGCGACAGTTAGGTAGAACGAGTTCCGCTTCATGGTGGCGGGGGATACGGTAAAGGGTGAGTCCATAGCTGTTGCCGGGATACTACTCAAAAGCGGTACCGCCCAAAAGGGCTTAAGCGGCGCTGAGTTTCGGGGATTAAGGAGGCGTAGTTGAACTGTAGCCTACTTTTCGGACTGCTTGAGAGCGAGGTCAGCGTGGTCTGACATGATGGTGTCGAAGCCATGGCTACGGAAGAAGGCCCACGAGGTCGGCTCGTCGAGGGATGTTCCAGAGATATTTACCAGCACCTTGACCCCTTTCTGGTGGGCCTCCTTAATCGCTTGGGGGGTGGCCCAGCGCTCTAGCTCAACAAATTCTATGGGGTAGCGCAGGGCTTCTTCTAGAGCCTCGGCAGAGCGCACACGGGCTACGATCCGAGCCTCTGGGGCGCGTGCAAGCAATCGCGGGATTCGCGCGGGCGAGCGAATCTGTAAGACGGCGTCGTGCAGCTGCCCGCGCGAGCGGAGCAGATCGAGCGCAGCGAAGATCAGCTCGTCAGATTCGCCCTTGAAGTCGAGCTGCAAAGCGCTTCCCGAGCCTCGGACAGTTTCGAGCGCTGAAGAGAGGAGGGGAATACGCTCATTCGAGGTGAGGATCACGCTCTCGCGGGCTTCGCGCGGGAGGGACTGAACTGCTTCGCCCCACAGCTCAGCAGGCCCTTCGGAATTCGAGGAAGAGAGGCTCCCGTCATGAAAGAGGAAGAGTTCACCCTCGGAGGAGCGGCGCACATCTACCTCTAAGAACGGAATCCCAGCAGCGATGCTCTGCTTCAGGGCACTGAGAGTGTTGTCGGGCAGCCCTGTATGGAGGCTGCCTCGATGTGCGACAACCGAGTGCGCGATAGGCTCCTGCGGAGTGAGCGGCGGAACCTCCATCATGAAGACAATCGAGCGGCAGGCCGAGAGCACGACGAGGAGGCAGGCAGAAGCTAGGGAGCGCATGAAGAGCATCCTGGGATTGTAGCTCAGGCGGGAGGGGGGTGTCAGTTGGGAGTTGTGAGCGAGCTGTCGCGATGGGCTCCTCGTGGAGTTGCATGTAACAAGGGCAGCGATGCCGTAAGCCTTTGCTTTGACCCATAAACTAGGCTTTTCCACGTGAACGTCCCCGAAAGGTATAAAAGCGAGCGAGAGGTACTTACATACAAAGAGAGCAACGAGAGCAGAGAGGGCGAGATAGAAACAACCTTAAGACCTCTCGCTCTTCTCGCTGACTTCTTTGTGAACATTACTCGCATCGACCTGCGCAATCGATTCCACAAAGATCCCTTCTTTGTTGCTGGGAGCGGCACCGGAGCCGGAGCCGAAACCGGGGGCGTTCCCGATGCCGGTTTTCGCAGTGGTTTGGGACGCTGTGGATTTTTAGAAGACGCTGCCGACGGAGAAGGTGACAAGGAATCGCGAGTCGCCGGCGTTGGGGTTGAGTGGGGTGCCGAGGTCGAGGCCTATTGGGCCGATCGGCGAGAGGTACTGGAAGCCAGCGCCTGAGCCCTGCTTGATCGCAGAGAGGTCAAAATCGACGTGCCGCAGCCAGACGTTACCGGCGTCGAGGAAGAGATGTGTGCTGAAGGAATCGAAGAGCAGGTATTGGAACTGCCCCTTGGCGAGCAGTAGGGTGTCGCCTCCGATAATCGCGCCATTGGCGCCCTCGGGACCGAGAGAGTTCTGTTGGTAGCCGCGTACGGTGGTGCGGCCTCCCAGGTAGAAGCGCTGGGTGATGGGGATCTCGGTGGTGCTCCCCCACGGTTGCGAGAGCCCGCCGGAAGCGACTAACCCAAGCGAGAAGCGCTCGCCGAGGGGCTTGAGCGGCACGATGCCGGTTGCGGTGCCGACGATCGTTCCGAAGTTTGCTTCCGAGCCGATTCCAACCATCGAGAGCTTCGGCTCAAGGGTCGTCGTGTACCCAGAGCGCGGCAGGAGCGGATCGTCGCGATTGTCGTATTTGAGCACTCCCGAGAGGTAACTTAAGCGCACGTGCCCGTCGTCGAGCGGACCAATAATCGCGTCCGGATTCACGTTGAAGAGGTCGTCGAGCGCGAGCGAGTGGCCGGCTGAAAGGCTGACGCCGTGGTGAAACTGCCGAAAGATGTACGACGCGATGAGGAAGCGGTCGAGGTCGAATTCGTACGTTGAAAGGGTCTGGCGCTGGTAGCGGGCCTCCTCTGTCAAAACGTAGTTGGAGCCCATAAACTCGGGGTCGAGGTAGCGCAGGCTCGCAAATCCCTGACTGATGTTGTCGGCATTGTTGCCCGAGAAGTGGAGCTGGTCGAGGTAGGTGTCGAGGCGGAAGGAGAGCGATCTGCCGTCTTGGAAGAGCGACTTATCAGTAGCCTCCCCGAACAGGTGCAGTCCGAACTCTGAGTTCGCTCCGGCGCCGACTTCGAGGGTGTTGAGAGGGCGCTCCGAAAGGCGGATGATGATCGCTTCGTTCGGGCTATTCACTTCGCCGTCAGCGGCCACGACTTCAACCCGTGAGAAGAGCCCAGAGCGAAGCAGGGCACGCTTGGTGGCGTTGACTGCTTCGAGGCGGTACGGCTGCCCGACATGCATCTTGGTGAAGCTCTTGGCGGTCTCAAGCGAGAGCTCGCTTAGCCCCTCGTACGAGATCGAGCCGATAGTGGCGAGGGGTCCCGGGTCGATTGAGATCTCGATTGAGCTGTCGTCTGCGGTTGCGTCGCTCCACACAGACGGGAAGACGTAGCCCTCGTCCTTGAGTGAGGCTACGAGCTGCTCGATGTACTGGTTTACCTTGGGGTAGGAGGCTGGAGTTGCCGGAATAGGAGGAGCGGTGACGCCGGCGGGCAGGCCAGTGGTGGTGATGGCCCGCACGCGGTGTGGGTCGCCCTCTCTGACCGTGTACGTTATGTCGAGGGTGTCGCTGTCCTTCGCCGGTTCTATCGCGTACGAGACCGACACGTCGGTGAAGCCCTCCTGCTGGAAGACGACGGTGAGGATATCCCGTAAGGTGTCGAGGTCGGAGGGGACAGCGTACTCAGGGGTGAGCAGCTCTTTCTGCTCGCTGTAGCCGAGCTCGTCCATGAGTGCACGGATGCGCTCCATTGAGAAGCCGGTGCGCCCGTTAATCTGCAGGTGGCGCACCTTCGTTCGGGCCTCCTCATGTATCGTGATCTCGTATATGAGCCGCTCTGAGTTGGTGCGGTTTTCGGTGTAGGAGACCTGTACGAAGAGGAATCCTCGCTGCTGGTACATCTGTTCGATGTTTTGCAGGAGCAGCTTAATTGTGTTGTTACCGAACGGACGTCGGCGGGTAAAGAGGTCGATTGAGTCGAGGAAGTCGCTGTCAGAGAAGACGGTGTTGCCCTTAAAGACGAAGGATATCGGCTCCTGAATGTCGGTTGTGACGATCAGCTTGGCGGTCGAGGTGCCCGGTATCGCTTCGTAGCTCGGCGAGATGCGCGCAGCGATGTAACCCTCGCGCCGCAGGCTCAAGACGAGGTCTCGCTCAAGGTTGTTGGCGGTTGAGCTTGTAGCGGGGTCGCCGAGCTCAACCTCGGAGCGCAGCTCTTTCTCAAAGCGCGGCTCTAGCCCGTCTCCGTCAACTGCGACTTCCGCGATGGTGAAGGGTGGGCCCTCGGAAATGTCAATCTTGAGCTTGCGGCAGTACGGCTCACCCTCAATGCACTGAACGTCGGCGGTGGCTGCGAGGTGCCCCTGCATGTTCATGTAGCGAACGATGTCGCGTGTAACCGACACGAGGCTCTCCTCGGTGTTCTTGACGCGCGAGCCGACACTCAGGTGCGCCGCCGAGAGGATGTTGTCCTCGCTGAATTCGTCTATGCCATTGATCTCGAAATCGATAAAGGTCGACTGCTCAGCGAGGATCGTGTAGGTCAGGTCGGAGCTAACGATGTTGTTCCTCTGGTTGCTGATGTTCTGGACGAAGCCGTTGATGCTGAGCGTTGGCGAGAGGCTGTAGACGACTCCCGCGCGCGAGCTCTGAACGGTGCCCATCAGGCTCTCTCCAACCAGGTCGAGCCGGGACGAGAGGTTCTTCTTCGCGACGACTGAGGGCTCAATCGAGCCAGTCCAGGGATTATACGCAGGCTCAAACGAAAGCACGTCGATCTTCGAGAGGCTGCTGAAGAAGGAGCCGATACTGCCGAAGGAGGACTTCGAGAAAAAGAAGCGGTCGTCTTCTCGCATCGGGCCGGAGAAGCGATTCACCATGTTGCGGCCCGTGAGCGAACGGCTTGAGGTGAGCAGCACGAGAATCTCGTCCTGTGAGAGGGCTCGATCGGAGGAGAGGATGATGCGCGGTGAGGTGAGGGGCCCCTCCGCTTCGAGGATGACAAGGATCGTGTCACCTGTTGGCGTGCGCACGTTCCCTTCGCTAGAGATCGAGAGCTGTGGTGTGAGGTTCCCTGGCTTAAAGGCTATCTCGCCTGAGGTGATGTCGAAGCGGTTTCCCTTGAGGCCGACCCATCCGCTCAGGATCTCCATCTTGCCGTCGAGAGCGGGCTCGGAGATGGAGCGCGTAGCTCGGATGTCGGCGTTAAGCTCGGCGCTGAAGAACGGCGTGAGGACGAAGATGTTGCGAGGGGCATGAATACGGACATCCAGGTCGAGATCCATCGGCTTCGAGGATGACGAGGCTTGCTGCTTGATGCGGCTCGGGAGGAAGTAGCCTGAGATGGCGTTGACGATAATCTTGTTGAGATTGAACTCCTTCTTCACTTCGGCGAAGTTGATCGCGAGGTCGCCGCTCAAGGTTTGACGTCGCTGTGGGCCAGTTCCGAGCTTGAAGTCCCCAGAAACAGTGAGCGAGGCATCAGGGATAGGCTCAAGCGTGACCTGGTTGAGGTGAGCGGAGAGGGTCGAGTTCTCGGGGCTAGCTGGCAAGACCGTGCCGCTCACCTCAAAGGAGCCGGAGTTCACTGACCCAGTGAGCTTCTCAAAGGATATTCCCTTGCCGTTCAGGGTGAAGTTGCCAGCCACCTTGTGAGCCTCAACATCTGGCTCGTGAATTCCGAACTCCCCGCCCGAAAGCTCGGCGGTGCCGTGAAACGACGGGTCATCGAGCGGCCCTTTGAGGGCAACCTTAGTTACGAGCAGCCCGCGCAGGTTGTCGAGCGCTGGCATGAGGGGCAGCAGCGAGCTCAGGTAGAGGCCGCCATCGAGAGATAGGTTGAAGCCCTTGGCGATACCGACTTCGCCGTTGAGCGTCATGGTCGACTCGTTTCCGCTGAGCTTGAGCTGGTTGAGCTTCAGGGCACCACCTACGATCGGCAGGTTGGAGCGCTGCGGCAGAGAGAGCACGTACGGGGCGCAGCCTACCTTGATGTCTTCTGCCGCGATCGAGCCTGTTCCCTCGAGTGGCTTGGCAAGCTGGAACGAGTAGTCGAGCGAGGCGTTGATCGAGCCGCAATCTCCACCCTGCACCATGACCGAGAGCGGAACCCCAGGCAGCGCCACATTGAGCCGTCCGCCGCTTGAGCCGGCGAGGTCTACGCGCAGGTTTGCCTCCCCTTTGTAGGCTGAGCCGGGCAGCGACACGGTGAGAACGCCGTCCTTGAGGACGCTCTTGCCGTTGAGGTTCATCCCCTGTGGTGTCGAAGGGAAGCTGACGGAGGTTTCTCCTTCCATCTTCAGTTTTGCCAGGTCGAGGGGGCCGCGAAGCGAGAGACCTGCCGTCACAGCAACTGGGCTGAGTGCGCCGCCCTCTGAGGGCTTCGTTGAAAGGTAGCGGTAGTTGGTGAGGGTGAGGTCTCCTTTCGAGAGCAGCGGTTCGCTGCCGCTGAGGTCGATTGCGCCGCGCCACTTGAGCGCCCCCTGGCGCGAGTTGCTGATATCGGCTGCGACGTCGAGGGAGTCCCCCTTGATGGTAATTGAGAGTGTGGATGGACCGAGTGACGTTCCCTGCAGCAGCAGATCCTGGGCGCGCACAGCAAGCTTGGTAACGGTGTCCTCGCCATCGGGCGCGATATCAACTCTGGCGGACGCTTTCGTTAGGTCGAATGGACCGAAGTTGAACTCCAGAAGCTCGACGCTGAAGCCTGCATGCAGCCCCTCATCGGAGAAGGTGAGGGGTACCGTGCCTTTGAGGGTTGAGCCGGCCGCCGAGCCTATGATGTTGCTCAGCGTCACCACAGGATCGCCGTGATTGACGTCAACCGAGAGGTCTGCACCAAAAGACTCAAGCGCCAACGGCTTGGCGTTCGGGAACGCCAGAGTCAGGGGCGCTTCCGGCTTGGCTCGAAGAGGGCCCTGGAAGGTTGGGCTGCCGAGTGTCCCCGCCACAGCGGTTTTCGCCTCGAATGAGCCCAGCAGCCACTCCGGCAGCCCGATGTAGTCTGGCGTGAGTTCGAAGGCGGCTTCACCTTTGCACTGGTCACCGTGGTCGGTGTCGACCGACATCTGGATCGATGCGCGCGATGAGTTTCGCCCAACCTCAACCTGGTCGAAGAGCACCCGTGTGTCCTCGATCTTGACGGCTGCCGAAAGGCTGCCGAGCAGCAGCTCGGAATCGACGTTCTTTGAGCCGGGGGCAAACGACCGGTAGCGTAGGTCGCCGATGCGTGGCTTTAGCAGGTACTCTTCGCCCTCTCGCTTGAGGTCCATTGAGGTGTTGAGGAAGAGCATCTCGCTTTCTCCGAGCGGCTCGCGCAGCATGGTGTTCTCAACTCTCAGTGTGTTGAGAATGGCGCGCCAACGGTCTGGGTCTTGCTGCTCGGGCGGCAGGGGCTTTGTGATCTGGTCGATGAAGCGGAACATGACCGAGTCAGGGCCTACTCCGTCTGCTGTGCCGCCCGAGAGTGTTAGGTTCTCTAAGTAGACACGCTTCTCACGAATTTCGCTGATGTCGACGTCGGTTGTGATCTCGTCGAACCAGAGCCGAGGAACTCCCTTCTCGACGAGACGAACATTAGTGGCACGCCCTTTGAGCCGCAGAAAGGAGAGCGAGAATGAGTCGAAGACGAGCTTACAGTCGCACGACGCCTCGACTTCTGAGTCTAGCGAGTCGACGATTTCTTGAACGAGGTAGTACTTGATGCCGACAACGCCACATCCGAGCAGTAGCCCGAAGAAAAGCCCAAACAGAGCCAGCGTTGTTCCCTTGATGCGCTTCATGTGCGGGGCGGGGCCTTCTCTTCCCTTCAGGGCGAGCCAGTAACAAAGAGAAGAAGGTAAACTGTTACCAGAGTTGTGTAAACACTCAACTTTTTCAGCGAGTTAGCGGAGCGTGAAAGGGGCTCGGAGCTAATGCCGACTCTCGCTCTCGCCTTCGGCGCAACACCGCGCGGTTAGCTGTCCCGCGCGGCTTGGCTCCAGGGCGGTCTTTGTTTGCACATTCTCAGTTACACGATTGAACAAAGAGTGCAGAGAGAGGCCTGAGGGAGCAGGGTAGCTGAGGATCGTCCCCCTCGCCGTTCTCTTTGTGAACATATCCCGGGCGACACAATTGAACAAAGAGTGCAGCGAGTGCAGCGAGAGGCTTGAGGCAGCAGGGTGTATTAAGAGATTAAAATCCCCCCCCTCGCCGTTCTCGCCGCCCTCTTTGTGAACATAATCCCAGTCAACGTAATTGAACAAAGAGAGCAGCGAGGGGCTTGAGCCAGCAGGGTGCATGTAGAGATTACAATCCCTCTTCCTCGCCGTTTTAAGCGCTCTTCTTGTGAGCAGGTCCCCTAATAATAGTATGGCTCTTCGTGGAATCGAGTGGGCGAGAAAGTGCACGGAGACAAGGTAGATCGACCCGTGCATCGCGCCTTTCGGTCCATCCCTCCACAGGCTTCACATGATGCGAGAGTTCACGTGGCTCGTAGGTGGATTGCTCGGCGCCGGAACCGGTGCCGTTCCCTGGTTAAGTGTCTCGGCGTAAGCTTCATTAACCGGGAGCGCCCAGGGTAGCGGCTCGATTTCACGCGGAGCCGAGATGCCGAACGAAGAATTATCTGCCGAGCAGAAAGAGGGATGGCACCTTGGGCAGGGTTGGGGCAATTTTTCGCCACTCGGCTACCGTGAGAGTTTGGATTAACTCCTCTGGGGCGGTCAGGTTCGATGCAATACAGAGCATCGTTTCAGGGCGGCAGGCAGCCAGGATCTCTTGCAACAGGCGCTGGTTGCGGTATGGCGTCTCCATCACAATCTGGGTTTCTCCTGAGCGCAGAGCCTCGTCCTCAAGCGCGCGCAGCTCAGCACGCCGCTCCTCGTCAGCCACGGGCAGGTATCCCACGAAACGCCAACGCTGCCCGCTCAGTCCCGACGCCATGAGCGCGAGAATCATCGAGCAGGGACCCACAAGCGGGATGACGCGAGCGCCGAGCTCGTGCGCGCGGCGCACAACATTCGAGCCTGGATCGGCGATTGCGGGGCATCCGGCTTCAGAGATGATTCCCACGTTGTGCCCGGCCATGAGCGGCTCTAGAAGGCGTGGCAGTTCGCTGGCTGCGGTGTGCTCACTCAGCCGCTCAAGGGAGAGCTCTCGCAGGTTGCAGTCAGGCAACAGCTTCTTAATGAAGTGTCGCGCGCTCTTCTCGTCTTCCACCAGGAAGTGCTTGAGGCGCGAGACGGTCTGGACAACGAGTGCTGGGAGAGAAGTGTCGACCGCAGCCTCGCCGAGCAGGCTGGGGATGAGGTACAGGCTGCCAGGGGAGGGGGTCACGGCTACTTCCGGATCTCGATGTCTGCCGTGTGCTTCCAGGCGTGGTAAGAGCTGCGCACAAACGGTCCGGACTCAACGAACTTGAAGCCGCGCTTCATGCCCTCAGCTTCGTACTCCTTGAACTCCTCGGGAGTGATGAAGGCGCGCACGGGAAGCTGCTTCTGGGTTGGTCGCAGGTACTGGCCGATCGTCATGACATCGATCCCTACGGCTCGCATGTCATCCATGACGCCGAGGACCTCCTCGCGGCTCTCGCCGAGGCCCACCATGATGCCAGACTTGGTAACGACGCCCGGATCGATCTCTTTGGCCCAGCGGTGAATCGAGAGCGAGCGAACGTATCCTGCTCCTGGGCGCACCTTCTTGTAGAGGCGCGGGACGGTCTCGATGTTGTGGTTGAGCACATCGATCTTCGAGGCCAAGATAGTCTCTAAGTCCTTGCGCGAGCCTTTGAGGTCGGGGATGAGCAGCTCGACTTTGCAGTCTGGCGCGTACTTGCGCACCGCAGAGACGGTCCTGTTGAAGTGCCCTGCGCCGTTGTCGGCGACGTCGTCACGATCGACAGAAGTTATAACCGCATGCTTTAGCCCTAACGACTTCACCGCGAGCCCAACTCGGTCGGGTTCGTTAGGGTCGAGCGCCACGAGGGTCTCGGAGCTGCCCTTTTTGACCGAGCAGAAGTGGCACTTTCGCGTGCAGAGCTCGCCCATGATCATGAACGTAGCCGTGTGGTGCGACCAGCACTCTCCGATGTTTGGGCACTGCGCCTCTTCGCACACGGTGTGGAGCTTGAGGTCCTTTACGATTTTGCGCGTTTCCAGGTACTCGGGCGAGCCCGGAGCACGAACCTTGAGCCACGAGGGCTTCACGATCGTCGTAGCGTTGCGGGGGACCTCAACAGACATGCGGCTCCTCGGTTAGGCCATCAGGAGGGCAGGGATCTCAAGAGCCTCCTTGAAGTGCTTGAGGAAGGTGCTCGCCATGACACCGTCGATGATGCGGTGATCTACAGACACCGTCGCCTTCATCACGGAGCCGACCACGATCTGCCCCTTCTGCACAACAGGCTGCTCCTTGACGGCGCTTACCGCCAGGATCCCTCCCTGACCAGGATTGATGATCGCCGTGAAGTTCTCAACATCAAACATCCCCATGTTGGAGATGCTAAACGTTCCACCGGAAAGGTCGCTTGAGCTAGGACGACCAGCTCGGGCGCGCTCAATTGCGGCGCGGGCCTCAAACACGACGTCGCGCAGCGCCATTGTGTCGACTTCCTTGAGCACTGGGATGATAAGCCCATCGTCGAGGGCGGTGATGATGCCGATGTTAATCTGGCCCGGCTGGTAAACTTGGCCATCCTTCATGGCGGCGTTGACACGCGGCTCGTGCTTGAGGCCGTACGCGACGGCCTTGATGACGAGGTGGTTGACGCTGATCCCCTTAAACTCAGGCTTCTCCTTGAGCACCTCACGAAGCCTGAGCGCCTCACCCATGTTGACTGAGGTCGTGCAGTAGAAGTGCGGAGCCGTCGTTACGCTCTCCTGCATGCGGCGAGCGATCGTCTCGCGCATGCGCGAGAGCGGAGTCAGTGTGCCTGTTGCTGGGATCGTTGCGCGGGCTGGCGCCTGGTTGGCAGGGGTCGTGGAGAATGGCTGTGGAGCTGGGGGCGCATGCATAGCTGGAGCAGCCGAGCCGCCCGCGGCAGCCTCTACGTCGCGCCGCACGATCCGTCCGTTCGGGCCCGAGCCGCGCACAGAGGCGAGGTTTACCTGGAGATCTTCCGCGACTTTCTTCGCGAGCGGGCTGGCTTTAATCCTGTCACTGCCTGACACGAGGGTCATTGGCGTTGAGGCTGGCGCCGCAACAGGTGCTGCCGCTGGAGCCGGGCGAGCGGCTTGTGGAGCCGGCGCTGCTGCTGGCGCCGCCTTTGGCGCGGAGGAAGCTGCAACTGACTCGCCAGCCGCACCTATTACTGCAATCACTTCGCCGACTTTGGCATTCGTTCCCGCTGGCGTTGCTATCTTGAGGAGCACACCGTTGAAGAACGACTCGATCTCAAGGTTAGCCTTGTCCGTCTCAACTTCGGCCAGGATGTCGCCGCGCTTAACTTGATCACCTTCGTTCTTCTTCCAGGTGAGGATCTTTCCGGAGCTCATGGTGTCGCTCAGCTGGGGCATCTTGACTTCGGTCGCCATAGTGAATTCCTTGCAGTTGTCTCGGAGTGGAACGTGCCCTCCCTTCGATTAGGGGGAGGCGAGTTTATAGTCCGAAACGAGGCTGACTGACAAACCGTCTCGAACTGCCACAACACGGGTTGAAACTTCGCTCTGATGCGGGTACATACAGGTTCCCTCGCCACACAGCGGGAGCTTCTTGGAGGCGTATCCTACAACCCTACGCATCAGGAATAAACCGAGCCGGAAGTAATTGAAATTACTGGTAATCGCGACAGGATGTTGGGTCTCGCGAATGTGCTTAGTGTGGCGCGTGGTGAGAGCGGAGCGGGCTCGCGAGAGTTGCGTAGTATGTCCCTCAAGAGCAGCTCGTTTTTTGAAGTAAGTTTCGCAGTAGCAAGGTCGTCCTCAGATGAGCGTTGTTGAAAAGGAGTCCCCGATTGACGAGGGGACGGAAAGTGCCCAACTAGATCCCAGTTCACCGCTCAAGGTTTCACGCGCTGTTGTTACCGGCATGGGAGCTGCCTCGACGACCAACGGAAAACACTCCCGTCCTGTGCTGTACCGCGAGCCGCGTGGTGCAACGCCTTCAGAGATCAGAGCGTTCGTTGCGGCACGTTCAGACGCTCTCCAACAGTTCGTTGCGCCACTTGAAGAAGCGCTACGCAAGGCCGCCAAGCTGCGAGTGCGGCCGGTGAGCGGCACGCGCAAGGCAGTTCTTAAAGTTTCTGAGCTTGTTCTCGGAGTCATCCGACGGATCGCACACCGCGAAACTGGGGTGTACTCGATGGAGCCGAACGTGGCGCTGCTTCTGAGCTCGCTCTGTGCCGGCTCAGTTGAAGGGGCGATCGTTTCTGGGCTCGTGCGACGCGCCCAGCAGGTGCAGGACGCTGCCGGCTTTGAGACAGCTGATAGTGCCTCTCAGCGCTTCTCTGCAGCGCCTGGCCCGCTCAGCGAGTACGATGTCGGGCGGGAGCTCGACGAGCTCACGATGTTGCTCAAGTGGTACGTCAAGCGCAAGGCGAGCCTCACAGGTCTAGAGGTGCACCATTCTCGCAAAGCCGACCTGGCGTCGGACGCGGTGCTGATGTCAGGCGAGGAAGACAACGCGATCTTCTCGTTCGAGGTAATGCACGACCACCAAGTTTTTGCATCGAAGGGGTGCTTCGTCTCGTGCGGGCTGCGGCTCGTCGGGCACGACGGGCAGCCGCTCTGGCTGCGCGTGTCGGTGCGTACAGCAGGTGAGGCCGTGCGCGCTCGACCTGGCTGGTCGAGCTGGACTGATCCAGGCAGTGAACGTGCGGCTTCAGACGACTTACAGTTCTGCTCTCTCGTCCCGATTCGTCCGAACGCTCAGCGGCTCATTATCGACGACATCCGCGCATTCGTTCCATATGCGGCGCTCGATCTGCCGGCAGGGCGCAGCGATATCCAGCTGCACGTAGCGGTGATCGACGATGATGGACAGGAACTGCTTTCGGCAGCGAAGCCGGAGAGCATCTGTGTTCCGCCGCGCGAGGCACTAGCGAATGGTGTTCCGGCTCCTCACTCCATCGGCATGTGGCCGCACGATGTTGTCTCAGGAGACAGGATATCCGACCTGCGCGTCGCTTCGGGCCACAAGGTGGTTGCCGGATGGGAGCGCCACACGGTCTCGGCCCAGTTCGACCTCTCGCTCTTTATGCATGCGGGTGAAAGCGTACTCCTTGAGTGCCGCTTCGTAGATTCAAAGGGCAACGTAGTCGAGCTTTCCTCCCTCGGAATACCGTACGTCGCTGCTGAGTTGGGCGGAGCAGTTGAGTCAGTCTCTTCGTACCGCTACCGCCGGGTGCTGCACCCGCGTGGCGCGTGGGCGGTGTACCGTGGCTTGTGTGTCGATATTCCGGTTGAGTTCCTGCTGCTTGAGCCAGGCACGCACGCGCTCACCTGCGAAGTTGTGGTCGTTTCCTCGGATGACCGGATTCTGTGCGGCGATATCGGGCTCGTAACAGTGCAGGTGCCCGGTCGCCTAGCGAATCCAGAGCAGGACGGGGAGCGAACGAAAGATATTGGGATCGAGCTTCGCACTCTTGAGGTTGATCCGGCCTGGAGCTTCGGTGGAGAGGAGAGCGTGCGAGTTGAGGCTGTCTTCGCGCCGACAAACACATCGCGCCACATCGCTGACCTTGCGTCTGGACGGGTAGGAGAGCTCTTTAAGCCCTACCGAGTGGAGATCTCGATAGAGCGTGAGGATGGCCATCTGCTGCTGCAAGCCTTCTCAGACCCTCTCGGCATGGGATTCAAGCCTGTCACCCGCGGCGTGTGCGTTGAGAGCTCATCTGGATTTTCAAGCCACGCGATTGCCGCCAACTTCGGCAAGGATGAGATCCTCGGGTGGTCGCTCTCGCCGGACGGCGGCCGAGGCCTTCAGAAGGTTGCGCTCGTTGCGCGAGTGCGCGTGCTCTCGTTAACAGGGGAGGAGCTGGTTGCGCAAAGCCGAGACTTCTTTATCAAGCCCCCATCGGGAAATGAGCCGAAAGTTGTTGATGTCGGCGCTCCGACGCCGTGTGTCACCGACGCAGTCGCCTCGCTCATTCCGCAGACGAGCCGTATCGCTTGCAGCGTTGCGGTCAACATCCCGCGCGGCCGGGCACTGGAGCAGGGGCTTCAGCTCTCCTGCGCATTGCATGCGGCAGGGAAGAAGCCCGTCGAGGCCTTCCGCCGAAACCTCGGAACGGCGCAGCGTGCAGCGTGGGCGCGTCAGCAAGTTGGTCTCGGCCACACGGTGTGTGAATTCGAGTGTGATGCTGGCAGCGAGAGTGCCGATGGCCTTACGCTGTCGGTGAGCCTGCTCTCTGCCTCGGGAGAGATCCTCAGCTCTGTTCGACAGCCGGTGCGCTTGGCGAGCGTTCTGCTCGGCTCAGGCAGCGGTCCGGATGGCATGGGGGCAGATAGCGAAGCGCACGATCAGGCTGGCTCCGAGGCGCAGCGCTCATCACGTCGCAGCATCTTCTCTTGGTTCAAGAGCTAGTGCTGCTCCCAAAAAGTTTCTTCAGCTTGATTCCGTTTAAGGCAACACTAGGGCTGTTTACTGTGGATAGGGTTAGTGCCTCGTTCGGGAGTTCCGCTGAGTGCTGCGGAGCGGCAGCCGTAACCGGTACCGTTGCCGAGGACGCTCCCGGTTAGTGGGGCGCACACGGCACCGTCTCCAAACAGCCCACCCGCGGGCCACTGTAACCCTCGCGCTGCCTCAAGATTGATCCGAGCGCTTAGGCCGAGGCTTCGCAAAGTAGAGTGCTCCGGCAATCACGAACCCGACCACGAGCAGCTCGATCCCGAATCCGATAAAGGCGCGAGTTCCCGAGACACAGAAGCCGGGCTCAAGATCGCATACGTCCATGCCACCCCTGGTGTACGAAGGCACTTGCGGCGCCGAAGCCCCGTACCAGACCAGAAAGCCGCCGGGGGACAAAGAGAAGAAGAGATCTCCGAGCCATGTGCAGAGAAACCCGCACGATTGGAACGCGCGGCTTCGGAGCCTAGACCAGATCCTGACAGAGACGAGCCAAGCCGCGAACATCCCCCACGTAACACGTTCGTAGTGAATCTCGGGTGTCCAGCCGGTGCTGAGCGCCCACACGGCGAAGGCCGCAAGTATTGCAAGAATAATAGTTGGAGCCTTTGGCATGGCAGTTTTTCTCGCTAGCAGGTTCTCGGACACGCGTGGCAGAGCGCACCAGCTGACATCGATATCCCTATCACAGGGTGCTGTTTTTCGCAGGAGGAAATGCAGCTCTGCCAGGCGGCTCGGAAGTCCTCACCTCGCCCTGGGTGGGGGCTCTGAAGCCTCTGCTTGGTGCGCTTCCTCCGGCACGGGAAAGAGCCCCGGATTCATCGCTCGTAGGTAGGAGTTAAAGAGCCCCTGGTTGCAGCGCAGGCACGAGCCGTAGTCGACCAGCACAATCGGTACGCTGAGTCGGCAGCGCTTGCAGTGTCCGAGGAAGAGACGTTTGTCTGGCCTGAGCATCGCGAGGAACGCGAGGCAGGTGACGAAGTACGGCAGGCGCGGCAAGAGGTCGCCAGGATCGGCAGCGAGCAGCACGCCGCAAAACCCGATCGCCCGCGCAGCTGCGAGTGGAATGACGTTGAGGGTCACGAGCTGTGTCTCCCAGCGCTCGATCTGGATCCAGGGATTCTCTTGCATGAGCGAGGACTCGTGCCGCTGCTCTGATACTGCCTTGCGAAAGTTTTTTACCAGCACGGCTCCCAACACGACTAATACCCCGAGGAAGACGAAGAGATTGAGCGACGCTGCCACAAATATCTTCGGAAGGAGGCCAGCCGAAACAGCGAAGAGGATTAGGGCGTAGGCGGCCTTGGACGGGCTCTTGAGCGACTCTTGGTTGAAGAGCCTGAGGCGAGAGATCGTTTTCTGTAACCGGCCTTGTGCTAGGCAGGGGAGCAGTATCAGTCCAAGCGCAGCAGCAACGGCCAGCGCGACCTCGGGTGGAACGCGGGGCGTAATAACGTACGGCAGGAGTGGGTCGAGCAGCGCCGAGGCGAAAATGATGTTCCAGTACCGGCTCAGTCGGCCGTACGGACCGACCCTAGTGCGCTTCTGGGTTCCGCTTGAGTTAATTTTTCTTCGTAGTAGTGTCCCCACTGTGGACGGAAACCTCAAAAAACGCGCCGCTGCGAGCGGGGCACCTGGAGACGGGCCTGAGTACCTCTCGGTCTCCGACATCACCCGTCTCTTCAACGATATACTTGAGCTCAACTTCCCGCAGCTTCTTTTTCGGGGTGAGATCTCGCAAATCACTGTAGCGCAGAGTGGCCACATCTACTTTTCGCTCAAGGACGAGGGGGCCCAGGTGTCGTGCGTGATGTGGGCGGGGACAGCCCGTACGCTGCGGTTTCGGCCGGCGGTGGGGCTTGTTGTGCGCTGTCACGGGCGGCCGAACGTCTACCCAGCCTCGGGGCGGCTTCAGGTCGTTGTCAGCCGCATGGTGGAGGACGGAGAGGGCGACCTGCAACGCAAGTTCCTTGAGCTCAAGGCGCGCCTTGAGCGGGATGGCTTCTTCGCTCCGGAGCGCAAGCGGCCGATTCCATTCTTTCCCAAAGCCGTCGGCATCGTTACCTCGAAAACGGGCGCTGTGATTCACGACATGATGGTGAAGATCCGCGAGCGTTTTCCCTCGATGCCGGTCTACCTCGCTGATACGCGGGTGCAGGGGGAGGGAGCTGCGGCGGAGATTGCTGAGGCGTTGCGCAGGATGGATGGCTCAGGGCTAGTCGATGTAATCATCGTGGCCCGAGGGGGAGGGTCGCTGGAGGATCTGTGGGCCTTCAACGAAGAGGAGCTGGTGAAGGCGGTATTTGCTTGCCGCACGCCTGTGATCTCGGGGGTTGGACACGAGGTTGACACAACGCTGTGCGATTTCGTCGCGGATATGCGGGCGCCGACTCCCACCGCGGCGGCCGAGATGGCTGTGCCGAAGGCGAGCGACCTCCTGCTGCGCGTAGCAGAGCTTGAGCGGCGGCTCCGAGACACCGATCGCTGGCTTCAGCCGCGCGCGCAGCGAGTTGATGAGCTTGCCGGGCGACTCGGGGCGAGGGTAAGCGGTGTGTTGGCAGAGGCTCGGCTGCACGTGAAGTCGGCAGAGTCTGGCTTGGCTAGAATCCGGCCAGATCGCGTGGTTGAGGGCCTTTCAGCCAAGGTGCAAGGCCTGCGCGACAGACTTGTTCAGGCGGGCAGAAGCTCAGCGCAACTCAGCACTCGCGGCGTTGACACCCTCGCAACGAGACTCTCAACGGGGAGTCGCCGCCGAGTAGAGATCCTCACGGCGACCGTTGAGCATTTCGGGCTCAGGCTCGAATCGCTTAGCCCCCAGCGTGTGCTCGAGCGTGGGTACAGCGTCGTCTCTTCGTCGGGGCGCCACGTGCGCTCGGTCGAAGACGTGGCGGTTGGCGCCCCGCTTGAAGTTGCGGTTGCTGATGGCGTGATTTCGGGAAATGTTCAGAAGATTTCAAAGGAGTCGAAATGGCAAAGACGGTAGGAACAGCTAAAGAAGTGTCGCTTGAGTCAGTTCTGGCAGGCGAGGTTGCCGACGAGCAGCTCAAATCGCTCTCGTTTGAGCAGTCGCTCAAGCTCTTGGAGCAGGTAGTGGCAGCAGTCGAGAACGGCAGCCTGCCGCTCGATGGCGCTATCGGCGCCTACGAGAAGGGGAGCGTGCTCGTGCAGCACCTGCGGAAGCTGCTTTCGGGTGCCGAGGAGAAGCTGCGCACTCTGAGCGCGGGGGAGTAAAGGGCCTCCGGGTGCTCTGAAGAACGTGGCGCACCATCTCAAGGAGCTTGTAGCAGAGCGTTCTTTCGCTTCACCCTCTCCTTGTCTTCATCCGTATCATCCTCCTGCACCTTCACCACATTCCTCTGCTCCTGTTCAGGTGTCTCCAAATGCCTCGTGTAGACGACTCACAGAAACTTCTTTTTCACGATGAGGAGCCTGGTGCAGGCAAGAGAGCCGGATCGGCACAGAGGTTCGCGGTGTTTACTACACCAAAAGGCCCGGCCCGTTTGGGTTTCGCTCTCTAGGTAGCGTATCCTGCTTGGAATTGGGCAGCGGGGCAGTGTGCAGGATACGAGTTCCACGAAACAGCTTCAGGTAGTTTGGTTCAAGCGCGATCTGCGTGTGTCCGACCACGCGGCCCTTGCGTCGGCAGCAGCGGCCGGACCAACCCTTCCTCTGTATGTCTTTGAGCCAGGGTTGTGGCGATCCCCGGATATGAGCGCCCGACACCGCTGGTGGGTGACTGAGTCTGTGCGCGAGCTGCGCGATGCTCTTGCTGCGCTCGGGCAGCCGCTCGTCGTGCGAACCGGAGATGTGATTGAGGTGCTTGAGGACCTGCGGCAGCGCCTGGGCACCTTCGTTCTCTGGTCGCACGAAGAGACGGGGAACGGGCAGACCTTCAGCCGAGACCGGCAGGTGCTCGCCTGGTGCCGAGAGCAGGGAATCCTTTGGAATGAGTGCCGGCAGAACGGAGTGATCCGACGCCTAAAGAGCCGCGATCGTTGGAGCCAGCGTTGGGAGGAAGCGATGGCGACAGCCCTCAATCCCTCCCCGAGTCGGCTACGGCCTGTTTCGATCGAGTGTGGCAGCATCCCCAAACCTCCGCTCGACTTCGCTCCCTCTGCCTTGCACCAGCTCCCCGGAGAGCGGGCCGCTGCAAACTGCTTGCGCTCTTTTCTCTTTCAGCGCGGTGAGCGCTACTCCGGCGGCATTTCGAGCCCGGTCACCGCGGCACACTTCGGCTCTCGCCTCAGCCCATATCTTGCGTGGGGGAACCTCTCGATGCGCCAGGTCGTGCGGGCGACGCGCGCACGACAGATCGAGCTCAGGGCCGCGCCGCCGCTTGAGCGTGGCGGGTGGCTGCGTTCCCTGCGAGCTTTTGACTCGCGGCTGCACTGGCACTGCCACTTCATCCAGAAGCTCGAAAGCGAGCCAGAGATTGAGCACGAGTGCTTCGTGCGCGCCCTGAATGAAGTCCGAGGACGGACGGGGAATGAGCTGTACCTCAAGGCATGGTGTGAGGGAAAAACTGGGTATCCGTTCGTTGACGCCTGCATGCGCTACCTGCTTGCTACTGGCTGGATCAACTTTCGGATGCGGGCCATGCTGGTCAGCTTCGCCGCGTATGACCTCTTCCTCGATTGGCGCCTCTTTGCGCACTTTCTCGCGCAGCAGTTCCTCGATTACGAGCCGGGTATTCACTACTCCCAAATTCAGATGCAGTCAGGAACGACAGGCATCAACACCATTCGAATCTATGATCCGGTCAAGCAGGGTTTTGACCACGATCCATCCGGAGACTTTGTGCGACAGTGGGTGCCTGAGCTCGCACAGATCCCAGGCAGCCTCGTGCACACTCCGTGGAAGCTCTCTCCGCTTGAGCAGCGTGAGTCAGGCTACGTGCCTGGACGTGCATACCCTGAGCGGATTGTCGATCATCGAGAGGCGGTGCAGCACGCGAAGGCAACTCTTACGACTTTTCGAAAGAAAGCTGAGGCCAAAGCAGGCGCCCAAGGTGTTCTTCGTCGGCACGGCAGCCGCGCGCGTCCGGGGCAGCGTAGGCGCGGAGAGCCGAGGCGTTCCACGCGCCAGCCTGAGGATCGCAATCAGCTGGCCCTCTTTGGGGGAATGGAGGAATGAAGAAAAGCGAGCTTTCGGTCACAAAGGATGACGTGGCTAGGCTGGTACGGGGCAAGCCCTCAAAGAGCCGCTGTGGCAGCCGGCAGATCCGCCATCGGTTGCGGCTCGACGAGCTGGAGCGCCTCGCTGTAGCCCGTGGACGAGGGTACTTGCTGGTGAATCCCTCGACGCGGACGGCGCTCAAGAACGCTTGGTTCATGGACTGTGTTGCAGCTTCGAGGGCCTGCTTCTACGTAGAGCACACCGAATCAGGATATTGCATCTCTGGACTAAAGGATGGACAGGCGGTGCAAGCCGTGACCCTCCCAGTTTTCAGCGAAGAGATCTTTTCTGCCTGGATGAAAGAGAACTCCGGCTGCGGCGAGTGACAGCGGTGTCCTCACGCTTTGCGCGGCACTCTCGACAGGTCGAAATCTGGCGGCGGCGGTGAGGCGGGATTCAGCCACTGGATAACTGCGGCCCAGCCGGCGCTCTCATCGTCGTGGGGCAGGTAGCCGCGTATCGCGGTGATAGCGTCCCATCCATCGTGCAGGTGAGCGGTGAGCACGGGGTCAGAGATCTCGGCGCTCTTTACGCGCCTGATGTAGTCGTCTGGATTAACAGTTCCTGCCACGCCGCCGTAGCCAGGCATGCGGCTGCCACCAACCATTCGCCACAAGCCCTTCTCACGAACCAGCCCCCGTGTTGCTTCGGTCAATGCGCGACCGAGGCCATGGTGTTGGTGCCCCGGATGAACGAAGAGATCTGCTCCGTAGAGTGTGTGCCCTGTGGGGTCGTGATCGGCGAAGGATCCGCCCGCTGTGAGGGTGTCCCAGGAGTCGTCGACGTGGAAGTGGAGCATGTTCACCATGAGCGTGAAGTGCGCCCCGGCGACAGCACCTGAAGGGGTGTGCTCAACCACGAACTGCCCGTCAGGAAAGAGCTGGTGGTGTGCGCGCAGCTCCTCCTCGGTGTACGGGCGCTCGGTTGGGTAGACCGTCGCGCAGATCGCCGAGATCTCCGCCTGGTCCGAATCGCGCATGAGCCGAATGGTGTAATCGGTGGGGAGGTGCTGTTGAGCTTGCTTCATATTTGTA
>CAZZJR010000047.1:0-2745 GCA_964654585.1 uncultured Bdellovibrionales bacterium
TGCATGGGGATGCAAACACTTTTCAGTGGCCGCCGACAGCGTAGGTCGGCAGCTTTTTTTAGCCTCATTGTATTCGCCGTAACAGCACAGGCACCGGACGCGGCTGCTCAGTGCGCCCGCGCGAGCGGGGTGATCGGGTACTACCAAGCAAACCAGTACTTCGGCGTCGCAGGCTGCGACGGCGTTCGCGCACGTGACAAAGAGATCCGCGAGGTCTGCCGCGTCTTGCTTGGCGCTTCGAGCCGCGCCTCGGTCACCTACAGCGGGCTCCTGACCGGCAGCTTCCACTCCCCGAATGACAACAGTCAGTGCTACTTCGTCAACGGCACTGACGCGAGCAACACGAAAACACTGAGCAACGCCGGCGCTGTCGGCAACCCGCCGAACATCACGAATGTAAACTGCGCGTGCGTGCCGGCACAGTGCAGAGACGGCCGTGACAACGACGGTGACGGCGCTGTCGACCTCAACGACTTTAGCTGCGCGAACGCGCTCGACAACGACGAAGCGAACCCGAAGTCCCAGTGCCAAGACGGAATTGACAATGACAATGACGGCGCTGTCGACCTGGCCGACTTTAGCTGCGGCAACAACAAGCAGCACAATGACGAGGCGAATCCAAAGTCACAGTGCCAGGACGGCATCGACAACGACAACGACGGTGCGATTGACCTTGCCGACTTTAGCTGCGGCAACAACAAGCAGAAGAACGACGAGGCGCTTCCGCGAACACAGTGCCAAGATGGCATCGACAACGACGGCAACAACCTGATCGACCTCAACGACCCTGGCTGCACCAGCAGGCAAGACACTGAAGAGCGAGGAGGGCAGTCTGCAATTACCGTCGGCCTTGAGTGCGTCAGCGATTTCACAAGGTCCGACGGTACGCGAACTGCGTTCTTCAGCTTCGTCAATGCCGGCCCGGAGATATCCTCTGGGTTCACGAGCACCTTCTCGGCCGGAGCCCAGGCCCGGAAAAACGTCACGAGCCTTAAGGCCGGCGCGTGTGTAGCATGTGCGCAGGCAGACTTCACAGGCGACTCGGTGACGTGGACTCTCGAGGGGGGCCAGGTCGGTCGTCTGATAATCACCGCAAACGCCTCAACTCCACGCTGCACGCCGGTCGAGCCACTCTTCAGTTGCGTCGGGTTCAAAGATGGCAAGCTGCGGGTCAAAGCCGGGTGGAGCAACCAAAATGCCTTCACCATTCCCTACGGACTCTCGACGAACAACAGCTTCTCTCCAGCGCCGAGCGACGTCGGACAGCCAACGGAGTACCTCTCGGGGCTAGTCCCCGGAGCCTTTGAGGTGACCGTCCCCAATTCTGGCTCGGGCGGGAAGCTGCTTAAGTGGCAGCTCGGCTCGAAGGCTGTTGAGTTGACCAGCAGCACACCTGTGTGCGTCGGGGAGTGTATTGAGACAGCGATCGGCGGCACAACGGCAAAACTCGACAAGATTGCAGTGAGGCTCGCGAAGCTGTCTCAGCGCGCGGCTGCATTCCTGGATTCCACCTCTCCGCAGCAAGCTACAGACTCAGCGCGCGCGGCAGCGCGGGCTGAGCGGTACTCGGAGCGGGCGAGGACGCTGCTGCTTGAGTTTCCGCTCATCATCCGGAACTGCCCTGCAGCACCTCGGGCATGCTCGACCGTCGACCGGGGACCCACGATCGCAAGGCTGCGGGGGCTCTACGCGGAAGCCGTAGGTTCGGTAAAGCGGAGCGTCTCCCGTGCCTACTTCAGGAAAGGCGGGAAAACCGATCGGAGCGACCCGCTGATCAAGCAAGCTCTCGAGCTAGAGAAGTTAGGAAACGCCGAGCTAAACAAGCTTCCCCGGTTCGCCACGGAGTGCAAGTAGCTAGGCAGCGCAGTCAAGCCGAATAGCTTTGCAACAGAGCCGCGTTACAATCAGCTCTCGGCGCCTCCCGCTGCTCGGCTGCCTGCGCGCAAATAGTTCTGAAAAATCAATTGATGTTCCCAGCCCTCATCAGTAAGCTCTCAAGAGTCGGTGGCAGCCCTGCTGTTCAGGCCGCTCACGCTTCGCGCGAGGGCAGCGTCTGGCTCTGCACGAATCGAGGCACTGGGCCTGGCTGCTCGGTCGACGCAGGGGGGTCGCATCTCGCTGGGGCCCGCCCACGGGTGTGTTTGAGAAGGCCGCTTTCTCAAGTCTCGCGAGGATATCGAAAGAATCCCCTGCTTTCGATGCTGCGCCGACAACGCTCGGTCCGTTCGGCACCAAAAACCCTCGAGGCATCGAGAGTAGCTTCGTGGTCTGGGCTGCGTACTGTGGCGCAGCAAGAGGCTGAGGTTTCTTTTTAGACTATGAAGCGACTACTCCAAGTCGGTGTCATCCTCACGGTAGTCCTCGTCTACGGCGCTTTCGCTGCGCCCTGGGCAGCAGGTCTCAAGAGAGTCCCTGGGCTGATGGACTTCTTCAATCGGCAGACCAACGCCTTTCTCAACGGGCAGATCGCGCTCCTGCGGGAACCCCCACGCCAACTCCTCAACCTCCAAGACCCATACGACCCAAAGCAGAACGCCCGAGTCATCCGAAACCAGAACACTGGGCTCTGGGACCTCTCGCTCTACAAAGGGAGGCTCTACATGTACTTCGGCGTGGGGCCGGTGGTGTCGCTCTTTCTACCGTATCGACTCCTCTCAGGAGGTGCGGAGCTTCCGCCGTGGGCCGCCACGTTTGTCTTCACCGTCCTAGCTTTTGCCGCTGGACTCTGCGTGCTCGAGGAGCTGA
>CAZZJR010000047.1:2845-20803 GCA_964654585.1 uncultured Bdellovibrionales bacterium
CTCGGACTAGCGATTTCATGCCGGCCCCACCTCGTGCTCATCGCTCCGCTGATCGGATTGTTGCTTCTCCGTGGAGCTGCACGTCCATGGCGGTCGATAGCGTGGTTCGGTGCTCCCGTCGTAGCTGCCTGTCTCTCGCTTGCTGCGTACAACTACGCACGATTCGAATCTCCGCTCGAATTTGGAACGAAGTACCAGCTCGGAATCTACAACGCTCCGACGGTCAAGCTGCTTGGGGCTGAGTTCGTGCCTCGCAGCAGCTACTTAATCTTCCTTCAGAAGCCACGCTTCCGCTGGAACAGCGCTGCTCCCGTTCGCCTTCGCACACGTGTCCCGCGCGGTGTAGAGAAGGTGCGAAATCACTTCCAGGAGGGCACCGCTGGCTTGCTGTGGCTCATGCCGCTCTTCTTCCCTGCGCTCGCGCTGATATCAGTACCAGCCCTGCGGAGAGTTGTAGCTCGTAACAGCTCTCCGCTGCTGCTGGCGTCCCTCGACACATTCTGGATCGGGTCCGGAGCGATCCTGCTCTTCCTGTGCTTCTTCTCAGCCACGATCCCGCGGTACCTCATTGATGCGCTCCCAATGCTCTCTCTCGCCGTATGGGGAACGGTGGGACCGCTCTTTATGCTTGAACGCTACAAGCATGTCGTTGCGGCGCTGTGTGTCTTAGCCGCCGCGTATTCCGCTATCGCGTGGTCGAGCATTACGTACGCGAAGGACAACGTGCTCTGACGGAAAACTCTAGCCCTCTGCCTACGCCGCCAACTCCCCCGCCCTGTACCGCTTCAGGTACACAGCCAGCAGCGACACCGCACTCGGCGTCATCCCCGGAATCCGCATCGCCTGGCCAAGTGTCGCAGGCCGGTGCTTCTTGAGCTTCTCGCGTGCCTCGGCGCGGAGCTGGCGCACGGCGTCGTACGGGAAGTCTGCTGGGATGTCTTCTGTCTCAATTTTCTTGAGGCGCTGTACCTCATCCTCTTGCCGCTCGAGGTAGCCGCTAAATTTAGTCTCTATCTCAAGAGCTGACATAAGCTCCCCTGTGAGCGCTTCTGCCGGAGAGAATCGCTCCAGGAGGGCCGTGATAGTCACCTCTGGGCGCCTGAGAAGCTGCGCGAGTGTCACGCTGTCCTTGAGGGCAGCCGTGCGCTGTGTCGAGAGCCAGTCGTTGTTCTCTGCCGTTGGCTTGATGCGCTCTGTGTTGAGCCACTTTGAGGCTCGTTCGTACGCAGCTTGGCGCTCCTCGAAGCGGCGCTGCTGCGAGTCGCTCAGCAGCCCGCGCGCGATCGCCACAGGGCAGATGCGGGAAGCCGCGTTGTCTTCGCGCAGGATGAGCCGGTACTCGGCGCGCGAGGTGAACATGCGGTACGGCTCATCGACGCCGCTCGTCGTGAGGTCGTCGGTCATGACGCCGATGTACCCCTGGCCGCGGCCAATCGTGAGCGGCTCGTCGCCGCGCGCTGCGAGTGCTGCGTTTGCGCCGGCGATGATGCCCTGCGCCGCAGCCTCCTCGTAGCCACTCGTGCCGTTGATCTGCCCCGCGAGGTAGAGCCCTGCGATGCTCTTCGTCTCGTACGTGGGGTTAAGCTCGCGCGGATCGACGAAGTCGTACTCGACGGCATACCCAGGCGCGAGGAACTCTACGTTCTCAAGCCCTTTAATCTTGCGGATGAACGCCTCCTGCACATCGAGCGGAAGGCTTGTCGAGATCCCGTTGGGGTAGACGATGTCAGACTCAAAGCCCTCAGGCTCAAGGAATACCGTGTGGCTCTGCTTGTCCGCGAAGCGGAACACCTTGTCCTCAATCGAGGGGCAGTAGCGCGGGCCGCCCGAACGGATCTGTCCGTTAAACATCGGGCTGCGCTCCCTGTTCGAGCGAATGAGGTCGTGCGCCTCTTCGTTGGTCGCCGTCATCCAGCACGATATCTGCGGCCGGTTGATAGCATCCGTCATGAACGAGAAGGGCTGCGGCGTTGGATCGCCTGGCTGCTCGGTGAGCTGCGAGAAGTCGATGCTCGACCGCCTGAGGCGCGGGGGCGTGCCGGTCTTTAGCCGCCCGAGCTCAAACCCGACGGCGCGCAGCGAGTCGCTGAGCGAGTTGGAGGCCCTGTCGCCGAGGCGCCCTCCCTCTGCCTGCTGCTGCCCGGTGTGCATTAACCCGCGCAGGAAGGTGCCAGTCGTGAGTACGATCGCCGATGCTGGGAGGAGCGAGCCGTCCTGGAGCCGCACCCCGGTCACCCGACCGGACTCGACCACAAGCTCCGCCGCCTCTCCTTCTATAATAGTGAGGTTCGGCACCCCCGCGAGGTAGCGCTGCACCCACCCCTTGTACAGGTCTCGGTCAGCTTGGGCGCGCGAGGCGCGGGCGGCCGCCCCCTTGCTCTCGTTTAGTATGCGGAACTGGATGCCGGTTGCGTCGATGGCCCGGCCCATCAGCCCCCCGAGCGCGTCGACCTCTTTTACGAGGTGACCCTTCCCCACCCCGCCGATGGCCGGGTTGCACGACATCTGCCCGATCCCCTCGCGCCGCAGCGAGACGAGCACCGTTGGGACCCCGAGCCGCGCCGAGGCGTAGGCAGCCTCGATCCCAGCGTGGCCGCCCCCAACTACAACAACCGGTGTTTTGACAGATGATTTCACGAAAAATATACAAAGACTGGTAAGTCCCCGATTCTACGGGGGATCGATCTCTTTCTCAACTAGTGTATCCAGCTACTTAGAATCATTAGGGAAGCCCCCCAGGTTTGTTCTCAGCACCCGCGAAGCGGTAGCCTTCATCAATTCGGGTAGGAAACTTTTGCCCGCTTCTCTTCCGCCCCCTCGAGCTGAGTGGGGCAGTAGCCTGGCGGAAACTAGAGCCCTTGAGCGGCCCGCAACTTTAGCAGCCGACCGGGCGAACGCCTACAGAGACCTACCCAGAGCTGTTTATGAAAGCCGTAGTCACTGCAGTAAAGCGCCTCCTAGTCGCAGACACCACCCTCGTCTTGTTGTGCGCCGCTATCTTCTCGTCCTACGGGACGGTGATCGCCCTCTCGGCCCACCGGACCCACGGGTTTACCCCTGCTCCGAAGGCTCCCCAGCTTCGAATCGCCAGCGCCGGGGACCTCTCCAAGAAGTTCGTGAGCCAGGTCTCTTTCGTATCCTCTATTATTAAGCAGCACGCTCCAAAGAACGTGCCGCACGAGCAGCTCGCCCACCTGATCGTTGAGGAGAGCACCAAGGCCTCCGTTGACCCGCTCTTCGTAGCAGCCGTCATCCGGTCAGAAAGCAGGTTTCACGCCTCTGCCCTCTCCCACAAGGGCGCAACAGGGCTGATGCAGCTCATGCCAGAGACCGCCGATTACGTCTCGAAACTTGAGAAGATCCACATCAACGCACACTCAGGCCTCAACGACCCGCGCACCAACGTGCGGCTCGGGGTCGCCTACCTAAAGTACCTCGACAAGCTCTTTAACGGTGACCGCGAGCGGATGCTGATCGCCTACAACTGGGGTCCAGCCAACGTCTCTCAGTCGATAAAGGGGAAGCGCACCCCGCCGCGCCAGAGCGTGAACTACGCCCGCGAGATCATCAAGCAGCACCGCAAGTGGAAGACCAGCCTGCAGCAGGTCGCTTTCACTGGCTCGCGGCTGGCAGCCGTGCGTGCGATGGTTGGGTAACCTAATCGAAATCACCTCATTACCGCTCTCTTTTCGTCTCTATTTGCTTAGCGACGGCTCTTGCCCCTATTCTCCCGATGCGAGATTACGAGTGTCGGAGAATTTAGTCATGGAACCAGCTCAAGGAAACAGGAGTCGCTCCAGCGGTGTCGAGAGGGACCGTGCCCTCGTGCCGGTGCTCCAGGATATCAGCCGGCGCCTAGACATGAACGCCTCGGCGGAGATCTCGGCTGTGCGGAGCGCGCTGAAGAGCCTGCTCCAACAGGGTAAGCTCAACCCTCCAGCTACGGGTGTGGCTCAACCCGAGGAGCTCTCCGTCTCGGAGGCGCTGCGCCGGATAGCGCAGGAGGAGGGGCTTGCCTCCTCTCACGACGTCCTCGATCGCCTCCCGGCTCGCAAGATCACGAAGGGTGTGCGCCGACAGCAGAAGGCCAAAGCTCCCGAGGCACAGCCTCTAGAGGAGATGACTACCCCTCAGCTAAGCGAGTACCTCTCCCAAGAGATAAAGTTCCACACCGCCTTCCACGATCCCCGACAGAAGAAGGCTAAATAGCGAAGCTCTTCCGCCTCCCGAATGTTACCCGCTACGGTAGCACCAGACGTGCTCGCGTTGAGCGCCGCACGAGACCCTCTTTAAGCAGCCCCTCTACCGCCCGCTCGATGCGCGCCCGCTCAGCGCTGATGAGCCGCGCTATGTCGGCCTCTGTTGCCGCGCCGTGCTCCGCCAGCGTCTTGAGCACCGCCGCTCGGGCCTGCCGGTTTGAGCCCTCGTACCGGGACTGCTTGGCGTGGTGCTTGCTGCGCGCGTTAATCCCGCGCCGGTGCCGCTTTAGCTCGCTCCCAAGATCCATCAGCGCGTAGTACCAGTCACGCGGATTGCGGCGATCGAGCGTCTCTTCGACGAGCTGCAAGATCTCAGCATCTGACACCGCCTTGCGCTTCGGGAAGAACGTGTAGAGAAAAACGGAGCGAACGTTGGTCTCGATGATCGGCAGCGCAACATCAAACGCAAACGCGCACACCGCGCCGGCAGTGTAGCTGCCAACTCCTGGAAGCGATCGGATGACAGCAGGATCTTGCGGCAGCTTTCCGCCAAAGTCGCGCACTACTGCTTGCGCTGCGCGCTGCAGATTAAACGCCCTGCGGTAGTACCCGAGTCCCTGCCACGCCTGCATCACCTCGGCTGTTCTTGCCTCGCCGAGAGCGCTCCAATCCGGAAATCGGCGGAGAAACTCCCGGTACTTCGGAATGACGCGATCAGCTTGCGTCTGCTGCAGCATCACCTCGCTGACCAGGATGCGGTACGCGCTGCGGGTCTCTCGCCACGGGAGCTTCCTGCCGTGCTCGCGGTAGAAAGTCCGCACGAAGGCGCGGAACGCTCGCGTACTCGGCCGCCCGCGCTTAACGAGCGCGTCGAGGCGGGCTAAAAAATCTGGGGCTTCTTGAGGCATGCGGCTAGAGAGCGTAGCACAGCGCAGACGATCCTCGAACGCTCGTGACTTCTTAAAACGAGAAAAATTCCGTACAGTGCCCACGTGAAAGGTGTTCAGTACCTCTACAACTCAGGAGCTGTCTTCGCCGTGTACAAGCCAGCGGGCGTGCATTCTGTCCAGCTCCCTGACGGCCGGGGCGGCGACTCTATCGCTGCGCTGCTCGTCGAGAGCCGCCCGCAGCTCGCCAGCGCCGGCAAGTCCCCAGAGGACGCAGGGCTCGTGCACCGCCTCGACTGTAGCACGAGCGGCGTGCTGCTCGGGGCGTCGACGCGCGAGGCGTGGCAGGCGCTCTTCGAGCAGCTCTCGCAAGGCGGAGTCCTCAAGGAGTACCTGGCGTGCGTCGAGGGCCGCCTCGACAGCGAGCAGACGATCTCCTCGTTCATCGGATCGCCGAACCGCGGCGCAAAGAAGATGCGCAGCTACCCGAAAGACCCCGGGCAGAAGGCCCGCGCCCTCTCTGGCACTACGATCTTTAAGCCGATCTCGTACGACGACGAGCGAAACATCTCGCTCGTCGCTGCAGTAGCCTCGCCTGCGAGACGGCACCAGATCCGGCTCCACGCCAGCACCCTCGGGCATCCGCTCGTCGGAGACTCTCTCTACGGCTCAAGCACAAGCCTAGGCGACCTCGCACCGACACCGCGCGACTTCTTCCTGCACTCGTGGCTCGTTGAGTTTACCCACCCCGAGACCGGCGTCCGCGTCACCGTGAAGAGCCCCTTCGCCAGCGAGCTCTCGTGGTCAGCCCCAATCCCCCTCTCGTAAGCCGAACGCCCCGCTAAATCTCCCCCATCGGCCGCGGAACCGGTCTCGGCTCCGGTTCCGGCCCGGGCCGCATCGCTCCCCTAGGCCAAACACTTCATTTGCGCTCAATCCCCCTCTCGTATAAAGCTACCCCCATGACAAACCGAAAGCCCCTCCTCACATCCATTATCGCGGCCCTCCTCTCGCTCGCTCCTGTCGCTTTAAGCGCCTCGGCAGACCAGTCGTTCTTCGACTCGATGGACTTCTCTCAGGCGCAGACGCCGGCGCAGCTTCAGACCCTCGTTGCTCCGGTCGCGCTCTACCCCGACCCGATCCTCGCGCAGATCCTTCAGGCCTCGACCTACCCTGACCAGGTATCGCAGGCAGCGCTTGAGGTTCAGATGAACCCTGGTCAGTCTGTCGACTCCGAGCAGTGGGACGCGAGCGTAATCGCCGTGGCGCACTACCCGCCTGTGATCGAGATGATGGCGAAGCAGATCGCTTGGACGACGAAGCTCGGGCAGGCGTACCTGAGCCAGCAGGGAGCTGTGCTCCAGGCGGTGCAGGTGATGCGCGCGCAGGCGAAGAGCATGGGCAACCTCAAGACCACCAGCCAGCAGCAGGTCGTCGCACAAGACAACTACATCCAGATCATCCCCGTTTCACCTGAGACCGTGTACGTGCCTGAGTACGACCCAGTGGTTGTCTACAACCAGCCCGCCGTGTGGGGCGCGCCACTGATCGGCTTCGGCGCCGGCTGGGCTGTCGGAACCGCGATGAGCACGACAACCGTCGACTGGATTGGGGGCACGGTCGTCAATTATCCCCCAGGCTACGGCTGGCAGAACGCGTACTACAACGGTGGACACGGCGTGGTTGCAGGACAGACTGCCAACGGCACGACGTACGCCGGGCAGTACGGCTCAAAGACGCTCGCTAACGGCGCAACCGTCGGTGGGTACCAAGGCGCTGCTGTCGGGCCAAACGGCGCTGCCACCGGTCGGGGCTGGAACTACAGCAACGGCAGCAACCAGGCCGGTGGATTCTCGCGCACCGTCGACACCGACAACGGGGTCTACAACGTTCATGGCGCCGGTGTTGAGACCTCGCAGGGAACCGACGGCTACGTGACGGCAACCAAGGTAAGCCCCGACGGACAAACTTCCTCGACAACCTACACCGACCACGACGGCGACATCTCTTCCTCGGACCTGCGTGGCGACAGCGCCTTCTCTGAGGCGCACAACGACGACTGGGACGCTGCTAACGCCGACCGCGGCGCGTGGAGCCGTGGCGCGTACGCAGACAGAGGCGACTACGCCCCACGCTACGGCGGCGGGGACTTCGGCGGATTTCGCGGCGGCGGAGGGTTTCGCCGCTAGGCCAGAACGCTTCGTTTCCAGCTTACTATCAAGACAAGGAGAACCATGAAGAACAGATTCGCCGCAATGCTCCTCGCAGCCCTCGCTGCTGCTAGCGCCACAGCCTGCGCCCCCGCCGGACACGTCTCGTCGCCGACGTTCGAGAGCGGGCAGTACACCTTCTCCACGCCGAGCCAGGCGGCTGATGCCCTGCAAGAGGCTGTCGAGCGCCAAGACAGAGAGCAGCTCGCCAAGATCTTTGGGCCTGCCAGCGCTGATATCCTCTCCTCTGGCGATGACACCGAGGACCGAGACGCTTTGGCGGCCTTCGCCGCAGCAATGGACAAAGGGGTTGAGATCCAGCAGGCGAAGAACCGAAACCCCGCTCTAAAGAACCAGCAGCTCGCCTTCCTCATGGTCGGCAAGAACCAGTACCCGTTCCCGATTGCGCTCTACAAGCAAGCAAACGGCTGGCGCTTCGACACCGCTGTCGGAAAGCAGGAGATAATCGACCGCCGCATCGGAAAGAACGAGATACGTGCCATCCGCTCTGCGCAGCAGTACGCTGCAGCGCAGCTCGCCTACCGCGACCTGCAGCGCACCGAAGGGAAGCCCGCCCAGTTCGCCCGCAAGTTCTTCAGCTCTCCGGGGAAGCACGATGGCCTCTACTGGGAGCACCGCGAGGGGGAGCCGCTTAGCCCGCTCGGGCCGCTCGTGGCTGCCGCCTCGACAGAGGGGTACACCGAGAAGGAGCTAAGCTCCCCCCGCCCGTACAACGGCTACCACTTTGCCATTCTCACGCGACAGGGCGCGCACGCTCGCGGCGGGACGATGAGCTACATCGACGGCCGCGGAGCAATGAGCAGAGGCTTTGCGCTGATCGCCTACCCAGCGCGCTACGGCGTCAGTGGCATTACAACATTCCTCGTTGGGCCGGACGGCATCGTGTACCAGAAGGATCTTGGGCTAAAGACTGAGACGATCGCGCGCCGCGTTGTGGCGTTCGATCCGGATCTTTCTTGGGTGCCGGTGCGGTAGGCGGACACCTACCGACTGGCTCGCGTTTCCTTCCGTACGAAACTTACGCGATGGCCTCCCGCTGGTCGGAGACTGATTGGAGGCTTCTGCCAAGATTTTGGGTCGACCCCACCTCATGCGAGATCCTCGTAGATCAACATGCTACCATCGAAGTCCCAAGCTATGTTGAGAAAAGGTGTTTCGCGATGGCACACCACCCTTCCGAGCTTCCATACCCTCTATGACTAAGGTCTTCAGACGCAGCGGCGCGAGCCGCTCGAAGGTTTACCTAACCTACTGTTGAACTGTGGCAACGATCACCAACAAGCACCTTCCCCAGCGCATCGACAGCGAGGCGTCTTCTGTCGTCAAGCCATCCGGCGATGCGCCGATACTCGCCGCAGCTCCTGACATGGAGACTGGCAGAGAACGGAGGAAGTCTATCGCGCTGGGCACAGTCGCAGCGCACTACGGCGTTCTGCCGACCGACACCTCCGTGCACAAGTTCGTCGCTGCTCGCCTCCACACCCTTCTCAAGGGCATCCCCACTTCCGAGCAGCCAGAAGTTCGTATCCTCGCCCGGCGTGGCTACGGAATTAACGCCGGCGCCACTGACGATGGCAACATCTTTGTGACCCCCGAGCTTCTCTCTTTCATCAAAACAGTCGAAGAGCTCGACTTCGTGCTGCTGCACGAGGTTATCCACATCGCTCACGGACACCACGCAGCTCAGCGCAAGCTCCAAGACACACTCTTGCCGAAACTTGGCATCGACCGGGTATCAGAGTATGACGCAGACCTCCACGCCTTCGTGCTGCTTGCTAACCCCGACCGCGGCTCATCTCCGCTGGGAGCGATTGTCTGCCTCGAAAGGTTTAGGGACCACTGCCCCACGAGCTGGGATTTCGCGCACGGCAGCGTGACCGACCGAATCCTAAACCTAAAGACCTTCTCTCTGCTCGGGGACCTTTCTGAGGGCGCCCCCGTCCCGGGTGACTTTGGCTCGCTGACCAAAAAGCTGCGTTCGCTGCCCTCTGTTATCGCTGATCACTTGACAGGGCTCCCGACGGGCAGCCGTATCGACGCCCTGCTTAAAAATCCACCGCCCGAGGGGCATAAGTTCGACGCATACCGCAAGCAGCTCCTTGCGGCGATCGGTGACTCAAGTGCTCCGTCGCTACGCACGGCGATCCCCGCAATATCCTCAGAGCTCAAGAAGACGGATGGTTTTGCGGCGATGCAAGCTGACATTAGAGATCTCTCTTCGCTGACCGTCACCCATCGCCTCGAAGCATACCGAGAGGTCCTCATGCTGGCGTACGAACGCCTCTTCTCCATCGCTAGCGACACCGCCCAAGAGAATCGGATTACCCCGGTCGAATCGGAGGTGCTGCTCGGTATCGAGCTGGTCCTCGCCGGCCAGTCTCCTGAGGACCTCGAGCGCTGCCTCCCGAATAGCAAGGTTCCCTCCCGCGTAGCCGGAGCGCTGAATACTCTCCGGACGTTTGCGACTTCCGCCGAAGACGTAGCCCGCCTAGGTGAGATCGTGAAGGAGTATGTAGATGCGCCCACTACGCTCAGCTTCGCGCGAACGCTCTTCCTCGCTGTGGTACCCGCTGCGGTTGGAAACAACTGCGCCTTCGACGATGAAGCAGAGCGGGTCGACACCGCGCGTTACTTTGAATCCGTTGGCTCTTTTGCCAGCGCCCTTTGCGGGATAGTGCACGACTCCGCGCTCACTCGCGATGAGCTGAGGGAGGAGTTTGAGGCGCTGTCGGTATTCACCCTCGCCGCCCACTTGGCTGACGTGAAAAGCACGCAGCTGGCATCTCTCTCATCCGAGGCGCTATCGGGGCTGTCAGATCTCACCTCTCGCAAGGGCTCGCTCTCAAGCGCCCTCTCGTCTGTTGTATCCATCCAGAGCTCCGACGATGTCGTCGCAGCTCTGAACAAATTCGTCACGGACGAGATGGGGGTGCTCTCGCTGGAAAAGACCCAGGAAACTCTCGTCTCCCTCTTTTCTGAGGCGAACCGAATCATCGAGCAGCCCGAAGGAAACGTCCCCGCCGCACTAGATCAGATCGAGCAGCTGTACAAGGAAGCCGCTCGTGTGGCCAAAAACCTCCCGAGCCATGTTCCCGAGCGTGCCGTGCCCGGGCTCGATTCCCGCGCCGGCACCGGAACTATGTCTGCCTACCGGGTCATGCTACACCTCATGTCGTACGACCCGTCGCACGGCGCGCGCGGCGATCCCCCGCGGAGCAATGCAGCGGCGCTACTGCGGAAGGAGCAGCTCACCGATCGCCTCGATTTTTCGGAGAGTGTCCGCCTCGCCGCATTAAAAGTCGGTCTCCTCTCAACTGTGTGCGCCAACAATTTCGAGCGCGACGATGCTATCAGCTGTACTGAGTCTTTAGTGAAGAGCGATTTGGCGGATTTTGAAGAGATTGCCTCAGCCATAGAACTCCTGCACAGCGAACGCCCAGAGGTCCTCATGAGGGGAGAGCCTGTTGCCCGTCGCAGCCTGAAGCCGGCGGCAGACCTGCGGCTGCAGAACCATGCCGCTGCCGCCCTGCTCGTCGAGCTGAACCAGCTTGGGGGCGGGAAGGAGGCGCACAAGCTTGATCGGATCTACACCTTCGTCCAGCGGTGCTTCGTCTGCGAGAGCGAGGACCAGCGAGATGACGGGCTTTTTAATTCGATTCTGGCCCACGGAGAGGGGGCGCTTCGTGAGGTCTACAAAGACAGCCGGAGCTCTCCTGACTTCCTTCGGCACTCAATCGCCGTCAGCTTTTTTGTCGGCGATCCTGTGCTCGGGCGCTCCATCCAACGCGAGCTGCTCTTGCGGCTGGTTACTGAAGCTGGCGCTGCAAGTGCTGCGCAGGAGATATTCTCAACGCTCAGGCACCAGCAGAGCCACCTCAACCTTGAGATCCTCAAGGCGCTGGACGAAGGCGCCTCGCGGGCTGACGAAGTGCGAGCGATTGGTAAGCAGAGCCGAGAGCACCTGTTCTCTGGTTTTAATGAGGATGCCATGGGCCGGGCCGGCAAGGCCGTACTGGGCGACTTCGGCGTTTCGAAGCTCGTGCGCCGCAACTTTCAGGAGGTTCTCACGATGGGGCTTGAGACCCGAGAGAACGACGAGCGCCTGCGAGACTCGATCGCTAACCAGTGGTGGGATGCGTACGGAGAAGACCTGCTGAAGCCGCTCATTTTCTCGAACCCGTTCGAGGCAAACCGGCTGCTGTATCGAACTGGGCTCCAGCACGGAATAGCCGAGCTGGAGAAGATGGTGCCAGCAAACCTCTCAGATGAGGTTCCAGGTGAGTTGCGAGCCGTAACGGCCCAAGGCATTCGACAAGGTCTCTACGGCCTCGGGCTTGGAGAGCGGCTCTTCATCTTGCGAAAGCTCACGAGCGAGCCGAAAAAAGGAGTTCTCATTTCACCGGAGAGGAGAGTAGACGTTGCTGATCTGCTGCTCGAAAAGGTGATGGATTCCTCAAGCAATGATCACCTCGCAGCGCTCTCGTCAAAGGCCTTCGGGGCACTCTTCCGTTCAGTTGACTGCGATGACCTTGCGCTGGCCCTCACCCCCATGCTCCTCGACCGATTCCTCCGCCCCCCGGTCTCCCCCTCGCCCTGGAGGCCCTTTGCTGACCAAAAAGCCGCGCTCTTCATCAGTGACTCATTCCGCGGCCGAGTGCCACGCGGATGCAGGCAAGATCTGGAGAGTCTGGAGGAGGCGGTAGCTAACCATATCGAATGGGCAATGACCGGCACCAACCCGAGAACAAATCGCTCCAGTCTACCGGCTCTCGATGGGCTCATAGAGCTCTCTGGCGTCGATTTCTCCCCTAAGGCCACCCGTCCAAGAGTTGACTCGATATCCTTTATCCTCGACTTCTCAAAAAATCTACAGACGCCGGGAACTCGGGCTCTGCAGCTCTTGGGAGGGATTATTCAGCTTCCTAAAGACATAGAGGACACGTTCCTCCAAGTGTACGACGAGCGCGAGGGGCAATCCAAGGCGAGCGCGCTGGCGACCATCGACCGGGTGTTGCCTGACTACGGAAAGCGCCTACAGACCATCCAGCGCATCGGCGGTGGCGCGCTGTACTCGGTGTTCCTCGTGGGCCTAGACGGCAGCGAGAAGGAGGTCGTCCGTGTCATTAATCCCAACCCGGAGTACCACACGCAGCGAATTCTGCGCAGCATGAGAGCTGCCCAGCAGCAGCTCGCCAGGGAGGATTCCCGCTTTGAGATCGGTGAGCAGCTCATCAACCTCGTCGATGAGTGGATCAGCGCCGAGCTCAAGGACGAATCGTACGAAAAGGATGACGCGGCCTTCAGAACGCGCTGGAACGGCTGGAAGCCGGCGTGGCGATGTCCGCTCTCAATCTACGTACCTGAAAACTATCCCTCGGGAACCTTGGTTGTGCGCCGAGAGGAGTTCATACAGGGCCGCAACTTCACAGACCTCGGCGCACTGGTCAGCTCAGACCCGAAACTCGCGAAGCAGGTCGTGGCCCTCGCTGCCCAGCACTACGTCGCTCAGCTCACCGGCTCCATGACCGAATACATGCTTGGCTCGGAGCTGCTCGTGCACTCAGACATCTCGCCCGGAAACCTCCGGATTATGGACGGCGGGAAGGTAGCGATTCTCGACCGCTCGATGTTCCTGAAGTTCTCGCTGAGCGACCGGAAGTTGCTCGACTCGATCGCAAAGGCGAAGACCCCCAAGGAGCGTGCTGTCGCAATCGTTAAAGGGCTTGCAGAACTACAGGAGTCGAAACCCCCAGAAGATAGGGTTCGTGCAATCGAGAGCAACGTCATTAGCGCCCTGGGCGGCGAGAGCTCCCTTGAAGGAACAATGCTCAAGGGGCTTCTGGCTGCGCAGCGTGAGGGACTCAAGGTGCCGCTGCGCTTCCAGCTCCTCGTTAAGAACCTAAACTCGTTGCGGGTCATGGCCGAGAAGGTCGGCTTCAAGGGGCTCCGCGAGGCGCTCGACTTCACGTGGAGCTAGCGGCCTCGCTTCCCTTGATGCGTTTTCATTAAGCCGCCGCCGCCCCCGCTCGCCTCCTCGACTGAACCCTCATCGGAACACCAGCTGCGCTACCTACAAAAAGCGATCGATCCTCCTACTGGTTGATATCACAGCGATATCAACTTCTCTGAGAGGGTGTGCGTGGTTGGTCAGACGGGTCTTTCTGAAGGCAGATCCGGGGTGGCGATAGGGTTATTGGTGCCAAAATAGCCCGCGCAGACGGTAGTATCTTGCAGGAGGAATATGGCGATGGAATTTGGCAGGAAGCAGGAAAAGCTTTTTAAGGTCAGTCAGCCTGAGAGGGGGCCTGAGCCAATTCCTCAGGATTCTCTCTTGAGCGAGCTTAAGGCTCCGGGGAGCTCCGCTGCACAAAACAGGAGGTCAGATGCTTCGCAGCCAGGTGATAACTTAAAGGATTTTCTGAACTCACCGACTCCCGCGGTGAACCTGCCGGCCGAGTCCAAGACGCCGGGAGGCCCTGCTGAAAGCAGCGCCAAATCAAAGGCTCAACTATTTCGGGATCAATACTACCGTTTGCCAAAAGAGCTACAGCTTCGCGATGCGGGCCTACTGGCCGAGGTCGAGCGAGAGGAGCGGGAAGAGAAAATTTTGTTGGCAGGATTGCAAGTGATCTCCTTGGGCGACCAGGCTACGATGGTGGTAGGGCTGGCTGCAGCAGGAGCTCTGCTCGCAACATCAGCGAGCCTACCTGCTTTTAGCGCAGACAAGTATCTTTGCCTGCAGGCGGCTGCCCTGGCTCTTGCAAATACAAACCCGTTCCAAGCGTTCGAGCGCCCGAAGGGCGCGGAGCCCATCGAGCGAAGCTACAGTTTGCCAGAAGCCTCCAGCTACGGTTTACTGCCGGAGTTTTCGAAAGTGCTCTGCACAACATTCTGGGTTGCATCGATCGTTCAGGGGGGTTCAGCGCTCTGTGCGAGCACCACCGTAGGCATGGCTGGCAATGCAGTAGCTGCGATGTGTGCTGCCTGGGCTGCGGGAAGATTTCTCTTGGCAGATCGACTAATGTGCCAAATGAACAGCGAGGACACTCCGGCTAGCGAGACACAAGCGAACCTCTCCTTTCAGGCGAAGATGGCAACGTCCCTGGCCGCTCTTGGCGTAACCACGGTAGTGATAGCTCAGCACGGCTTGCTGGGATTCCACCATACCGTCTTGGCTGGAACAACTGTGCTCTGCGCTCTCGCTAATGCTGTATGCATGGGCCTCAACAGACTCCACTTCCGACGGTAGGATTTCACTGCACACGTCCGACGCTGCTTCGGGTGGGTTAGATCGTCAGGTTTGATATCCTGCGGAGAGCTGCCCGAAAGTGTTCCTGGCCGGAGGCAAGGGGCCTCGACTACGCTACAGCACTACTCCAAAGCCCCTGCTCTCGTCGCAGCTCGCCGCCACGTAAGCCTATCGGTCGGTGAGCCATCGGCGCCCAATCGCTGCGCTAAGAACGTGCCTCCCTCCTCGTGCGTAAGCAGAAGATCGGGGGCGCCATCGCTGCCAGAAACCCTCTCCGTAAACCCTGCGCCACGGTGAGCAGGGTCGACAGCAAGGAGTGCTAGCGCTACCTCTGCATCCTCTTTTCTAAAGGTGCGCTCGACGTAGCCGATGTCTATTCCGTCCTCTTGGAAGCGCCGATTAGCGAGGATCCAGGCGTGGAACGGTATCGTCGTCGGCACGCCGTTTACGGTGTACCCTTTGAGAAACTGAAACAGCTTGTAGAGCGCCTCCGCACGCGAGCTGCCATGCGCTATCACCTTGCTCATGAGCGAGTCGTAGAACGGCGGGATCGTGTCGCCCGCGCGGTACCCGCACTCCTCTCGCACCTCAACCGGCGACTCCCTGCGCCACTCCGTTATCGTGCCGATCGCCGGGCGAAAGCCCTCCATGACGTCTTCAGCGTTGATGCGAAGCTCAACCGCGTGGCCATTGAATGAGATCTCTTCCTGCCGCATCGGGAGCTTCTCGCCCATGGCGACGCGGAGCTGGAGCTGCACGAGGTCGACGCCTGTTATGAGCTCTGTGACCGGGTGCTCAACCTGGATGCGGGTGTTGATCTCAAGGAAGTAGAACTCGCTCCCGCGCACGAGAAACTCTGCGGTGCCGGCGTTGTAGTACCCCACCGACCGGGCTGCGCGAATCGCCGCGTCGTGGATCTTCTCGCGCGTCTTGGGATCAAGGAACGGCGCTGGCCCCTCCTCGACGAGCTTCTGGTGGCGGCGCTGCGCCGAGCAGTCGCGCGTCCCGAAGTGCACGATGTTGCCGTGCATGTCGCCGAAGAGCTGCACCTCAACGTGCCGCGGCTCAACGATAAACTTCTCTATGTACACCGCCTCGCTGCCGAAGTTCTTTAGCCCCTCGGCTCGCGCACGCTCAAGCGACTCTGCCATGTCGCGCCCATCGTGCACGATTCGCATCCCTCGCCCGCCGCCGCCTGCTGCTGCCTTGATGATCACCGGGTACCCGATCGCATCCGCTGCCGCGCGCAGCTCCTGGTCGCTCTTCCCCCCGTCGCTCCCCGGCGTAATCGGGACGCCAGCCCGCGACACCGCCTCGCGCGCCGCCGTTTTCACCCCGAGCGCCCGGATGCTCCCTGGAGAGGGCCCAACGAAGGTGAGGCCCGCTGCTGTGGCCCGTTCGGCGAAGTCGCCGTCCTCCGAGAGGAAGCCGTATCCTGGATGCACCGCGTCGCAGCCGGTGTGCCGAGCCGCCTCTATCACCTTCGCCTGGTCCAGGTACGACTCGCGAGCCGTGCTGCCACCAAGCTCGTAGACCGCCCCGGCCTCCTGCGCCGCAAGCGACCCCCGATCGGGGTCTGACACCACCAGAACTGTCTCGATCCCAAGCCCTGAAGCAGCGCGGTGGATGCGCCGCGCTATCTCGCCTCTATTTGCAATCAGCAACTTTTTGATTCTATGATGCGCGAGCATACCGTTACTGGAAAAACAGGACCTTATGAGCAATCCTACAGCAGCAGCCACCCACCACAAAGTGATCATTCTTGGCTCTGGCCCAGCAGGGCTCACCGCCGCCGTCTACACCGCGCGCGCTAGCCTCAATCCGGTCCTCATCCACGGCCCTCTCGCCGGCGGGCAGCTCACCACCACAACCGACGTCGAGAACTTCCCCGGCTTCCCTGAAGGCGTCATGGGCCCAGACCTCATGCAGCTCATGGAGAAGCAAGCCACTCGCTTCGGCACCGATATCAAGGTCGACACGATCGTGCAGGCTGACCTCTCGCGCCGCCCGTTCACCCTCAAGGGGCAGTCGCGCTCATACACCTGCGACGCGCTCATTATCGCCACTGGCGCGGCCCCGAAGTACATCGGCGCCAAGAACGAGCGCGAGCTGCTCGGCTACGGCGTTTCCACCTGCGCCACGTGCGACGGCGCCTTCTTCCGCAACAAGGTCATCGCCGTCGTTGGCGGCGGAGACTCGGCGTGCGAAGAGGCCTCGTTCCTGACGCGCTTCGCCAGCAAGCTCTACCTGATCCACCGCCGCGACTCTCTGCGGGCCTCCAAGATCATGCAGCAGCGCGTCCTCTCCAACCCAAAGATTGAGATGGTCTGGAACAAGACCGTCACGGAAGTTCAGGGCGACAAGCAGATCGGCGTCACGGGGCTGGTCCTCGAAGACACCCGAGACGGCTCGACCTCGCTGCTCCAGACCGACGCCCTCTTCGTCGCCATCGGGCACACCCCGAACTCGCAGCTCTTCACCGAGCAGCTCAAGATGGACGAGAACGGCTACCTGCTCCACAAATCGGACTCGGCAGAGACCAACATCCCGGGCGTGTTCGTGTGCGGTGACGTTCAGGACCACGTCTTCCGCCAAGCGATCACCGCGGCAGGCTCTGGCTGCATGGCAGCGATCGGCGCTGAGCGTTGGCTTGAGGCGCAGCACGCTGGCTAAGCGTCTGATTTCACCACGGATCGATCACTTACCCACGCTTCCCACACTCTCCACAGCCTGCTGTGGATAAGGTTTTAAGCAGCTTAAAGCTAGCTCCTCTTCTGTGGATAAATAGGGAATCTAAACAGGATACTTACGCCACTTACCAACAGCTTTTACAGAAGTATGTGGATAGGGTGTGGAAGGGTGTGGATAAGCTGGTAGAGATTGCCCTGGGCGCCCTGGATTAACAGCGGGACCTACCCCAAATAAGCCCCGATCCTCCGGAGCGCCGGCTTTCTAGCCGGCAGTGAAGGGGTTGGATTGGTGGTGACGCTTCTTGCGGAGAGTCAGCTCAAGCACTGACGTCGACTGAAGAGACCTCGTTGAAAAGCGATCCCTTTCACTGCCGGCTAGAAAGCCGGTGCTACGGAGAGGCGCTTTTTACTGGTGCCGCCGAACCGAGGCTCCCCGCTGCCCAAAAACTCGGCCAAACAGCCACGCCTCCGCTACGCTGCGGCTTCCAATGAACAGCCCCGCGCCTGCCGGCGCGGACCAATGTGCCATTCCCAATAATCCAAGTACCAACGATCAAATTTTTACTTCCGGGCAAGAGCACGGCCAAAGTTGACAAAGTCGTCGTCGACGTCGCCACCGTCGACCACCAAGCCAAAAGCATTAAAGTAGCCAACGCAGACGCGGCCGCCAAAAGCATTTGGCTCCTCGCACCGAAGATAGTC
>CAZZJR010000048.1:0-5736 GCA_964654585.1 uncultured Bdellovibrionales bacterium
AGCGATCGCGCATACAAGTGCGCGAGCAATATGCCCCCCATTCGGCGAAAAGCCGAAGCGTGGAGGAGGCATAGCAGTAGCAGGGGCGTAGCCCGGCCGGTCAGCTCTCATCGTAAGTCTTAAAATCGGCCGGCATTTACGCGACGTTTAAACATTTCTAAGAAAACTCGACGGATTACCTAAAGCGCAGCAGTTCCGCCCGGACGAGAGGATTTGGCTCAAGTTCGGGCGTCGTTGTGCCGTTACTACGGGTAGGCCCGCTTTCGCGTCTTATAGGCAAAATTTGCCTACCAGGGCCGAAAGCATGGTTCCCCGAAGGCGCCGGTGCACAAATCGGTCCAAAACGATGGATTGACGGGGACCGCCCAAAACACACTATCGGTAGTAGCTAGGGAGTCTCCCAGAGCGGGGTGCGTCAGCTTATTGGCGTCTGAGGTGTTGGCAGAGGCGGCAGCTAACGGGAATGTCGGGCGTGAACCGACGAAGCTGTGGAACACCGAAAGACTCTTCGATCGGCCACACGGCTGGTGGCGCTAATCACACTGACTGACTTCGTCCGGCAGGTCCTTCAAGAGACGATTCAGAGCTCTCTTCTTGGCTTCCTTCGGGATGGCCAGCGACTCGAGACCTCTCGGATTTCCCTCAAAGAGGTCACTCAACAGGCTTGCGATCGCCCCCTTCTTGAGTTGGAAGGTCCTGCAAGATGTGGGCTCCGTGCACACGAGGGTGTTCTCGTAATCGTCGAGCATCCCGCTTAGTTTTCTGAGAACTCTCTGGTTGCGCCGGATGATAACGAGTCGGCCTTGTTGCAGGTCGAGTCTTGTCTTTCGATTCGGGAACCAGGTCCTGTTCGCGAGCCTGTTTGCTTCGGCGAACTGCCGGAACACCTCTCGCTGGAAGAATCGCTTCACATCATCGAGCAGCGCCTGATTGATCGGAGTGCAGTCTGGGTCACCGCCGCCTGTGCACTGCTCTGGCAAACCGCTGAAGAAGGTGCTCTGGCCGACGAAGTTCCACTGACCGACGTACGTGCCCGCCGCCTGGAAGCCTGAGAGCGGCAGGTAGAAGAAGTTGGAGCCGCTCGGGAAGAGCTCTATCGGAGTTTGGTCACCCTGTGGAGAGAGCATCTGGTTGAGCTTGTTGTAGGTGAGCGGCACCTGGAGCGGAGTGTTAACCTTGTTGTTGAAGAAGAACTGCACGAACTCGACTCCGCTGATAGTGCTGCGGCAGACTGGGCGCTCAATCTCGATGTTTCGTGTCATCTCGATGTCGATTGGGGCGGAGGCGCTGAGGTCAGCCAGGTTGCGGCCGGTGTTGATGATCTCTGGGAACTCGATCGCCTTGTTGCCTGTGTCACCCGGCATGCCGCTGATGATGCTGTAGTTGCCGTTTTCCTGGAGGACGATCGCAAGCTCTCCGTTGTTGTCAGTGAGGTTGACCGCACCGTTAATGTCGATCGGCATGCCTGCGATCGGGGTCAGCTCGATGATAGCGCGGAATTGGACGTCGACGTCGCGGTTAATGGGGGTATCCGTGGCGGTCGGCGTAGCTGTTGCCGTCGGAGTGTCGGTGACGGTAGGCGTAATAGTCGGGGTATTCGTGACGGTAGGCGTGTTCGTCGGCGTGCGAGTTGGAGTAGTTGTTGGAGTGTCAGTCGGAGTGCGAGTCGCTGTCGGCGTGTTAGTCGGCGTGTGGGTCGGAGTGTACGTGTTAGTTGGGGTGTGAGTAGGAGTGTTGGTGTTAGTCGGCGTGTTAGTCGGGGTGTTAGTTGGGGTATGTGTCGGCGTTCTAGTCGGAGTATTGGTGGCCGTCGGAGTGTCTGTTGGCGTGTTGGTTGGTGTGCGAGTTGGGGTGGTCGTATTCGTCGGGGTAACCGTCGGGGTAATAGTCGGAGTATTAGTGTGAGTCGGCGTATTCGTCGGCGTCCTGGTCGGTGTGTGTGTGTTAGTTGGGGTGTTAGTCGGGGTGTTAGTCGCCGTAGGCGTGTTGGTTGGAGTATTGGTCGGGGTGTGGGTTGGTGTGTTCGTGTTGGTCGGGGTGTTGGTCGGAGTGTTGGTTGCCGTTGGGGTGTTGGTCGGGGTGTTCGTCGGGGTAACCGTCGGAGTATTCGTGTTAGTTGGAGTATTGGTGGGCGTATGAGACGGCGTGTTAGTCGGAGTGCGAGTCGGTGTTCTGGTCGGAGTGTCGGTCGGGGTGCGAGTTGGTGTCACGGTCGGTGTGTTGGTATTGGTCGGAGTGCTGGTCGGAGTGTGTGTCGGGGTGCGTGTCGGAGTGTCTGTCGGTGTGCGAGTTGGCGTATTGGTCGGGGAAGCCGTTGGAGTGTTAGTCGAAGTCGGGGTGTTGGTCGGAGTGCGGGTCGGAGTGTGAGTGGGCGATGCAGAGTGAGTCGGCGTCGCGGTCGGCGTTACTGTCGGAGTATGGGTCGGGGTGCGAGTTGGCGTATCCGTTGGGGTGTTGGTCGGGGTGCGAGTCGGTGTCTCGGTCGGTGTCGTAGTCGGAGTTCTGGTAGGTGTGTGAGTCGGCGTCTCGGTCGGCGTGTTGGTCGGCGTGCGAGTCGGGGTGGTAGTAGGCGTAATGGTTGGCGTGTGTGTGGGCGTGTCGGTTGAGACAGGGGTGTGGGTCGGCGTGGTAGTTGGGGTCCTGGTTGGTGTCTCAGTCGGCGTGTTAGTTGGAGTGTGAGTTGGCGTCCTGGTCGGGGTTGTTGTCGGGGTCGTCGTGGGCGTGTTGCTTGGAGTTCGAGTCGGCGTGGTAGTTGGAGTAGGTGTCTGAGTCGGAGTGTCCGTTGGAGTGTTGGTCGGAGTACGCGTTGGAGTGGTCGTAGGCGTCTCAGTGGGCGTCCTGGTCGGAGTGATTGTGGGTGTGCCAGTCGAAGTCGGCGTGTCCGTCGGGGTGTTTGTGGGCGTCCTGGTCGGGGTCCTGGTTGGCGTGTCTGTCGCCGTGGGCGTATCCGTTGGTGTGTTGGTCGGCGTTCTGGTCGGCGTCGTAGTCGGAGTATCTGTGGCAGTCGGGGTATCGGTCGGAGTGCGAGTCGGTGTGCGAGTTGGGGTCTCGGTCGGTGTATTGGTGCTCGTTGGCGTATGAGTAGGAGTGCGGGTCGGCGTCGCTGACGGGGTATTAGTCGGCGTAGCAGTCGAAGATGGAGTAGCTGTTGGCGTGTTTGTCGGGGTGTTCGTCGGAGTGCTTGAAGGCGTCACGGTCGGAGTGTTAGTTGGAGTTGCCGACGGAGTGTGTGTTGGTGTGCTCGTTGGTGTCGAGCTCGGTGTGCGAGTCGGCGTGTTCGTCGCGCTCGGGCTGTTGGTCGGAGTGTTGGTGGGTGTGTTGCTCGGCGACGAAGTCGGAGTGTCGGTAACCGTCGGTGTGTGAGTCGGAGTGTGTGTGGGTGTGATACTCGGCGTTACCGACGGAGTCGAAGTTGGGGTCCTAGTTGGGGTCGTGGTCGGTGTCGCGCTCGGAGTATGAGTCGGGGTGTTGCTTGGGGTCGTAGTCGGAGTGCTCGTCGCTGTGGGCGTATCCGACGGCGTGCTTGTTGGGGTCCTGGTCGGAGTTCCGGTCGGAGTGTGTGTGGGCGTCCTGCTCGGGGTCGCGGTCGGAGTCTCAGTTGGTGTGCTGGTTGGAGTGCGTGTTGGAGTGGAGCTTGGGGTATTCGTTGCAGTTGGGGTGTTAGTCGGGGTGTGGGTAGGTGTGGCGGTAGGCGTAGCAGTGGGTGTGCTCGTCGGGGTTGTAGTTGGCGTTGTCGTTGGGGTCTCGGTTGGTGTGCTGGTTGGAGTGCGAGTTGGAGTGGAGCTTGGGGTATTCGTTGCAGTTGGGGTGTTAGTCGGGGTGTGGGTAGGTGTGGCGGTAGGCGTAGCAGTGGGTGTGCTCGTCGGGGTTGTAGTTGGCGTTGTCGTTGGGGTCTCGGTTGGTGTGCTGGTTGGTGTGCGAGTTGGTGACGCGCTCGGGGTGTTGGTTGGTGTGCGCGTCGGCGAAGCCGTCGGAGTATCGGTTGGGGTACTGGTCGGCGTGTGTGTGGGCGTCGAGCTTGGCGTGTTAGTCGACGTCGGCGTGTGAGTCGGTGTGTGGGTTGGAGTATTCGTCGGTGAGCTAGTCGGTGTGTTGCTCGGCGTGTTCGTAGGCGTGGCAGTTGGCGTAGCCGTCGGTGTGCTGGTCGGGGTGCTTGTGCTGGTTGGCGTAGCTGTCGGTGTCGCACTCGGCGTGCTCGTGGGTGTGTTGCTCGGGGTATTGGTAGGTGTCTGTGTTGGGGTGCTGGTTGGTGTCGACGATGGAGTGTGCGTTGCTGTTGGCGTGTTCGTCGGCGTGTCGGTTGGGGTATTGGTTGGGGTAACGCTCGGCGAATTTGTCGGGGTAGCGGTCGGTGTGGTGCTCGGAGTACTGGTCGGTGAGCTAGTCGGGCTTGAGCTTGGAGTGTTCGTTGGAGTCTGAGTTGGGGTCTCCGTTGGCGTTGTGGTCGGTGTCTGCGTAGGTGTGGCTGTGGGCGTTTCAGACGGTGTTGTGGACGGAGTGTGCGTTGGCGAGGCCGTTGGAGTTGCCGTTGGTGTCTGCGAAGGAGTGCTCGTTGGAGTTTCTGTCGGCGTATTTGACGGTGTCTGAGTCGGTGTCTGCGATGGGGTAGCCGATGGGCTCGCTGTTGGGGTGTTGGTTGGGGTCTCAGTTGGGGTCGCAGTTGGCGTACTCGTCGGGGTCTCTGTCGGTGTGGTTGTTGGGGTATCTGTAGGCGTGCTCGATGGCGTATCACTCGGGGTGCTGCTCGGTGTGTGAGTTGGCGTACTGGTTGGTGTGCTCGTCGGAGTTTCGGTCGGTGTGCCGGTCGGAGTTGCGGTTGGTGTCGCAGACGGTGTGCGTGTAGGCGTCGCGGTCGGCGTGGTCGTCGGAGTGGAAGTCGGAGTGCTGGTCGGCGTTTCCGTTGGCGTGCTAGTCGGTGTGTCAGTTGGTGTGTCGGTTGGCGAAGCTGTCGGAGTGTCAGTAGGCGTCGTGGTCGGTGATGCTGTCGGTGTCTGAGTTGGAGTGTTGGTTGGCGTCTTGGTTGGAGTCTCTGTTGGGGTGTCGGTTGGCGTACTCGTGGGTGTGTCTGTTGGCGTCTCGCTTGGGGTGCTGGTGGGTGTCTCCGTCGGAGTAGTAGTCGGTGTGCTCGTTGGAGTATTGCTCGGCGTTGCAGTTGGCGTGTCGGTGGGAGTATCCGTTGGCGTGCCCGTTGGTGTTGCGGTGGGTGTATTCGTCGGAGTTTGCGTCGGGGTCTCACTCGGAGTCGAGGTCGGAGTAGCCGTTGGCGTCTCCGTTGGTGTCTCAGACGGCGTGTGTGTTGGAGTCGCCGTGGGTGTTTCTGATGGCGTGGAGCTCGGCGTATTGGTCGGCGTGTGCGTTGGCGTATCTGTCGGAGTGTCTGTGACGGTCGGAGTGTTGGTTGGGGTATCTGTCGGAGTAGCACTTGGTGTGTTAGTCGGGGTGTCACTCGGTGTAAAGGTCGGCGTTACCGTTGGTGAGCTTGTCGGGCTGGCGGTTGGTGTGTCCGTTGGGGTGCTCGTCGGGGTGTTGGACGGTGTTGCAGACGGAGAAGCTGTGGGCGTGTGAGTTGGTGTGCTGGTCGGGGTCTGTGTTGGGGTCTCGGTCGGCGTGTCGCTTGGTGTGAAGGTCGGAGTGGCGGTTGGTGTGCCGCTTGGAGTATTAGTTGGCGTCGTTGTTGGTGTAGTTGTCGGCGTGCTCGTTGGCGTGTGCGTTGGAGTCGAAGTTGGGGTGTTTGTG
>CAZZJR010000048.1:5836-11591 GCA_964654585.1 uncultured Bdellovibrionales bacterium
TGTCGGCGTATCTGTGGGTGTCTGAGATGGCGTGCGGGTCGGAGTCGCAGTCGGAGTCTCGGACGGAGTGCTGGACGGTGTCGACGAGGGTGTCGCACTCGGAGTGTGTGTCGGTGTGGTGGTCGGTGTTGATGTTGGCGTGGCGGTGGGCGTGTTGCTCGGCGTGTTAGTTGGAGTCTGGGTTGGAGTGTTGCTCGGGGTGTTAGTTGGAGTATGCGTCGGTGTGTGGCTCGGTGTAGAGGTCGGTGTGCGCGTCGGTGTTGCCGTGGGCGTATCAGTTGGGGTGTGTGACGGAGTCTGCGTTGGCGTATCAGTCGGACTTGCTGTTGGTGTTCGAGTCGGCGTTGCGCTCGGTGTGCTTGTGGGCGTCGAAGTCGGAGTGTGGGTCGGCGTTGACGTAGGCGTTGGAGTGTTAGTCGGTGTGTCTGTCGGAGTGTTGCTCGGAGTGTTGCTCGGCGTCGAAGAAGGCGTCACTGTCGGAGTCGACGTTGGAGTGCCTGTCGGCGTCGCCGTTGGCGTCTCAGTTGGGGTGTGTGTTGGCGTACTTGTCGGCGTATGAGTCGGCGTGTGTGAAGGAGTAGAGCTCGGCGTCGCGGTCGGCGTTGACGTCGGAGTGCGGGTGGGAGTTTCCGTAGGCGTATCCGTTGGCGTCCGCGTCGGAGTTGACGTAGGAGAGCTTGTCGGCGTAGAGGTCGGCGTCCTAGTCGGCGTGGTTGTCGGCGTGTCGGTTGGTGTGCTCGTCGGCGTAGCCGTCGGTGTATCCGATGGTGTGCTCGTCGGGGTACCGGTCGGCGTCGCTGTCGGTGTGGATGTCGGTGTCGATGTCGGCGTCCTAGTCGGCGTATTGGTCGGCGTATCCGTGGCTGTAGGCGTGTTGGTCGGGGTGTTTGTGGGAGAAGCCGTTGGGGAAGCGGTCGGCGTGTTGCTCGGGGTCCTAGTCGGCGTTGCTGTTGGCGTATCCGTTGGGGTGTGAGTGGGTGAAGTTGTCGGAGTGGCTGTTGGGGTGGCCGTTGGCGTAATTGTAGGCGTGTTGGTGGGAGTCGTCGTTGGCGTCGAGCTCGGCGTATGGGTTGGCGTGCTGGTTGGTGTATCCGTCGGAGTCCTGGTTGGCGTCGCCGACGGAGTAGAGGTAGGTGTGGCGGTAGGTGTGCTCGTTGGAGTGTTCGTTGGAGTCTCAGTTGGAGTGTTGGTTGGAGAGCTGGTCGGGGTGTCAGTCGGTGTCGCTGACGGCGTGTTGGTCGGTGTTCCTGTCGGTGTAGTCGTCGGAGAGTGCGTCGGTGTGTTGGTAGGTGTGCTCGTCGGGGTCGATGTGGGTGTACTGGTCGGCGTTCTCGTCGGTGTTTCGGTTGGAGTCGCGGTGGGCGTGCTTGTTGGCGTCGAGCTTGGTGTAGCTGTTGGCGACGCCGTCGGCGTGTTCGTTGGTGTATGACTTGGTGTGTTAGTCGGTGTGTGAGAAGGCGTGTTGCTCGGGGTGCTAGTCGGGGTCTCAGTTGGCGTCCTGGTCGGCGTACTGGTCGGGGTCTCGGTCGGAGTGCGTGTCGGCGTGGAGCTCGGCGTGTGAGTTGGGGTCTCCGTCGGAGTATAGGTAGGTGTGCTGCTTGGCGTGCTGGTTGGGGTACTCGTCGGAGTATGAGTTGGTGTCTCGGTCGGTGTGCGAGTTGGAGTGTTCGTTGGGGTCCTGGTCGGAGTCTCGGTTGGAGTGTTCGTCGGAGTGTTCGTCGGAGTACTTGACGGCGTTGTAGTTGGTGTCGCTGACGGCGTATGTGTCGGCGTATCAGTTGGCGTATGGCTCGGGGTGTTGGTCGGACTGTGCGTCGGTGTCGCAGTCGGCGTATTGGTTGGAGTGCTGCTCGGAGTGGCTGTTGGGGTGACGGTCGGCGTATTAGTCGGTGTGTGTGTCGGCGTACTTGTGGGCGTCGCAGTTGGGGTGTTCGTCGGGGTAATACTTGGGGTGTGGGTCGGAGTGTTGGTGGGCGTATCTGTTGGTGTTTGCGTTGGCGTAGCGGTCGGGGTGTTAGTTGGCGTGTGTGTTGGAGTGTCGGTCGGCGTCCGCGTTGGAGTGCTGGTCGGTGTGCCTGTGGGAGTTTCGGTCGGCGTATTCGTTGGTGTATGCGTCGGCGTGTTGGTGGGTGTCTGGGTCGGTGTCGACGTGGGAGTTCCAGTCGGAGTCTCAGTTGGGGTGTTGGTCGGGGTATGCGTTGGTGTGCGCGTCGGAGTGTTGGTTGGGGTGTTGGTTGGCGTATTCGTTGGAGTATTGGTGGGCGTACTCGTCGGAGAGTGGGTCGGGGTATGCGTCGGCGTCTCGGTTGGGGTGTTAGTCGGGGTATGAGTTGGAGTGCCGGAAGGAGTGTTGGTGGGAGTGTGGGTCGGTGTCGTCGTGGGAGTGTCGCTCGGCGTGTTAGTTGGAGTCGCAGTTGGGGTTTCGGTGGGAGTGTGGGTCGGGGTGTTGGTTGGTGTGCTTGTCGGCGTACGCGTCGGCGTATGCGTCGGCGAATGCGTCGGCGTTTCAGTCGGGGTGTGTGTCGGCGTGCTAGAAGGAGTGTGAGTCGGAGTCTCAGTCGGAGTGTGCGTCGGCGTATTTGTCGGGGTCTTGGTTGGCGTAGCAGTTGGAGTGTTGGTCGGCGTGTCTGTCGGCGTGCGTGTCGGCGTATCGGTCGGCGTATTTGTCGGGGTAATGGTCGGGGTCGTAGTCGGCGTATCTGTCGGCGTATTGCTTGGAGTAACAGTTGGAGTGTTTGTCGGAGTGTCTGTCGGGGTCCTTGTCGGAGTCTCGGTCGGCGTGTGGGTCGGCGTGTGAGTTGGGGTCTCAGTTGGCGTATGTGTTGGTGTATGTGTCGGTGTCTGAGTCGGCGTGCCAGTAGGAGTGTTTGTCGGCGTTCTTGTCGGCGTGTCAGTCGGAGTGTTTGTTGGCGTGTGCGTTGGCGTTACCGTCGGTGAGTTGGTCGGTGTATCCGTTGGGGTGCTAGTCGGTGTGATCGTTGGCGTGTCAGTTGGTGTATCAGTTGGGGTGTGCGTAGGTGAGCTGGTCGGCGTGTGAGTCGGCGAGTGGGTCGGCGTCTCCGTTGGGGTGTCAGTCGGCGTGTTGGTCGGGGTGTGCGTTGGTGTGCCCGTGGGCGTGTTCGTTGGGGTCTCTGTAGGTGTTACGGTCGGAGTGTGAGTCGGGGTCTCGGTTGGAGTGTGAGTTGGCGTCTCCGTTGGTGTGTGTGTTGGTGTGTGCGTTGGGGTGCGAGTTGGAGTGTTCGTCGGAGTGTTCGTCGGCGTGTCTGTTGGTGTCTCTGTTGGGGTGTTTGTCGGTGTACTGGTTGGAGTGTGAGTTGGCGTGTGGGTCGGAGTGTTCGTCGGCGTGTCTGTTGGTGTCTCTGTTGGGGTGTTTGTCGGTGTACTGGTTGGAGTGTGAGTTGGCGTGTGGGTCGGAGTGTTCGTCGGCGTGTCCGAAGGCGTGCTGCTCGGCGTATTGGTCGGGGTGTGGGTCGGGGAGTGTGTTGGTGTGTCGGTTGGTGTGTTGGTCGGAGTATCAGTTGGCGTGATAGTCGGGGTATTAGACGGCGTGTGGCTCGGGGTATGGGTCGGTGTCTCGGTAGGTGTGTGAGTTGGAGTATCCGTTGGAGTGGCGGTTGGCGTGTCGGTGGGCGTGTGAGTCGGCGAGTGCGTCGGTGTGCTCGTAGGCGTATGTGTCGGCGTATCCGTCGGAGTGGTGGTGGGCGTATCGGTCGGCGTGTTCGTCGGGGTGTTAGTTGGAGTTTGAGTGGGCGTGTGCGTCGGCGTCTCAGTCGGCGTAACCGTTGGGGTATTGGTCGGAGTATTAGTCGGTGTGTCGCTCGGGGTCGCAGATGGTGTGTCTGTCGGTGTGTTAGTCGGCGTAGTTGTTGGGGTGTGAGTCGGCGTGTCCGTTGGGGTCTCTGTAGGTGTCGCTGTTGGGCTGTGGGTCGGCGTATGAGACGGGGTATGGGTGGGCGTATCCGTCGGTGTCTCCGTGGGTGTATGCGTCGGCGTCTCGGTCGGTGTGTTCGTTGGGGTGTGAGTCGGTGTAATCGTTGGAGTGTCGGTCGGCGTGTTTGTGGGTGTCTCCGTCGGGGTGTGAGTCGGGGTGTTGGTTGGAGTGCGGGTCGGCGTGTGCGTCGGCGTGTCCGTTGGCGTGGTAGTCGGCGTGTCGGTCGGCGTGGTGGTCGGAGTGTTAGTCGGTGTCTCAGTCGGGGTGTCTGTCGGCGTGTTCGTCGGAGTATCAGTAGGCGTCTCGGTGGGCGTAGTGGTCGGAGTATCCGTGGGTGTGTGAGTAGGCGTGTTCGTCGGCGTATGCGTAGGTGTGTGTGTGGGAGTAACGGTCGGCGTGTCCGTTGGTGTGTCTGTCGGGGTGTGAGTCGGGGTGCCTGTCGGTGTATCGGTTGGCGTGTTCGTCGGAGTGTTTGTCGGTGTGTCGGTCGGCGTGTCCGTAGGCGTCTGAGTCGGCGTCACAGTCGGAGTTGAGGTCGGTGTATCGCTTGGGGTGTGCGTTGGAGTGCTTGTCGGCGTATCTGATGGCGTGTGCGTTGGGGTAGCCGTTGGTGTGTCGGTTGGTGTGCTTGTCGGAGTGTTCGTGGGCGTGAGGGTCGGAGTGGCAGTTGGACTGTGGGTTGGCGTGTCGGTTGGCGTAGCTGTTGGAGTGCTTGTTGGGGTTTCAGTTGGAGTCGCACTCGGAGTATCAGTCGGCGTCTCGGTTGGGGTGCTCGTCGGTGTCTTAGTCGGGGTGTCAGTTGGCGTGTGAGTTGGCGTTGCTGTTGGGGTGTGAGTCGGCGTATGCGTCGGAGTATCGCTCGGTGTATGAGTTGGAGTCTCGGTTGGAGTGGTAGTTGGAGTCTCAGTCGGCGTATTCGTAGGAGTGTTTGCGGGTGTGTTTGTGGGTGTGTTTGTCGGAGTGTCCGACGGGGTGTCTGTGGGTGTGCGGGATGGAGTGTTGGTAGGAGTGTTTGTCGGTGTGTCGGTTGGAGTCTCCGTAGGCGTGTTAGTTGGGGTAGCCGTAGGAGTTGTCGTCGGTGTGTGAGTTGGCGTACCTGTCGGCGTGCCCGTTGGCGTATCGGTGGGTGTAGCCGTTGGGGTGTCGGTCGGTGTGTTGGTTGGGGTGTTGGAAGGAGTATGTGTTGGGGAAGCTGTTGGGGTATCAGTCGGAGTGTTAGTTGGAGTATCTGATGGAGTTGCAGATGGCGTACTGCTTGGGGTGTTAGTCGGCGTCTCTGTCGGTGTGTCAGTCGGAGTGCTGGTCGGCGTGTTGCTTGGAGTAACTGTCGGCGTCGCAGTTGGGGTGTCCGTCGGGGTTTGCGTAGGCGTGCTCGAAGGCGTGCTTGTTGGCGTATCCGTCGGCGTGTGTGAGGGGGTGTTCGTTGGGGTGTCGGTCGGAGTCTCGGTAGGCGTTCGGGTGGGCGTATCTGTGGGCGTATCCGTCGGCGTCGCAGTTGGGGTGTTTGTAGGAGTATTAGTTGGCGTCTCCGTTGGCGTTGCCGTCGGAGTATGAGTCGGGCTGCTGGTCGGTGTCGCCGTTGGGGTGTCAGTCGGCGTGTTAGTTGGCGTCTCCGTGGGCGTTGCTGTCGGAGTATGAGTCGGGCTGCTGGTGGGTGTGCTCGTTGGGGTGTCAGTCGGCGTGTTAGTCGGCGTCTCCGTTGGCGTTGCCGTCGGAGTACGAGTCGGGCTGCTGGTCGGTGTCGTCGTTGGGGTGTCGGTGGGTGTATCAGTTGGTGTGTCGCTCGGCGTATTCGTGGGCGTGTCTGTCGGGGTGCTGGTTGGA
>CAZZJR010000048.1:11691-14798 GCA_964654585.1 uncultured Bdellovibrionales bacterium
AGTTGGTGTGTCGCTCGGCGTATTCGTGGGCGTGTCTGTCGGGGTGCTGGTTGGAGTGTCTGTCGGCGTGTTGGTTGGAGTGTGAGTCGGCGTCTCGGTTGGCGTTGTGGTTGGTGAGCTTGTTGGCGTGTTGGTCGGAGTCGCCGTTGGCGTGTCCGTAGGAGTCTCGGTGGGGGTCTCTGTCGGTGTAGTCGTCGGCGTGTGTGTCGGTGTGTGAGATGGGGTTGTGGTTGGCGTATTGGTCGGCGTGTCGCTCGGCGTGTGAGTCGGAGTTTGAGTTGGAGTGTTACTAGGAGTGTTTGTTGGCGTGTCCGTCGGGGTATCAGTCGGAGATGCTGTTGGTGTCTCTGTTGGCGTCGTCGTCGGGGTATTCGTCGGAGTGTGTGTTGGCGTATCCGTTGGCGTGTCTGTCGGCGTGTTCGTCGGGGTGCTAGTCGGAGTCTCGGTTGGAGTGTTGGTTGGGGTATGGGTTGGCGTCTGAGTCGGTGTCGCTGTCGGCGTATCGGTAGGTGTTGTGGTCGGAGTATCGGTCGGAGTGTTGGTTGGGGTATGGGTTGGCGTCTCAGTCGGCGTCGCTGTCGGCGTATCGGTAGGTGTTGCGGTCGGAGTATCCGTCGGCGTGTCGGTCGGAGTATGAGTCGGCGTCTCAGTCGGCGTCGTGGTTGGAGTGTCAGTCGGTGTATCGGTTGGTGTTGTAGTCGGAGTGTTGGTTGGCGTGTGCGTGGGTGTCGCAGTGGGTGTGCTCGTAGGCGTGTCGGTTGGAGTGCTCGTCGGCGTGATAGTTGGCGAGTCCGTAGGCGTGTCTGTCGGCGTGTTGGTCGGAGTATGCGTGGGTGTGTCAGTTGGGGTGTGAGTCGGGGTCTCGGTCGGTGTGTCGCTCGGTGTGCTGGTTGGCGTATGGGTCGGAGTATCAGAAGGAGTGCTCGTAGGAGTCTCCGTCGGTGTATGCGTCGGAGTGTTCGTCGGTGTCGCCGTCGGGGTGTCAGTTGGCGTGTCGGTCGGCGTGTTCGTCGGCGTATCCGTTGGGGTCGCGCTTGGAGTTGTTGTGGGCGTGTGCGTTGGCGTAGCCGTGGGCGTATCGGTTGGGGTGTCGGTCGGCGTGTTTGTCGGAGTGATGCTCGGGGTGTTTGTCGGAGTGTCGCTGGGCGTACTAGTCGGGGTCCCAGTCGGAGTGTTGCTCGGCGTCTGAGTCGGTGTCTCCGTTGGGGTGTCAGTAGGTGTGATGGTCGGTGTCGCTGTTGGAGTGACGGTTGGGGTGTCGGTTGGAGTATCGGTTGGGGTTTCAGTTGGCGTTGATGTAGGTGTATCAGTCGGCGTGTGTGTTGGCGTTTCACTAGGCGTGTTCGTTGGCGTACTCGTTGGCGTTTCGGTTGGAGTGCCGGTTGGAGTGTCGGTTGGCGTATCGGTCGGCGTGTCCGTCGGAGTATGTGTTGGCGTATCCGTCGGAGTGGTAGTCGGTGTGTGCGTTGGAGTTGCTGTTGGGGTGTGGGTCGGCGTGTCGGTCGGCGTATTCGTCGGGGTATCAGTCGGGCTAGCTGTTGGGGTATCGGTGGGCGTGTTGGTAGGTGTCTCGGTTGGCGTGTCCGTCGGTGTGCGCGTCGGAGTATCAGTTGGGGTGTCGGTTGGGGTTGTAGTTGGTGTGTTAGTCGGCGTTTCAGTCGGAGTCACAGTGGGAGTGTGGCTCGGGGTGTGAGTGGGGGTGTTGGTCGGAGTGCTTGTTGGTGTGTCTGTCGGAGTGTGTGTTGGAGTCTCCGAAGGTGTGTGTGTTGGCGTACCCGTGGGCGTGTCCGTGGGTGTGTCAGTTGGGGTATCTGTCGGTGTATCGGTAGGCGTACCGGTTGGGGTGTCTGTCGGGGTGTTTGTCGGCGTACTCGTCGGCGTGGCTGTTGGAGTATCGGTCGGAGTGTCTGTTGGGGTTCCCGTTGGTGTGTCGGTTGGAGTGTCTGTTGGCGTATCCGTAGGAGTATTCGTTGGGGTGTGAGTAGGCGTTGATGTCGGAGTATTCGTTGGAGTATCGGTCGGGGTGTTTGTTGGTGTCGCGGTTGGAGTGTCGCTTGGCGTGTTAGTTGGTGTTGAAGTGGGTGTATCGGATGGCGTGCTACTTGGCGTGTTGGTCGGGGTCTCGGTCGGAGTAGCGGTTGGCGTATCGGTTGGGGTATCGGTCGGTGTCTCGGTTGGAGTATGGGTCGGGGTATGTGTCGGAGTCTCAGTCGGCGTCTCCGTTGGCGTATGCGTCGGGGTAGCTGTTGGAGTATCGGTTGGAGTGTTGGTTGGAGTCTGCGTTGGCGTCGTGGTTCGGGTGCTTGTCGGCGTGCTAGTTGGTGTCTCGGTTGGAGTATCGGTCGGCGTGTCTGATGGGGTGTTGGTTGGTGTGGCCGTTGGGGTATCGGTCGGCGTGTGAGTGGGAGTGTGAGTAGGTGTCTCGGTTGGAGTGTTGGTTGGGGTGTCGGTAGGCGTACGGGTTGGCGTAGAAGTCGGTGTATCACTCGGCGTATGAGTCGGAGTTTCGGTCGGTGTGCTGGTCGGAGTGTTAGTTGGGGTCGTCGTTGGAGTGATGGTCGCTGTGTCTGTTGGCGTGTGAGTCGGCGTGTCTGTCGGTGTGTTCGTTGCCGTATCAGTTGGCGTGGTAGTTGGCGTGTTCGTCGGCGTCTCTGTTGGTGTATGTGTCGGTGTGTCAGTTGGCGTGGCAGTTGGTGTGTTGCTCGGCGTCTGTGTCGGCGTCCTGGTTGGCGTATCTGTGGGGGTTAGGGTCGGCGTAGTGGTTGGTGTGTGAGTCGGGGTCTTAGTCGGAGTGTCGGTTGGTGTCGCCGTGGGCGTGCTGCTCGGGGTATGTGTCGGGGTGGTCGTTGGCGTATCCGTTGGCGTATCGGTGGGTGTTTCCGTCGGTGTGTGTGTCGGTGACTGTGTCGGCGTCTCTGTTGGAGTGGTGGTCGGGGTGTGCGTCGGCGTATCGGTTGGGGTGTTCGTGGGAGTCTCTGTTGGCGTGTGGGTCGGCGTGTGACTCGGCGTCGTCGTTGGGGTGTGAGTCGGTGTGCTCGTCGGCGTCTCGGTCGGCGTCTCAGTCGGCGTGTTAGTCGGGGTGTGGGTTGGCGTTGTCGTTGGGGTGT
>CAZZJR010000048.1:14898-20560 GCA_964654585.1 uncultured Bdellovibrionales bacterium
GGCGTCTCAGTCGGCGTGTTAGTCGGGGTGTGGGTTGGCGTTGTCGTTGGGGTGTATGTCGGCGTGCTCGTCGGCGTCTCGGTCGGCGTTTCAGTCGGCGTGTTAGTCGGAGTGTCAGTTGGAGTCGACGTTGGGGTGTTAGTCGGCGTGCTCGTCGGCGTATCGGTCGGCGTTTCAGTCGGCGTGTTAGTCGGAGTGTCAGTTGGAGTCGACGTTGGGGTGTTAGTCGGTGTGCTCGTCGGCGTTTCAGTTGGGGTCACCGTGGGCGTATTTGTGGGAGTGGATGTCGGCGTGTGGGTTGGAGTTGTAGTTGGCGTGTGAGTAGGCGTATGGGTCGGGGATTGGGTTGGGGTGGCAGACGGAGTGTTGGTTGGGGTGTTTGTTGGCGTGGTTGTGGGCGTATTTGTGGGTGTCGATGTCGGAGTTTCAGAGGGAGTATGAGTCGGCGTTCTAGTCGGTGTGCCAGTTGGCGTCTCGGTTGGTGTGCGAGTAGGTGTGAGCGTTGGCGTATGAGTCGGGGTAGCGGTCGGCGTTCGCGTTGGAGTGTGTGTCGGAGTATCTGTCGGAGTGTGCGTCGGCGTACGAGTCGGAGTCGAAGTTGGTGTCTCTGTCGGCGTTCGAGTCGGAGTGTATGTCGGAGTATCTGTCGGAGTATGCGTCGGCGTTCGAGTCGGAGTAGCCGTCGGCGTGTTCGTGGGCGTATTGGTCGGTGTTCTGGTCGGCGTGTTGGTTGGGGTTTCGGTCGGTGTTCGCGTTGGCGTCGTGGTTGGCGTGTCCGTTGGCGTGTTGGTCGGAGTTCGAGTTGGGGTATTGGTCGGAGTGTTCGTCGGAGTCGCTGAAGGGGTGTGCGTTGGCGTGTGTGTCGGCGTGTGCGTCGGCGTGTGTGTTGGAGTCGTTGTGGGTGTCGCAGTTGGAGTTGATGAAGGAGTACGCGTCGGCGTCTCGGTTGGAGTGTTTGTGGGCGTGTGACTCGGTGTAACTGTCGGGGTTGTCGTTGGCGTATGAGTTGGCGTATGCGTCGGCGTGTGTGTAGGAGTATTTGAAGGCGTGTGCGACGGCGTGTGTGTCGGTGTATCTGTCGCAGTCGGGGTATGGGTCGGCGTGTGAGTCGGAGTATGAGTTGGAGTGGTCGTTGGTGTGTCAGTCGGCGTACGTGTTGGGGTGTGAGTTGGCGTAGTCGTCGGGGAGTTAGTCGGAGTATTGGTTGGGGTCGTTGTTGGAGTCTCACTCGGCGTGTTTGTGGGAGTATGGGTTGGCGTCGTCGTCGGAGTATCCGTTGGAGTGTGTGTTGGAGAAGCGGTTGGAGTCACCGTCGGGCTATTGGTCGGCGTCTCTGTCGGCGTGTGAGTCGGTGTGATCGTCGGACTGCTAGTTGGCGTGTGCGTCGGTGTCGTCGTTGGAGTGTTCGTCGGTGTGTCGGTCGGAGTGGTAGTCGGGGTCTCTGTGGGGGTGTGGGTCGGGGTATGAGTCGGGGTGTCATCAGGCGTATTGGTCGGGGTGTTGGTCGGTGTGTGTGTAGGTGTGTTTGTGGGAGTGTCGGAGGGTGTATGAGTGGGGGTCTCAGTAGGTGTGTGTGTCGGGGTATTTGTCGGAGTTTGCGATGGAGTGACAGTTGGTGTGCCCGTTGGAGTGTTAGTCGGAGTCTCTGTCGGCGATGCCGTCGGCGTATGGCTTGGCGTGTGCGTTGGCGTTGTTGTCGGAGTGTGAGTCGGCGTATTGGTCGGGGTCTCAGTGGGGGTCAATGTCGGAGTGTTGCTCGGTGTATGAGTGGGGCTGCTCGTTGGAGTGTGAGTCGGCGTATCGGTCGGGGTCTCAGTCGGGGTGAGTGTCGGAGTATTCGTCGGTGTGTGGGTAGGAGTGTTCGTCGGCGTGTGTGTCGGCGTGTCAGTAGGCGTGTCTGTGGGGGTGGTCGTTGGAGTATTAGTGGGTGTGTGGGTCGGAGTCGCTGTTGGCGTATCTGTTGGGGTGTTGGTCGGCGTATTTGTTGGGGTCTCGGTGGGCGTGTGAGTTGGGGTATGAGTCGGCGTATCACTGGGCGTCACAGTGGGTGTGTTGGACGGTGTGTGTGTTGGAGTGTCTGTCGGAGTATCTGTTGGCGTGTGAGTAGGCGTGTTTGTTGGAGTAGCAGTTGGAGTATGAGTCGGAGTGTCTGTTGGCGTGTCGGTCGGTGTATCCGTTGGCGTGCTTGTCGGTGTATGAGTCGGCGTGTTTGTGGGTGTTCCTGTTGGCGTGTCTGTTGGGGTTTCTGTAGGAGTGTTAGTTGGGGTGTTACTTGGTGTGTGGGTTGGCGTCTCGGTTGGTGTATCCGTCGGCGTATCGGTTGGCGTCTCGGTAGGAGTGCGGGTGGGTGTGGTCGTTGGAGTATGAGTCGGTGTTTCGGTCGGGGTGTTAGTTGGGGTGTCTGTGGGTGTGTGAGTCGGGGTCTTAGTCGGTGTGTTTGTTGGTGTGTCTGAAGGTGTTGCGGTTGGTGTGTGTGTCGGCGTGTCCGTCGGGGTATCGGTTGGCGTGTCCGTTGGCGTGTGAGTAGGCGTCTCTGTGGGCGTGCGAGTGGGCGTGAGAGTTGGAGTGCTGGTCGGAGTGTGAGTCGGCGTTTCTGTCGGTGTGTGAGTAGGCGTATTAGTCGGAGTATCCGTCGGCGTATCAGTTGGCGTATCCGTCGGCGTGTTGGTCGGGGTGTTAGTAGGCGTGTCTGTTGGCGTGTTGGTTGGGGTGCCTGTTGGGGTATTAGTCGGCGTGTCTGACGGCGTGTTAGTCGGCGTATCCGTCGGAGTCATTGTGGGGGTATCTGTCGGCGTGTGGGTCGGCGTATGGGTTGGCGTGTCAGTTGGGGTATCTGTCGGTGTGCTTGTTGGAGTGTCTGTTGGCGTTTCGGTCGGAGTGTTGCTCGGAGTAACAGTGGGCGAGTTCGTCGGCGTGTCTGTCGGCGTGTGAGTCGGAGTCACTGTCGGGGTGTTAGTTGGCGTGTGAGTCGGAGTATCCGTCGGCGTGTCAGTCGGCGTGTTCGTTGGAGTGTGAGTCGGCGTTTCTGTCGGCGTGTCAGTCGGCGTGTGTGTCGGCGTGTCGGTCGGCGTGTGAGTCGGTGAGTTGGTCGGGGTGTTGGTCGGCGTGTTAGTTGGCGTGTCAGTTGGCGTATTGGTGGGTGTATGAGTCGGCGTGCCAGTCGGGGTATGCGTTGGCGTATGCGTTGGCGTTTCAGTAGGAGTATCGGTTGGCGTGTGAGTCGGCGTGTGTGACGGCGTGATCGTTGGCGTATCGGTTGGCGTATCCGTTGGAGTAGCTGTTGGCGTGTTGGTCGGAGTATGCGTTGGCGTATCGGTCGGCGTGTCTGTCGGGGTATTGGTCGGTGTGTCGGTGGGGGTATCGGTCGGGGTGTTGGTCGGAGTGTGTGTAGGTGTGTGAGTCGGCGTGTCAGTTGGCGTGTCGGTTGGCGTGTGCGTGGGAGTGTCAGTCGGCGTATGAGTCGGTGTATGGGTCGGCGTGTGGGTCGGCGTGTCAGTCGGAGTATCGGTCGGGGTGTCAGTTGGAGTGTCGGTCGGGGTATTTGTTGGGGTGTGCGTCGGAGTGTGCGTAGGTGTGTCAGTTGGCGTGTCAGTTGGTGTGTCTGTCGGAGTATCAGTCGGCGTATCAGTTGGAGTGTGAGTCGGCGTGTGCGTCGGCGTAATCGTTGGCGTATCTGTTGGCGTGTCCGTGGGCGTATCAGTCGGAGTATTAGTCGGAGTATCAGTTGGTGTATCGGTTGGCGTGTCGGTTGGGGTGTCAGTCGGGGTGTGGGTCGGCGTGTGTGTTGGCGTGTCAGTCGGAGTGTCTGTCGGCGTATCGGTTGGAGTGTCGGTTGGCGTGTCTGTCGGAGTGTGAGTTGGAGTGTGAGTTGGTGTGTCGGTTGGGGTGTTGGTAGGCGTATGCGTCGGAGTATCTGTCGGCGTGTCTGTCGGCGTGTCTGTCGGTGTGTCAGTTGGCGTGTTGGTCGGAGTATTGGTCGGAGTGTGAGTCGGGGTATCTGTCGGGGTGTCTGTCGGCGTATCGGTCGGCGTGTCGGTTGGGGTGTCGGTGGGCGTGTTGGTCGGCGTGTGAGTCGGAGTGTCAGTCGGGGTGTCTGTCGGGGTATCGGTGGGCGTGTCCGTTGGTGTGTCGGTGGGCGTGTTGGTTGGAGTGTGGGTAGGCGTGTCCGTTGGCGTGTCAGTAGGCGTGTCAGTAGGCGTGTGAGTTGGTGTATGGGTCGGAGTATCAGTAGGCGTGTCAGTGGGCGTGTCTGTCGGGGTGTCAGTCGGTGTGTTGGTGGGCGTGTGGGTCGGAGTATGGGTCGGCGTATCTGTCGGGGTATCGGTCGGCGTATCTGTCGGGGTATCCGTTGGGGTGTTGGTAGGAGTGTGCGTTGGTGTGTCAGTCGGTGTGTCGGTCGGGGTGTTAGTTGGTGTGTGAGTAGGTGTGTCGGTTGGTGTGTCAGTTGGCGTGTCAGTCGGTGTGTCGGTTGGCGTGTCGGTCGGCGTATCAGTCGGGGTATCTGTCGGCGTGTGAGTTGGTGTGTTTGATGGTGTGTGCGTCGGGGTGTCAGTTGGCGTGTCGGTCGGCGTGTCCGTCGGGGTGTGCGTTGGCGTGTGCGTCGGGGTGTCGGTCGGTGTATCCGTCGGCGTGTCAGTCGGAGTGTCGGTTGGAGTGTTAGTTGGGGTGTGAGTGGGTGTATCGGTTGGCGTGTTTGATGGCGTGTGAGTCGGAGTATCAGTCGGGGTGTCTGTGGGTGTGTCGGTTGGCGTGTGCGTCGGCGTATGTGTTGGGGTGTCGGTCGGAGTATCGGTCGGTGTGTCAGTCGGAGTGTGGGTAGGAGTGTGAGTTGGTGTGTGCGTCGGCGTGTCGGTCGGCGTGTTGGTTGGCGTATCAGTCGGGGTATCTGTCGGCGTGTCGGTTGGTGTGTTGGTTGGTGTGTGAGTTGGGGTGTCGGTCGGAGTATCCGTAGGTGTATCGGTTGGCGTGTGCGTTGGTGTGTCCGTGGGTGTGTCGGTTGGGGTGTCGGTCGGAGTATCGGTCGGAGTGTCAGTTGGAGTGTTTGTTGGGGTGTGAGTTGGTGTGTCCGTCGGAGTGTCAGTCGGCGTGTGAGTCGGTGTGTGAGTCGGCGTGTGGGTCGGCGTGTCGGTTGGTGTGTCAGTCGGTGTGTCGGTCGGAGTATCTGTTGGCGTGTGAGTCGGCGTATGCGTGGGCGTGTCCGTTGGCGTGTCGGTCGGTGTGTGGGTAGGCGTGTGTGATGGGGTGTGAGTTGGGGTATCAGTCGGAGTGTCTGTCGGCGTATCGGTTGGCGTATCGGTTGGGGTATGGGTTGGAGTGTGCGTCGGGGTATGAGTTGGCGTATCTGTCGGCGTATCTGTCGGCGTGTCAGTCGGCGTATCGGTTGGAGTATGGGTTGGAGTATGCGTCGGGGTATGCGTTGGCGTGTCAGTCGGCGTGTCTGTAGGAGTATCAGTCGGAGTGTTAGTTGGGGTGTGAGTCGGCGTGTGAGTCGGCGTATCTGTTGGCGTATCCGTCGGCGTGTCTGTTGGGGTGTGGGTCGGGGTATGCGTCGGCGTGTCAGTCGGCGTATCCGTCGGAGTGTCAGTCGGGGTATGGGTAGGCGTATGCGTCGGCGTGTGAGTCGGCGTATCGGTCGGCGTGTCAGTCGGCGTATCCGTCGGCG
>CAZZJR010000049.1:0-20473 GCA_964654585.1 uncultured Bdellovibrionales bacterium
GCTATCTTCCATGGCGGCACCGCCGTACTTGACGAGAACTCGTCTCCCTCGGAGCTGCTGTAGCTCCGGATACAGGGCCTCGAGCTCGGCTGGACTAACAGCGTGGTTGCTCATGCTGGGCCCACGGAGGCGTGCAAGAGGCCGGCGCTCTCTGGCAGGCCAAACATCAGGTTTAGGTTCTGAAGAGCTGCGCCAACCATTCCTTTTCCGAGGTTATCAAGCGCTGCCATAACAACGAGCTGTCTGCCACGCAGAGCGAATGAGATGTCGCAGAAGTTCGTGCCAACGACGTCCACAAGGCGCGGGGGGGCCGCACGGAATCTGATAGACGGTGAGTCCTGGTATGCCGCCTCGTAGCGTTGGCGGATCGCATCAACGCTTGAGTCAGCCGCTAGGGTCACGTAAGCCGACACGAAGATTCCGCGCGAGACCGGGATAAGGTGCGGCACGAACATGAATCCGCTCTCCCGAGGCAGGGCGTCGCCGAGGGCCTGGAGGATCTCTGGCTCATGGCGGTGCTGGAGCGCTTTGTAGGCTGTAAAGTCACTGAAACGACCTGGGTGGTGCATTGAGGGTTGCGGCTCTCGGCCGGCCCCGGAGGTCCCAGTTTTCGCGTCGACGATCGTGGGACCTGATATCGGCAGGTTCTTGAGCGGCCAAAGGGCCAGGATTGCGGCACTTGCGAGGCAGCCAGGGTTGGTTACGAAGCGCGCCTTCGAAATGCCTGGTCGGTCTAGCTCGGTTAATCCGTACACGAAGCGTGAGCGCAGGTCAGGGGCGAACGGCACCTCCGGGTAGAATTGGGCGTGCTCCTCTGGAGTGCGCAGTCGGAGGTCTCCAGATAGGTCCACCAGGGCAGTAGTGTCCGGGAGCCCATCCTTCAGCAGGCCTTCGGCAGCCGAAACAGCCTGCCCGCTGGGCATCGCCAGGATAATCGCGCTCCGCTGGTACTCTTGGAGCCGCTCCAGAGAAACCGCAGGCTCGAAGCTTAGGTCGCAAACGTTCTGTAGGTGAGAGTGCACCGAGCTGACGGGTTTTCCTGCATGCGCACGTGAGGTCACAGAGCATGCTTCGATCTCGGGGTGCAAGCTAAGCATGCGCAGCAGCTCGCCGGCGCCGTAGCCACTGCCTCCGACGATTCCGACGCCGAAGCGTTTACGATCTCTTCTTTCCCTTCCAGAATAGGGCATACTTTTCATGTAAGCAGTCGCCGAAGCCAAGTTTCTCAAAGTAGTCGGGTGAAGATGTCACGACGAGGATCTCACGGATAGCGCGCCTCTCGCCCTCTTCAACTGCAGCCATCGCGAGCTCTTTCCCAACGCCACGGTCGCGGAATTGGTCGTGCACAACGAATGAGCGCAGCTCGGCGATTTTAGGGCTGTAGATCTCAAGCACGCAACTCCCTACGACCTGCCCCTCGATCTCCGCCACCCAGGTGGTGTCGAGAAGCTCAGAGTACTCTTGCTGCGTTCGGGGGAGCAGAGTCTCGGGATTTGCGGCTACGAGGGCGAGAATTGCGGGAATGTCAGAGGCAGAGGCTTTGCGAATCATACGACGGGTTCAGGAAGAAACCCCCCGAGTCTGTCATGTCTGAGGTGAAAAGGGGAGGGAGCAACCTGAGCCACCTCGGGTGAGCAAACGGGGCCTCGGCTAGGCGAATCTCCTAAGCGGAGTTCGGGTTTTCGTACGGGCTGCAGACCCATCAAAAAAGGTCCTAGATTAGGGTGGTTGGAATGATGCTACCTGAGGCTTTCGAGGCGCCAACGACCGAAATACCGCAAAAATAGAGGTTTTAAAAAAAAGCCGCCGCGCATCGGTAAGCGTAGCCCGCTGTCTGCCGAAGAAGCCTAGTAGAGCGGAGCAGGAGATCGTTTCACGGACGCAACGTTGAGCCATGGGGGCATTAACGAAGAGTAGTGAGAGAAGAGGCAAAGCTGTATGAGCCAGGTTCGGGGAAGCAATAAAAGGTTTTTGAGCGACACTCCAGAGGAGCTAAAAGGTTGGGGTGGACGCAGCAGCAGTGATGACTGCTCAGATGAGGAAGCTGAGTGCGGCTTCCCATTGCGGTCTATCAATCCGAACCACAATTCAGTGCTGGTGGTCGACGACGACCCAGACCAAGCCAAGATGCTTGAGAACATCATTCGCAAGGCTGGCTACCACGTCATGTCGAGCACCTCTCCTGCTGAGGCGCTCGGAATGGTCGCCGAGAAGCAGTTCAGTGTCATCGTGTCCGACTACAAGATGCCGGAGATGAACGGCTTTGAGTTTCTGCAGGCGCTTCGTGGCCTCGATGCAAACTGGTCCACAGCAGACATACCCGTCATCATGCTCACCGCCTGCGGAGACGATCTTGAGTTCGCTGCACTTGAGCGTGGTGCAGACATGTTCTGCGAGAAGTACCGGGCTGATTCGCTGCTTGTTAAGCAGATACGGTTTCTTCTTGAAATGTAGGATTCATCTTCCTGATCCTAATCCCGCCTTCCTCCTGCGCCTGCACTGGCTCCTGCTCGTAATCAGGAGGCCTGCGTAGCATTGGCTCCGATATTCGTGTCGGAAGACACAGAGGACGATTAGGAATTAAGTGCAGGTGCACGACGAGGAGAAGGAAAAGGAGGCGAAAAGGAGCTGCTGGCTATCAACTTCTTCGCTTCTCCTCCGTGCTACGTCGAGCACGTGAGCGTCTGTTTCGTTAAGGGGGAAAGGGAGAGGAAAATAGTAGGAAGGGCACCTCGCAGCACAACACAAAAAACCTACAAGGTTCATGTGCGCTGCGAGATGTCCGACCTACGCCTTATGTGTTTCGTTGTGGGACATATGGCGGAGTAATCTCTTTCCCTTCTTGCTCAGGATTTGCCGGCGCAAATCCAGTGGAGCCGGTCGGGCGTGGGTAGGGAAGCTGCTGTTTCGGCGCAATGCTAGCGGCAGGTGCCGGTAGCGGTTGCGCGTAGCTCGGGGGGATTTGCTGCTGTGCTGGTGGAAAGAACACCGGCGCGGGAGCTGGCTGAGGAGATAGAATCAGAGCCCCCGGAGGTGGCTGAGACACGACCTTCGGCCCACAAGCTTGGCAGCCCGCGTTAGCCAAAACTACACCCAAGACCAAGAGCATCAACGTATTCCTCATGTTTTCCTCGACAGACCACTACTCGTGGCGAGAGAGGTCACAAGATTCTCAAAGCACACCTTTGAGGTCTCGCAACACCCTTAAGGAGAGCGCGTTGCTCTTTCCTAAGGGTGGTGCGATTTCAACGGCGTGCCGGGTCGGACAATCTACTCACAGTGCTTCGTAAGAACCGTAAAGGCTTCGAGGCACCCATATGAATTTTTGAAGGAGCGGGGGGTAGGCGCTGCCCCTGAGGCGATAGCGACCGACCCGTGCCTGGAATCATGCCGAGAATTCAGAAGCTACTCACCTAAACTGCCAAAGTTACTTAACAAACCGACCCTAGCGCACCATTCCGAACAGCCCTGAATCCCCACCTTGAGGGCTAGAATCCTAAGTCCTTGTCATGACAAGAACGCAGGTTTTCGCCCAGCTTCCCTTCGATTCGAGCATCTTCGTCGCCGGACACACGGGGCTCGTGGGATCCGCCATCGTGCGGGCACTAGGCCGTCACGGCTTCAGTAACGTCGTGGTGAGAACCCGCGCGGAGCTCGACCTGCTCGACCAAGCCGCTGTGCAGCGCTTCTTTGCGCAGGAGGAGATCGAGTACGTCTTCCTCGTTGCGGGGAAAGTTGGCGGCATTCTCTACAACGCCAGCCATCAGGCGGATTTCCTGTACGAGAACCTAACGATCTCAGCGAACGTGATTAAGGCCGCGGCGGACAACGGGGTAGAGAAGCTGCTCTACACAGGAAGCTCCTGCATCTACCCCAAGCTATCGCCTCAGCCGATTCGCGAGGAGTCGCTGCTCTCCGGCCCGCTTGAGCCGACCAACGAGGGGTACGCCCTCGCAAAAATCGTTGGGCTCAAGCTGTGCGAGAAATACCATCGCCAGTACGGGAAGCGCTTCGTATCGGCAATGCCGACAAACATGTACGGCCCAAACGATAACTTTCACCCGGATCACTCGCACGTTATCCCCGGAATGATGCGGCGGTTCCACGAGGCGAAAGAGCAGAGAGCCAGCTCAGTTACAGTGTGGGGAAGTGGCATGCCCCGCAGAGAATTTCTGTACGTCGATGACTTCGCCGAAGCTGCCTTAGTCATTATGGACCGCTACGAGGAGCCGACGACTATCAATGTCGGCACGGGAGATGACGTTACGATCCGGCACCTGGCGGAGCAGATGCAAGAGGTCGTCGCCTTTCAGGGCGAGATCCTCTTCGATACCTCGAAGCCTGATGGAATGATGCGAAAAGTGCTTGATGTGTCCCGCATCAGGGAGCTTGGCTGGAAGCCCTGTATAGGCCTGGAAGAGGGTTTGGCACGAGCGTACACGTGGGCACTCCGCAGCGGAAAGCTTGCTGAATCGCTGGTTGCCGCTGAGATGCCTACCCGTTAGCGGTGCGGCCGTACACTAACTTCTCCCCAAAAGCGTTGCAGTGGCATAATCGACACAGCGCTCAGTTGTCTTGCTGAAGCTTTGCCTACAGTGCAAAAAGACCAGCTCCTAAGACTCGACCGGCCGCTACGCTTGAGGATCTCCGAAGCAAGCATATTTCAGGCGCCGGAAAGCGGGAGCAAGCGTTGAAAGAAGTGTACGCGCCGTGTGGCCTCGTAGAGTGGGCCGGATAATGTAGCGGTTCGCATGGAGTCTCGTCTGTTCCGTCCACACGTACTTGTGTCTCGCGCGAGGACCGAGGAAGTCGTAGCGACTGACCCCACCATTCACCAAATCACTAATAACGAACCGGGTTAACAGATGCCCCGGCGAGTACTTAGCGAATCCCTCATCGTAGGCCGCTTTGGGTGCGTAGTAGCGGCCAGCCAGCAGCAGGCCAATCTCCATCGCAATAGGCCTTCCATGCAGGCGTAGGGAGTACAGCCGCAAGTGCCCTGCGCGGGAGGCACTCGTCAGCGCTCGCTGGTAGAACCGCTGCACTTCGGGCCGGCTTGCGATTGTTCCGCCGGTGCGGCTCTTCCAGCCGCTGGATTCGAGCGCAAGAAATTCAGAGAAGGCGTGATTGGTAAACTCTCGCTGGACCTGAAAGTGGAGTTCGCCGCAATCCGCGAGCCTGCTTTGGAGAGTGACGAGTCGGCGGCGAAAGCTACGGTATCGCTTCGGAGAGTTGCCGAAGGGATCTGAGTTTTTCGGAGGTAGATCCAGGTACGGCATTTGAAGGGTGGGCCAAGTTGCGGCTAGAAAGCCGTCTTCCTGAGCCAAGGACTGAAGCGCACCGAATGAGTTGTCTGCGGGGACGTCTAGAGCCTCGATAATGTCCCACGAGAGATCCTGCCTCAAGGCATGCCAAATTGTTTTAGCTACCGGCCCGAGAGCTTCCCTTCTGCTCGTAAGATCAAATCTGCACGAGTGAGCACCTGAGAGGCTTCGCAGCGTGCGAGCAGGGATTCCCCGGAAGAACGCTTGCGTCCTGAGTAGCGGTAGGATTCCTGCCAATCCCGATCGGTCACGAGCTGTGACTATTGTTGCCTTTCTTGAAGCCGCAAATCCCTCCCAAAAAGCTGAGAGCCAGTATGGCTGAAGGAAAGGCTCCGGAACCTCATGTGCAAGCGCTAGCTGTTGCCAATTCGGGAGGCTCTCAGCGATTTCAGCGAGTGAGCAATCATGCATAGAGCCCTCCAGCTCGGCGCTCTCCGGGTATGCCGCCCGATGATAAGTGGCTACAACGGCTGCTGGGCGGAGTAGGGGGCTCATAATGGTCTCTCCGTTGGCATTTCTAGGCCCTTGAATTTTGCCCTGATTCCAGTCGCAGTTGTCCTGGCGGGTTTTTCGCTAGTTTCCCAAGATGCTGGGCGTGGGCACGGCGAGCCGTCGACGCCTCCTGAGCTGCTGCCCGTGAGTACCCGCTAGCTGCCGCAGCCAATACATTGAAGCTCCGCGCCGCAAATCGGCGATGTATTGCGTAGGCTCTCTGTTTTTTCAACCCTCAAAACCGGCCAGGGTCGCTGCTGTATGACCGCGGGCAGCCAGCGGTGGGGAAATGGGGGGATTGTGCCAAGGTCGCCGACCGAGGCACCATCGTTGAAGCATGAGTCTCGCAGCACACACTGCAACTCGCCGAATCTCCGGAGCCTGTTATGACTACTATTGAGCAGCTTACCGAGCGAATTACTTCCTTCCGCGACGCCCGCGACTGGAAGCAGTTTCACACCCTGAAGGATATGGCGCTCTCGCTCATGCTTGAGAGCGGAGAGGCAGGAGAGCTTTTTCAGTGGAAGAGCGATGCGGAGATCGCGTCAAAGCTGCCAGATCTTAGGCCCGAGCTGGGTCGGGAGCTGTCTGATGTGCTCTACTGGGTGCTCCTTATGGCTCATGACGCGGGCATCGACCTCCCCAAAGCGTTCGAGCAGAAGATGCGCGAGAACGAGGCGAAGTACCCAGTCGATGCGGCTCGCGGGTCTAGCCGGAAGTACTCGGAGCTGTAGGCAGCCAACAAGTTCCCCGTCCTGCTTAGCACCCCGTGTTTTGTTCTAAATGAGTTGATAGCTAGACACTTTTCCCGCTCGCCATCCTTCTCCTTGTCTTTCTCTTGCACCTGCACTCAATTCCTCGTCCTCATCTTTCTCTCCCAGAAGTCTCGTGATTACGAGCAGGAGTCAGTGCAGGTGCAGGAGGAGGAGAAGGATTAGGATGAAGATGAAGGATGGTATGCCCGGCTAACAACTTATCCTGTACCCGATTCCGCCCCCGGAGAAGGGGAGCTACAGCTTGAGCTTTTTGAAGATGAACTCAGGGATATGAAGAATAATAAGCATGATAAGGCGCCAGAAGCATGGCGCGTACACGACGCTCTCTCCGCGGGTCATCGCTTTGTGAATTCTCTTCCCTACTGATTCGGCTGAGGCGAACAGGGGGCCCTTCTTGATGCTCGCGGTCATCGGGGTATCAACGAACCCGGGCTTGATTGTTGTGACTGAAACCCCGTGGTGCGCTAGCCGGTTCCGGAGCCCCTGCAAAAATGTCGTGAGACCGCCTTTGGCCGCCCCATACACGTAGTTGCTCTGGCGGCCCCGGTCTCCCGCGACGGACGAGATGACGGTGATGTTGCCCCTCTTCCGTGCCTCGAAGAAGTTTGCAAGCCAGGTAAGAAAAGCAATCGGGCTCAAGAAATTAGTCGCGAGCGAGCGCTCTGCCGCATGCCAGCTCTTTTCGCACTCGCGCTGGTCCGGGAGGTCGCCGTGCGCGATCAGCGCCGCATCTATGTCACCCAGCGCCCCGAGCGCTTTCTCCATAACCGGCTGGTGAGAGCCTAGGTCGTGCGCGTCAAACGTCGCGGTGTGCACTTGGACACCGCTTCGCACACGCAGGTCGTCAGCCAAGCGCTCGAGCTTTTCGGCGTTGCGCGCCGCCAGGAATAGGGTGGCACCCTCCTGAGCGAATATCCGGGCAGTTTCGGTGGCCATGGCCGATGTTGCGCCAATGATCACGATCTTCTTCATGACTGCTCCATAACTCTGCGCCACAGGCTCGACGAGAACCTCGGGTCGACGTACTGCTTGAACTCCTCCCAGCGCGGGTACGAGAGGCGGAACATCTCCGGCGACATGCGCGCGTCTTTGGCGGCGTAGATCCTTCCCCGAGATTCCTTGACGATCGTATCGAGCTCATCCATTAGGGCCAGGGTTGGCTTCCCATCATTCGGGAAGTCCAGAGCGAGAGTCACTCCCTTTTCAGGGAACGACATCATGCCCGGCGATGGAACATCGCCGAAAGTCTTGAGCACTGCCAGGAACGAGGCCCGCTTGGAGCGGGTGATGCGTCGGAAGATCTCCTTGATGATGTTCCGGTCCTGCTCGAAAGGGACAACGAGCTGGTACTGGAAGAAGCCGCGCTTGCCGTACATCCGGTTCCAGTTAAGGACCGCATCTAGGGGGTAGAAGAACGGCTCGTAGTGGGTCAGGGCATCGAGCGATCGCTTTCTCTGCTTATTGTAGTAAAGCATGTTGAAGGAGCGCATGAAGTACGAGTTGAGGAGCCACGACGGTGCCTCGCACGGAAAGGGCAGCGCGAGCGAAAGCGGCTTCTTGCTCTTTGTGCGCTCGGAGAAGTTCCCGGCCATGAAGAGCCCGCGGCCAAGGTTGTCCCCCTCAGAGGTGCAATCTACCCAGGAGACGCTGTAGTCAAAGCGCTTGTCGCTATCAGCCGATATATCGAAGAACTCGTCGAGGTTCCTAAACTTGATGGTGCTCGTGTCGAGGTAGGGTGACTTGATCGGGTGGAGCTGCAGCTCTACCCACGTAATCAGCCCAGTCAGCCCAAGCCCGCCCACCGTGGCTGCGAAGAGCTCATGGTTCTCTGAGAGCGAGCAGGTGCGGTGCGTGCCATCCGACCTGAGCAGCCCAAACGATAGGACGTGCCTGCCAAAGGTGCCGGCCTTGTGGTGATTCTTTCCGTGGATGTCGTTGGCTATCGCGCCACCCAGAGTCACGAACTTCGTGCCCGGAGTGACAGGAAGGAACCATCCGCGCGGCACAAAGACATCCAGGATCGTGGCGAGGCTTACGCCGGCCTCAGCCTTGACGATGCCCCTCTCAGAATCGAAGGAGATAAAACAGGAGAGAGGAGTGGTGTCGATGAGCGCATTATCGTTATTGACGCAGCTATCGCCGTAGCTACGGCCCAGACCGTACGGCAGGACAGTTCTACCGTCTGCGGGCAAAGGAAGCTGCGCTCGCGGCGAGCCGATCGATACTACTTTTTGGTCTTGGAGCTTGGGGAACCGGCCCCAAGATTCGAAAGTCTTCACGAGGTAACCTCACGGCTGACGCTTGGCCAGGATATCCACACCCCTCTCAGCGCGCAATCCGGAGAAGTTCCGCCGATTTGCCGCTTTGTTTGAGCCGTGACGGGGGTCGGCTCGCCTGCTATAACCGGGTTCATGCAAGGAGAGATGCCAAACATGCAGCCAAAAGCCCCGATTGTGTACGCGGACGTGGATGGGACAGTCCTAGCCACAGACTTGCTGTACGAGTCGCTGCTCTTCGTAATTAAGCGCAAGCCGGGCATCCTGTTCCTCATTCCCTTCTGGCTTATGCGTGGCCGAGCCTACATAAAAGAGATGCTCGCCCAGCGTTCCACGGCTCTGGTAATCGACCTCCTCCCCCTGAATGAGAACGCGGTGGAGTATCTTCGACAAGCAGCCACGGATGGCCAGAGAGTTGTATTAGCCTCAGCCTCCCACCGCTCGATGGTAGAGCGGGTGGCCCACCGCCTGGGCTTCGTGTCGGAGGTAATTGCGACCGATGGGGCCGTAAACTGTAAAGGTAGTGCCAAAGCCAAGGTCATTCAGGAGCAGGCAAACGGTGCGGCGTGGGAGTACGTGGGAGACTCAAATGCCGACATGGCTGTGTGGCGCGAAGCGGCCGGGGTCGTGTGCGTGACAGCCAGCAACTCCTTTGCCCAAAAGGTAAAAGACGCCTACCCGGGGGCTGAGATTATCTCTAAGCCTGCCTTTACTCTTACCGTGCTGCTTAAGGCGCTTCGGGTGCATCAGTGGCTCAAGAACCTGCTACTCTTTGCGCCGTTAATCCTAGCGCACAAATGGTTCGACCCCGTGGCCGTCCGCTCCACTGTTCTCGCTGCAATCTCCTTTTCGTTGTGCGCCTCAGGGGTCTACCTGATGAACGACCTGCTCGATCTTGAAGCGGACCGGCAGCATCCTCGTAAACGCAAGCGACCGTGCGCCGCAGGCAGGATGCCTCTCTCCTTGGCGATGGCTCTCACCCCGGTGCTCTTCGCGGCGGCTTTTGCGATAGCGGCCACAACCAACGCCGGCTTCGTTCTGGTTCTTTCGATCTACCTCCTGCTTACGAGCCTCTACTCCCTTCGCCTCAAGGCGCTCGCGCTCGTAGACATCATCCTTCTCGCCATCCTCTACACGATGCGAATTATCGCAGGCGGTGTTGCGGCGAACATTCACCTCTCGCAGTGGCTCCTCGCCCTCTCGATGTTTCTCTTCTTGAGCCTTGCGTGCGTCAAGCGATTTTCAGAGCTGCTCGTGCTACAGCAGCGCAACGAGAGCCGAACGTGGGGACGGGGGTACTCGGTTGGGGATATCGAGCAGGTCTCGCAGTTTGGCTCCGCCAGCGCCTACATCTCCGTGCTGGTTTTGGCGCTGTACGTGAGCAGCAAGGAGATCGTCGAGCTGTATGGCAAGCCGGAGGTGGTCTACCTCGTCTGTCCACTCCTCCTGTACTGGGTGAGCCGTATCTGGCTCTTGGCTAGAAGAGGGCTTGTTCATGACGACCCACTCGTCTTTGCGCTCCGTGACAAGGTCACGTATGTTGTGGCTGCCATAACGTTCGTGATGTTCTTCGCAGCAAAGTGAAAACCGACCAACACCGTGCAGGCACTCAGCCACCGACTCCAATCTCGGTGGCGGTAGCCGTGATGACCTCAATTGCGACAGCCGTCTCTCTGGCAGGCTGTGCAGTTCCCATATCGCACCAGCAGTTCTCGATTCCTGCAGGCCCTGGCAAGGAAGGGGAGTTCGCTTCAACCAAGGAGCTGCGGATTGCGGGCCTGACGTCCGAGGCCATGAACTTCTCAAAGCGTGGACGCTTCTTCGAGGCTGAGAACCGGCTGCGACAGGCAGACTACCTCGCCCCTGGCAATGAGCGAGTGGAATTCAACCTGGCGGTTGCGATGAACCAGAATGGGCAGGGAGAAGAGGCAAAGCAGACGGTTGAGGGGCTCCTCCAGCGCAAGCCCAACGACCCCAATCTCCTGGCGGCGCTGGCTGACATCGAATTTAGCCTCGGCGAGCCGCAGCAGGCGAGGACACGGCTCAAGGCGAGCTTCGTGCAGTTCCGTGACGCCGGCAACGCGCAGCAAGCCGCGCGCCTCGCGCGCTCTATTGCAAACTTGGCTTTCATTGAAGGGAACGAGCAGGAGGCTCTGTGCTATTCCCACGAAGCCTGGACGCTCGGCCAGAATAGCGAGCAGCTTGCCTGGCATGTTCGGCTCCTCGTGGCACTCAACCTGTACGCGCAAGCTAAGGAAACGGTAGTCGCAGCAATTTCAAAAAACAAGGCTCTGGGACGTAGCGCTCCAGTGCAGCTTGCCCTGGCGTTGGCGCAAGCAGGGCTCGGAGATTTTGAGGGAGCCAGCGAGGCAGCAGAGATAGCAGTCGACCTTATCCCTGATGCCCCGGAGTCGAGCTCAGAGATATCCAACGTAGCTTGGCTCATCAGCAAGCATATCGCCATTGCGCCAGCTGCCCCGGAATCCGAGGAGTTTGAAGTAGAGCGAGTCGAGATGGCGGTAGGCTTCAGGGACCGAAATCCCCACGAGGTGGTGACGTGGCCCCCGGTGCTTCGTGACCAGCTTGCCGCAGTGAAGACCCCTGAGTAGCTCTCAACGGCTGGAGAGTGAGCCCCACGGCTGCCCGCTGCGCTAGAAATCTCCGCCCGTTTGCGCATCAAGGGCAGCAGCGAAATCAGTTTCATCGAGGTTGTCGAAGCGGGTGTATTCGCCCGAGAAAGCGACGCGAACCGCACCAGTGGGCCCGCTACGCTGCTTGGCGATGATAATTTCGGCCACCCCTTTGTCCGGAGACTCCTTGTTGTAGACCTCATCACGGTAGATGAACATGATGACGTCAGCGTCTTGCTCGATCGCTCCTGACTCACGCAGGTCGGACATCATTGGCCGCTTGTCGGTGCGCGATTCCACAGAGCGGTTCAGCTGAGAAAGCGCAATGACCGGAACGTTTAGCTCCTTTGCGAGTGCCTTCAAGGAGCGCGAGATGTCCGAGATTTCTTGCTCACGGGAGTGCGAGTAGGCAGGGCTGCGAACAAGCTGCAGGTAGTCGACGACGATCATGCCGAGAGGGGTGTCTCTGTGCAGGCGGCGCGCCTTGGCTCGAAGCTCTGTTATGGTCAGGGCAGGAGTGTCGTCGATGAATATCTCAGCTTCCGAGATGCGGCTCGCGCCATCGACGATGCGAGCGAAGTCGCGTTCCGAGAGGTCGCCGGTACGAACCTTCGAGTTGTTGATGCGCGACTCGCTGCACAGCATACGGAGCACAAGCTGCTCCTTCGACATTTCAAGCGAGAAAAATGCCACAGGTTTACGCGAGTAAATACCGACGTACTGGCTCCAGCCGAGCGTCAGCGCCGTTTTTCCCATCGAGGGACGCGCCGCAACAATCACAAGGTCCGATGGCTGAAAGCCCGCGGTGAGCTTGTCGAGCTTATCGAGCCCGCTCGCCACACCGGTGACTGGCTCCTTTTGATCGTAGAGCTTTTCGACGAGCCGGATAGAGTCCTGCACGACGTCGCTCACCTTGTGGAACGAAGAGTTCACCCGGAAGTCAGAGACTCCGAGGATGCGCTGCTCAGTGCCATCGAGGAATTCCTCAAGGTTCCCCTCAAGGTTGAACGCTGAAGATATGATGTCGTTAGACTCGTGGATCAGCCTGCGCCGGATAGACATCTCCTTGATGACCCGCGCGTAGTACCCGACGTTTGCCGCATTTGGGACGGAAGACGCGAGGTACGAGAGTACTTGTGCCCCACCTACATTCTCAAGCTGCCCCATTGAGCGAAGCTGCTGACCGAGCGTCACGATGTCGATCGGCTCCCGGCGATCGGACAGGGTTGCCATCGCTTCGAAGATCGTCTGGTGACCGGACTTGTAGAAGTCTTCCGCGCGGATCCTCTCGAGGCACACGTTGATCGCCTGGTTGTCGAGCAGGATGCTGCCGAGCACGGACTCCTCGGCTTCGAGTGACTGCGGAGGAATCCGACCAGAGGTTGGAGCCTGAGGGCCCTCTGAGCGCACATTATCGCGGTATCGGCGGCGGGTGCTCTCCATAACCGGTTGCGGAGACCTTCCAAAAAAAGACGTTGAGAACAGGGACCTCAAGAGCAGACCGTTAACGGAGCGGAACGAAACAGACTGGCTTGCCCGCCCAACAAACGGACCGACCCAGCTTGTCCTGAAAACAGCGCCTGCGCCCTAGGAGCGAAGGAGGGGAGTATTAAACACAGCCCCCTTGAGGTCAACTGCGATCTGCCCGGTGAAACCGGCGGCCTGAGAGGCTAACCTATCTTTCCTACAGCGCTTTGCGATCTGTAAGGAATTTAGCCAGTGCCGAAGATTCGACTTGGCTGGCAGAGGTGGGCAAAGACTCACTGAGGAGCTGCGCGAGCCTGAAGAGTTCACGTAAATCTTCGCCTGAGCGGAGCGGTTCAGCGAACTCGGCAACAAGCGCATGAACCCGGCCGGAGTCCTGAGCGAGCGAAAAGATTCCAACCGCTCGGCTTACTCCACTCGCGCATGTCAGGAGGTCTAGCCTGTCGAGTTGTCGCGGGCCGAGGCGTTCGAATGATGCTAGACATAGGTCGCTGTTGTTGAGCCAGCCCAAGCGCATCTCACCCGGGTCCCCTCCCCAAACCTTGCTCCAGATGCCGGCGAGCTTGGCGCTGCGGTCGTAGGCTTGAATCGCTTCGGGGCGATTGAGCGGAGGAATTCGCATCCCACGCCTCTCGTCGAATGGAGATTCGATAGTGTTGGCATCAGCCGAGTGGTTCACGAGGTTGAGTAATAACCCTTGCATCTGCTCCCGAGTTCGATTTCGGCCTTCAGCTTGCTTCGCCTCGGAATCGCTGAGGATCTCAGCGACTGTCCGAATAATCTCCTGATAGCCGCCGTTTGCCTCGCACGTTGCAGAGCAGAGCTTCGCTCGCAGCTGACCACCGAAGGAGTTCCAACTCCGAACCGACAGGGAGTGATCTGGGTATATGCCGAAGAGGGCTCTATCGAAATTTGCTAGCTCCGAAGTGCGCCGCGAGCCGGTAAATTTGGTAATCTGCAGCAGCTCAATGCCGCTGAGTGTTTCCAGAATCTGCTCGTCATTATCGAAGGCGGGAGCGCTCGCTGACACTACCACTCCACCAAATGACTTTAGGTCTGCATCGAACCCAAAACCGAGCAGCCGGTCAGCAGAGCCGCTGCCCCCATGTGGCCGACCGTTCTTTCGCGCGCTCAGGGCGCGGAGCCCCTCGAGAGCCGCGAGCTTCTGCTCGCGCGTGCCTGCACTCAGCATCTCTGCGTACTCAAGGAGCTGTGTGCGTACCAGCGAACTTTCCTTCAATACGCCTCCTCGGTCCTCAGTTGTCCATCCGATCCACGAAGACAACTCACTTGAGTTGGGCGAGATGGCAAGCAAGGCTGCTTTCGCTCCGGCGATTACTTTGAGCTCAGCCCCTGAGGGTAGGGTGCGTAGGAAAATCGTCTCTCCTTCATGTCGTTGTCCACGCATGATATTTTGGTCGACCGAGCTCAGTCGTTGGGTCGACCTGTCAGCGAGAGCTGTTTCCCTTGCCTTGACCGATTCCGGCTGGCGCTCTTGCCTCGGAGGCCCGAAGGGCGGCTGAGATATTTTCTCTATCAGAGCATCGAGCCCGCTCCTGCGGAACTCATCCATGGCTTCCGCAGTAACGCGCTCGAGATCCTGATGGACCTGTTCCCGGGAGGCGGTGGTAGCCTTGCGGGTAACCCCAACTGTGTGCGAATTACGCCCAACTGGCAGCCCCTCGCTGTCAGCCCTGACGATGTCGAAGGCTACCAAGTCGGTCTCTCCCGGCATGAGAGTCGCAGTCACAGTCGTCACGACACCATCTTTCGTTGTGGAAGAACGCCATTGCCGGTCCAGAGCGAAGCAGGGGTCTTTGGCGAGCTCCGGGAAGCTCGGCAAGATCGGCACCATGTGAACGCCGCGAGAGCTCTGTCTTAGGCCCGAGCTCGTCAGATTGGTTTCTGGTTCCACAGGGGAAGCTTCGGCATTTCGAAGCCTCTCCCACGCGCTGTCGTCTGAGGGCGTTCCAATCTCTGTGGTCCCCGGCCTCAAAGCTAAGTCTGAAATCGCCTCACTCTGCCAGGAGGCGTCGTTAAATCGCCCCACGATCTTCGAGAGGTCGGAGAGGATCTCGTCAGCCTGCTTGCCTTTGGCGCTCAGATGGACCGGTCCGGCGGAAGAGTTTTCAACTGGAAAGCCTTCTTTCGAGCAGAAGTAGGCTCCCAGGGCAACGCCGAGCGCTCCATCCAGCCGTGGTAAAATTCTGTACGTTCCGAGCGGGGCTCCTTTTCTTGATAGCACCTTGACCGTCAGGTCGATTACTTCTGCGAGGTCTGACCCCCTCTCTCCAGCGATGTGGTGAACCGCGCCCTCGATGGCCACTCGCCTACCAACATGGTCTATCGGCTGTATGCAACTTGACAGGCGAAGGTACGCGTTCGCCTTACTGCCCCGGAACCATTCGGCGAGACCAGCATCAGAGAGTGCATCAGAAACCGGAGCGCCATCGGCGCTAGGGGGTTCTTTGGTAGTGAGGTTAACGACCACGGGAGGTCTCCAGAGGAAAACGGCGCTATTCTCATCCGATAGGCTAGCAGGCACAAGGGTAACCTCGGGTAAAAATACCCAGGAGGGCATAAGAAGCTGGTTTTAAGCTACATTCTCCCCACCCATCGGGTGTCTTGGGGGCGAAAAAGGTCCGTTTTGCGGCCTTTGGGTGACCGCAGGGCGCTAAGCGCATCTCCCCCAATTGGACTGCGGCGGGCAGCGCCATTCACACTAAGCACCAACGCCGCAGCGCTGAATCTTAGTCACGCCAGATCGTTTCTGAGTCCGAGAGGTCGATCCACTTCGCAGCAGACTTCAGCACGTCCCCAGTGTTGAATTGACCGAAGTCGGCTGAGGTTGTGTCGCACCCGAGGTCTTTCGACATACCGAGTGGGTAAGCGATGTCGCGACTTGGACAAACCACAACGATTGAACGCTGCGCCGAGAGATCGGAATCGCGAGAGAGCAGAGCCTTGTCGCCGGGGGTGCCCGCCGAAGGCTCCGGGGCATCTTGTTGTGCCGCTCCACCGAAGACGGGCTTCTTGCGACCGAAGTTCGTAACAACGCTCGTGGGTGCAGCCATGCGGAGGGGGTGGTCAGCTGGCATGTATTCGTTTTCCTTGCTGAACGATGATAGCCCCAGGGAGAAAGCTACGATGTCTGCTGACATCTCAATATCAATGCTAACCTGCCGGGTGATGCCCTTCGGGGGGAGGCGCTTGACGATGACAGAAAGCCCGGCTCGGGCCACAGCGTCAAGAAAAGCGCGCTGGCGCGAGTCGTCCTCGTACGGGATGAGCGTGTAGTAGCGGGCAACAACTGGCGTGAGTCCAGACGTGACACCGCGCACCAGCGCGCTCATATCTACTTTGCGGTTTATTCGACGAGTGGCGCGGTCTAGCCCGGTGCCGTCTATAAAGAGACCGACGACACGCTTCTCGCGCTTCTTTATGAATCCTCCACCCAGCTCTTCGTACTTCATGTTTTCCTCTACGCCGCCTGCGACGTGTTGTCGTTCTGACCCAGCGGGAGCGCGCTCTGGCGGCCTTGCTAGGGGGACTCTCGTCTACTCAAAAAGGGCTGCTGGAAGAGGTTATACACGCTTCTGCGGCGCTAGTCGAACGGAGGTCGATTCAGAGGGAAGGGAGCAGTTTATGTACATGTTCTAGGGAGTGTCGAGTTAGCGGACTTCGACCGCAGTGCCGACCTGTACCAGCTCGAAAAGCTGAGCCATGTCGGATGGGTTGAGCCGTAGCCCCCCGATCTCGGTACTCCCCACCGGACCGCTGTGCAGCGGTGTCTGGTCGTTAAGGAATAGAGCCTGGTTGCCGAGAGCCCCACGCTTGAAGCGCTCCCGGCTACCCTCAGCTGGAACTCGCATTTCTCTCTGCCGGAAGTAAGAGGCTGGCGCGTACCACAGTGGGTTGTTCTGTTTGAGCGAAACCGAGTAGCTGCCCGCCCGCAGGGAGCTTGCAATGTGCGCGTGAAACGAAATCGGCGCGGAGTCCGGCGCTGAGAAGGTCACAGAGCTCGTGGCGCGAGAGATGCGGACCGTGGCTTGGGTAACTGGCACCTCTTGAGTAGGTAGAGAGTCTGCTCGAATGCTGGCACGATCGCTTGGATACGAGTTGATCGGCGGAATGGGCCGGGAGATCGCGAGGGAGCCATCAGCGAGCCATCCGTGCGCGGTTTTCGACGTGGCTGGCTTCGATGTGGGGAACAGGGCACAGCCGCCGAGCGCCACAGCAAGCAGGATCGCACACACGCGCCTAGCAACGAAGCCGGGCCGAGTGAGGGGAGCCATCGAAGGACAAAGTGTGGCTTTCGCCATACAGAAACCCAAAAAACCGCGAGCTGTTTAGCCGATATTTTGGCCGGCCGACCATGCAAAACGCCCCAACCGGGGAGGATTCGCGTAGTAAGTAGGATGCGGTTTGAAGAAGCGGGGATTGCTCCTTCTCGCGATGTTTGGCACCTATGAGCGATCTCTTTTCTAGAACGTAATTATAGCTTTTTAAAGATCTGCAAATATCATATTTTCAGATGGTTGGAGCCTATTCGCAGCTTAAACCGAAGGCCGGTTGCTTGCCTGGGGGGACTTCTTGGGATGTACTCGGGGGAGTCGGGACCAGGCCCAAAGGGGGTCCGGACGCTTTTTGCTGTGTAGCCCTCAAACGTATGGCATCGCTGCTCCGCCGCCTCAGTGTGGCTCTTTTTCTGCTCGCAGTCGTAGTCCCCTCTGTAGGGTGCGGATTCCTGCACCGTAACCTGGGTGTTGGCGACCTTGGATTAGCCACGGAAGACGAGATCTCAAGCGGGCGCTCTCCTCAGCAGCTCTCAGTTCAGGTCGCGCGCGTTCTGCCGAAGCCTGAATTCGGTGTGACACCGGAGGTTCAGGCTGAGCTCGATCGCTTCATGAAGCGGGATCGGGGAACGGTTGAACGGGTTCTTCAGGAGCGAGCCGCTGAGCTGGAAAAGATGGAGCAGGTGTTCGAAGTTCAGGGTGTGCCAACAGAACTGCTCACTGTTGCGGCCGTGGAGAGCGGCCTGAATCCTAAGGCGGCCAGCCCTGCGGGTGCAAAAGGCATGTGGCAGTTCATGAGGAGCACGGCTCAGCTCTACGGACTGAGGGTTAATGCCAAGCAGGATGACCGTCTGGACCCAGAGCGCTCTACGGTGGCAGCGGCGAAGCACCTGCGAGACCTATTCACCAAGTTTAACGACTGGCACCTGGTCTTAGCGGCATACAACGCGGGCAGCGGAGCGGTCGGAAAGGTCTTGGCGCGAAACTCCGAGGCGGACTTCTGGGATCTTGCCCGAGGTGGTGAGTTCCCCGGGGAAACGAGGCGCTTTGTGCCGAGAGTCATCGCGCTGTCGCTGATCGTCAACAATCCAGGTCGGTACGGCTTTAGTGCTGCTAAAGCGGTCGGATAATCCGGCAAAAGAGTTTGGTTAAAGGGACCCGGCGCTAGCGCAGAGACAGCAGGTGCTCTAGGCCCTTGGGAAATGCTCCGGCAGTCAGAACCTCGGCTCCACGAGAACCAACCAACACGTCATCCTCGATGCGTACGCCGCAGGCGGGGAGCGGGCCCACCGGTTTGCTGAAGTACAAGCCAGGCTCAATCGTTATGACCATTCCCTTCTCAAGCCGCTCAACTCGGTCGTTGGCGCCAAGAGCAACGTCGTGCACGTCGAGGCCTAGCGAGTGCCCGATTCCGTGCGGGAAGTACGGGCGGTAGGCCTGTTTCTTCATGAGCTGCGGCAGGGGGCCCTTCAGTACGCCGAGGTACTTCAGCCCGATCGTGAGCTCTTTCGCCGCAGTCAGGAACACGTCGCTCATGAGCACGCCTGCCTTGACCTTCTTGATAGCCATCATCTGCGCGCGCAACACGATGTCGTAGAGGTCTTTCAGCTGCGGTGCGAGCGATTCTCCGACTGGGATCGTGCGGGTGATGTCGCTGGCGTACATGTTCAGTTCGCATCCCGTGTCGATCAGGACGAACTCGCCGTCGCGCAGCTTGCGTGACAGCCCCTGGTAGTGAAGCGTCGCAGCCGACTTGCCTGCGGCAACGATAGTCCCGAAAGCAGGCTCGCCTCCAGACGCCCGGTAGTAGTAATCCAGAAACGCCGCGATCTCGTGCTCTGATGTGCCGCTCTGAAGCAGAGGCAGCACGTTGAGCAGCGCCTCAGAGGTGACAGCGGCGCTCTCCTTGATCAGCTTAATCTCGTGGCTATCCTTAATCGCTCGCAGGCGTGCGGTAAAGCGCTCCGCCTCAACAAGAGCGCCCGGCAGTCCGCGGCCCGCGAGCGAGCTGCGCGCCGAGAGGTCTGCTTTCAGCGCAGCGCTCGCTGTGCCTGGGATCGACTGAAGGTAGGCAGTATCGGCTCCCCGCACGAGAGCGACGAGGGTTTTTAGGTGATCGCTTGAAACTACCACCTCGGCTTTGAGCTGGTGGGCGAGCGGGCGAATTGACGGCTGCGGTCCGTCCCAGACGGCTTTTACCTTGTCTTCAGGGGGAACCAGCAGCACTACAGGCTCTTTCGCGTACGGGCGAAGCAGGAGCGTGATGTGCTCGGCCTGGCTGCCCGTAAAGTAGTAGAGGTCGCTGTTCTGCCGGTACGGAAAGTGGGTGTCGCGCGACCGAACTGGCAGCGGGTTGCTTGAGACCACAAGAGCCTCGCGACGGTCCGAGGACTTGAGAAGCTTGAGAGCCTTTGCTACGCGGGATGGGTAGAGCGTCTTCATGTTTCGTGCCTCGCCGTTTAGGCTGTCGTTTAATTGCACGTGCATCAAAGCACGATTGCCTCCCTTTCGCATGCCGGTTTCGCGGGGCTGTATTTGACAGGCAGCTCACGGTGGGCCAGCATGATGAAGCAGGAGCGGCGCATGTTCTCAATCAACGTCACCATCGATGATTCTTGGGTTGAGCCGGTGTACAACCACGTTCACCACGGCCGCAGCCTCTCGCTTTTCGAGCAGGCGCGCTGTGCGCTCCTCTCGCACATAGGCTTCCCGAATGAGAAGCTGCTAGAGGAGGGGAAGGCGCTCGTTATTACCAAGGTCACCGCCTCATACAAGCGCGAGATCAAGCGCGGGGAGGCCACGGTGACCTGCGATCGGGCAGAGGTCCGGGACCGGACCCTCGTCATGCACCAGACCCTGCTCAATGAGCGTGGCAAGCCCGCGGTAGAACTGGTGATCGAATCTGTCTTTATGGATATCAATAGCCGCCGGGGAATGGAGCCACCTGCCGATTTTCTCAAGGCTTTTCAGGCCTGGGCCGAAAGTTGACAGGGATCAGCCGGTACAGTACCCTTCCGCCGCTATGAAAGAGAACATCCACCCAACCTACTATGACGCCACGGTTTATTGCGGAGGCTGCGGAAGCACCTTCGTTACCGGCGCAACCATTTCTGAGATCCGCGTTGGAGTGTGCTCTCAGTGCCACCCGTACTACACCGGCAAGCAGAAGCTCCTCGACACCGAGGGCCGTGTAGA
>CAZZJR010000050.1:0-9583 GCA_964654585.1 uncultured Bdellovibrionales bacterium
GGTCGATGTGCTCTGCCAACTCCCTAAGCTCCGCCGCCATCGAGCTGATATTTTCGAATCCTTGCGTGAAGCTGTCAGAACTCACGAATTCATCTACTTTCTGGAGAATGTGCACCGTCCGGTTCACAATCTCGTTAATTGGAAGGGTTTCGAGTGTCATCTGGATCTTGTCCAGCGGTGAGGGGGCAGTTGGTAGCTCCGGGTAGTGGTCGTCATCCTCGTCATTGAGGACGATCGGGACCGAAGGCATGAAATCGAGCTGCACGTAGAGCTGCCCGGTAACGATGCTGTCCAAAGATAGCTGTGCACGCAGCCCGCGCTTGATAAGTCGTTCTACGAGAGCAACTTCTGTGACGCTGCCGTCCGGGTCGGGAGAGATGCCTTTGACCGATGCTTGATAGAGCTCAATCAGCACCGGAATCTTGAGAGCGTCAGTGCTTCGGTCGTAGACGATCGAAACATCCTTTACGCTGCCAACCTGGGCACCACGGAACCGCACGGGAGCCCCAGGCACGAGCCCCTTCACTGAGCCCGAAAAGTAGCACCTGAACACGTACGAGCGGTCGAAGAACTTTGAGCGACCGAAGAAGATGAGGCACGCCGCAGCAAGCGCGACAGCGCCGATAACGAAGATCCCAATTGACCTGTAGCGCGGTTCCTTGCTCATCAACTCTGAGGTCGCCTGCTATGCCGCACGCGACTGCCTCTCTCCACGGGTTAGAAACTCGATTACTTTCGGATCGTTTGACTTCTCTAGCAGCTCCTTGGGCGGACCGAAAGCGATCATCGTCTTTGTGTCGGCGTCCAGGAATACCGAGCTCTTTGCAATGGCGAAGATGCTCGGAAGCTCGTGGGTCACGACGACGATGGTTGCGCCAGTGCTCTGGTTAAGCTCAATAATGAGGTCGTCTAGCAGCTTAGAGCTCACAGGGTCTAGCCCCGCGGAGGGCTCGTCGAAGAAGAGCACCTCTGGGTCAAGAGCCATCGCCCGTGCGAGACCTGCCCGCTTCTGCATGCCGCCTGAGATCTCAGACGGGTAGTACTCCTCGAATCCTGAGAGGCCTACGAGCGCGAGCTTGTACTCCGCGATGTCCCGAATTTGAGCCTCAGAGAGCTTAGTGTACTGCCGAAGGGGCATCGAGACATTCTCGGCGAGTGTCATTGAGGTCCAAAGGGCGCCCTTCTGGTACAGGATCCCCATGCGGCGCAGCAGCGTGTCGCGCTGGGCTGAGGATGCGTCCCAGAAGCTCTCCCCGCTGTACAGAACTCGGCCCGCCGCCGGGCGGTTCAGCCCAATTAAGTGCTTGAGCAGGGTGCTCTTTCCGCAACCGCTCCCGCCCATGATGACAAAGACATCGCCCCGCTTAATCTCAAACGAGAGATCGCGCTGAATCAGAAAGCTCCCGTACTTCATGGTAAGCCCCTCTACAACAATGTGTGCGTCGCTCCTCGCCATTAGATCTTTAGCGCCTCACAGATTGCAGCGAACACCGCGTCTGATATCACGATCGCCACGATGCCTGACACCACGGCGGAGGTAACGGCGAGTCCGACCGCAGAAGCGCTACGGCCGCACCTCATGCCGCACAGGCAGCCGGCAGTCGCGATCAGAATCCCGAAGACACACGACTTCGCAACGCCAATAAGTATGTCTTTCAGGAAGACACCGGTGAAGAGCTGCTGCACGTAGCGCTCAAGAGAGATGTCTAGCGCCAGCGCGGATATCAGCGCTCCGCCAGCCATGCCGAGTACATCTGCGTAGAGTGCCAGTAGCGGCATCATTACTATCAGCGCAACCATGCGCGGCACCACCAGGTACTCCATCGGCGAGAATCCGAAGGTCTTCAAGGCGTCGATCTCCTCGTTGACTTGCATCGTCCCAAGCTGCGCCGCGAAGGCCGCGCCCGTGCGCCCGGCCATGATGATGCCCGCCATAATCGCCCCCATCTCGCGCACCATCGCGATTCCGACGAGGTTTGCAACGTAGATCTCGGCGCCAAACTGCCGAAGCTGCTGCGCGCCGATAAAGCCAAGAATTACTCCGACCAGAACGCTAATCAGTGTTACGATCGGAAGTGCTGAGGGGCCGCACTCGTCCATCGTGAGCCAAACGTCTCTCATCGGAATCCGCGCCTTCCCGCGGGCGGCTCTCACGAGCGAGACCGCTAGCTCTCCGATGAAATCACACCAGGAGAGGAAGCCCTGGTACAGTTCGACTGTGCCGCGACCGAGCCGCTCAAGGAAGTGCAGCTTGACCTCCGAGCGCCTTGCGCCTTTCCGCTCGGGGACAGAAGCCGCCAGGGCGAGGAGACCTCGCGCCTCGCTAGGGAGCCCCTGTAGCTCGAACGGCACCTGCAGCGACTGCAGCGTCTTGCCGAGCTTAAAGAGCGAGCTAATAGCGAAGGAGTCCCAACTGCTAACGCCTGAGGCGTCTATCGTTAGGGGCCCAGAACCCGCTTCGCGTTTTCGCACCTCTTCCGTGGCGACTGCAGTATCCACCGCGCCTACGGTCCCGACGGGGACGAGGCGTAGGAGCCGCACGGGACCGTTCGAGGGCGATTCTAAGGCGATGCTAAAAGCCATAACCGCCTGAGAGTATTTTAGAAAAGCAGGGCTCACAAGACCTTTCCGGTGCTCTGCGCCAGGTTCTGCATCCTAGCTTTAAGCCGCTTGTAGCTTTCGGGCTCAGGAAGTCCTCAAGGCCCATGCGGATTCGGCCGAGATTCAGTCGGTTTGATTCGGTGCTGTAAGGGGACGAGCAGAGCGATAGGGGAGGCCTCTTGGAATATTCAAGTGTCGTGTTATGCGTCGTTTCATTCTTCGCGGGACTCGGCGTGGGCGCACTCTTCTTTCGGCGGATACACCGAGCGGAGGGCGTTGCGGCAGCAAGCGCCGCCGCATTTCAACAAGAGCGATGCGCTCTGCTTGAGGAGCAGCTCTGTGCGGCGCAGGAGCGATTCACGGCGACTCGCGAGGAGCTCTCCCGCGCCACTGAGGCGTTGGCGCAGAAGGAGGTTCACTTCGCTGAGCAGGTAAGGCTCATCACCGAGACGAAGCAGGGGATGACGGAGCAGTTTCGCGCGATCTCGTATCAGGCGCTTGAGAAGTCCACCCAAGACCTTCTGGCCCGTTTTCAAGAGAGCACAAGCGCGTTTTTATCCCGCGCGCAGCTTGAGTCGAAGCAGCAGACAGTTGCTGGACAGATGGCGCTTGAGCAGATCGGTGGGGCGATCGCGAAGCAGCTAGGGGACTTCGACCGCTGCGTTCAGGAGATGCAGCGCAACCGCGCTGCTGCCGACGCTGAAATAAAGGGGCAGCTTATGGGGCTAGCCAAGGTGAGCCAGGACGTTGGTAGCGAAGCTAATCGGCTTCGAAGCGTCCTTACGAACTCCCGGGTGCGAGGCGATTGGGGGCAGCTTCAGCTGCAACGGATCGTCGAGTCCGCCGGAATGACTGAGCACGTTGACTTCTTCCTTGAGGAGAGCGCATCGGCGCAAGGGAAGCAGCAGCGACCGGACATGCGGGTGCAGCTCCCGAACGGCCTGAGCGTGATGATTGATGTAAAGGCTCCGGGTGCCGCCTACACGAAAGCGCTAGAAGCCACCGACCCGCAAGCGAGGCTTGAGTGGATGCGGCAGCACTCGTCGGCCCTGCGGGCGCATATTCGAGAGATGGGAAGGCGCGATTACCCGTCGATTAAGGAGCACGGTGAGGTGTTCAGTCACACCATCGTATTCCTTCCGAACGAGAGCCTGTTTTACGCCGCGCTCGAGAACGACACGGAGCTACTGATTTTCGCCGAACAAAACCGCGTGCTCTTGACCACACCGCTTAGCCTCCTGGCGTTCCTGCGCGCGGTTGCGGCAGGCTGGACGCACGTAACAGCGACCGAGAACGCGCAGAGAATCCAGCAGGCAGCCCGCACCCTGCATGAGCGCCTGATGGGCTTCCTTGAGGGTGTAGGGGAGGTTGGCAAGCGCCTTGAGGGCACCGTCAAGGCGTTCAACGGAGTTGCCGCAAAGCAGCAAAACATCCGCGCATCCTTTCGGCGCTTAGCCGAGCTCGGTGTCGGCGAGAAGGATGACGCGGCCGAGATCTCTGAGCTTGATACCGAGCTTCGGCAGGTGAGCCCACTCGACCCGCGCCTACGCGAGTCTGTGGCAGTCGCCGACGTTGAGCCTACAGAAGCCCTGCCTCCTGGAAGCTGTAGTAGCCTCGCTTCGCAAAAATAATATGGTCGAGCAGCCGCATCCCCAGCGTTGCCGCAGCTTCCTTGAGCTGAAGCGTAACCTTTCTATCCTCCTCACTCGGCTTGGGATCTCCGCTCGGGTGGTTGTGCGCAAGGATTACCGAATAGGCATGGTCCCGTATCGCACCGACGAAGACCTCTCGTGGGTGGACCGGACAGCTCGCCAAGAGGCCGATGCTTACGGTCCTGACCTGAATCACCTCGTGAGCGCCACTGAGAGATATGGCTACGACGTGCTCCTGCCTCCGGTCACAGAGGTGTTGTAGTAGGGGGGGAACGTCCCGCGCGCTCAAAATGCGAATCCCCTCAGGGCGAATTCTGCGCCTTGAGAACTCAAATGAAGCAGCGAGCATCATCGCCTTTGAGCGGCCCACTCCGGCAACCTTCTCAAGTGCCGAGTAAGACACCTCCGGCCCGGCCTGGTCGATGGCGGGGAGGAGCCTCTGCGCTATGGCGCCCACGGGGTTCCCCTGCACTCCGCTGCCCAGCATCACAGCCATAAGCTCTTCGTCTGAGAGGGCCCGGACCCCCTGCCGCTCTAGTTTTTCCCTTGGCATACTCATGCCTTATTCGTTCGCCGGGGCTGGGGCGGAAGTTTCGTGCCTTGTAGGGTTCTAATGAGAGCTTCTGTGAAATCTAACAAGCAAGCGTCGCTTTTTGGTGAGCACAAAAAGTCTCGGCCATGCTAGAGTCCGTTCCGGAATGGCAGAAACGGCACCGTCCGACCTCGTCCGGCGGTTCATAGAATCGTCTGAAGTCGAGGGGCGCGAACACGCCCCGTTGCCCCGTAAGTACCGGCTGACCCAAGGCGAAAGGGTGTCGGGAACGCCGGGACGGTACCTCTATCGCTTCGAGACTCGCACTAAGATACCGATCAACGACGAGTCATCGCCGAGCCTGCTGCTGCACGGGCGTCGCTATCCGGCTGCGCTCCAGAGAAAATCTGGTCTCTCGCTGGAGATTGTGTTGACGAGCGACCTCGGGAGCGATCTTCCGGAAGCTGTTCTTTGTCTCGACGGACCTGCGCTCGCTGAGAATCTGTGCCAACGGCTTAGAGAGCTTGAGTCTCTACAGAGGCCCTTCAACGCTGAATTGGCCGCGAAGCTTTTTGAATACAAGCAACTCGACCCGAACCCCAGGCTCGGAGCACTACCGCCCTTCGAGGGGCTCTCGGACGAGCAGCAGCAGGCAGCGGCGGGTCTATCTGCTCTCGAAGCAGGCTTCCTCTGGGGGCCGCCCGGCACTGGCAAATCGGTAACGCTCGCTGCCATCGCCCATGGTGCTTTCGCCAGTAATCGACGCACGCTTCTTGTCTCTCACACTAACGAGGCAGTCGATTCGCTGCTTGAGGCGTTGTGCAAACGGATCTCTGGGCGCGCCAGGCTCGCTATTCCTGAGGGTGCAGTCATTCGGCTGGGCGCGATCTCCCGTGACGATCTCTCGGCATCCTTCGGTAGCCAGATAGAGCTCGAATCGGTTCTCTCGCGGGCACAAGAGAAGACCTCAAAACGGTTGGAGGCGATGCGCGCCGACCATGCGAGGCTCAGAGAAAAGATCGCCCAAATGGAAACCTCGGCCGTGTTGGTTCGATCAGAGGAGTCGCTTCAGTCAAAGCTCCTAGAGCTTAAGGCGAAGAAGCGGGTGGCTCGGCCAGGGCTCTTTGCAACCCTTAGGAGGGTGTTCCTCGGGGCGGGCACGGTTGAAGAAGTGCTCGTCGATGAGACGGCTGACCTCGAAGCCGAGGTAGAGCTTGTCCAGAGCGGCCTAAAAAAGATCGCAATAGCGCTCGGAACTACTGAGCGCAGCCGGCTTGTTGCAGAGCTATCTGATGCAAAAGTGGAAGACGCTGAGCTTGCCACAGCGGTGGCGAGGCTTGAGGAGGTGCTGCGCGAGGTGCGTCGGGGCGTCCTTGGAAACGCCCGAGTTGTGGCAACCACAGCTACCCGCGCAATTATGACTCCGGAGCAGCTCAGCGGATTCGACCTGGTGGTCATCGAAGAGGCGTCGATGCTGGCGTTGCCGGTCGTGTACCTCCTGGCAGGATTGGCCGAAACTCAGGTGATTGTCGCTGGTGACTTCCGCCAGCTCCCGCCCATTGCCCTCTCCACCGCTCCCATTGTCCGCGAGTGGTATGCGCGCGATATCTTCGAGGCTTCAGGGATTGTCGACGCGCTCGAGCGCAATGAGCTGCCGCACGCCTTCTTTTCGTTGGGCACGCAGTTCCGGTGTCGTGAAGAGGTCGCTCGGGTGTTTAGTTCCGCTTTTTACTCAGGATCGCTTAGTTCCGCGTACGAGCCAAAGTTAGCACTCGAGTACCCGGGCACTCTCGCTCCGCTCAGTGCCCGTCCGGTGGTTCTGGTGGACACCTCTCACCTCGCTCCACGTGGGCTCTTGGTCGGTCGCTCAAAAGCCAATTTGGTCCATGCGGCGTTCGCGCGGGAGCTGTGGAGAGAACTCGTATCGGCGGTCGGGTCCGGACTTCATGACAGTTCTGTTGGGATTGTCGCCCCCTACAGACCACAGGTTGCTCTCTTGCGAGAGCTGGTAAACGAAGAGGCTGGCACAGACGTTGCGATCGGGACTGTACATCGTTTTCAAGGGAGCGAGAGGCCGGTCGTCGTGCTTGACTTGACCGAGAGCGCCCCGCACCGGCTCGGAAGCTTCTTGGGAGGGACGTCGAGACGTGATACCGGGGCGCGGCTACTCAATGTCGCTCTGAGCCGCGCAAAGGAGCAGCTCATTATTTTGGCAGACCTAGCGCACCTCAGACTCACCCTCGCGCCGGGGCATGTCCTTTACGACATCCTCGCGAAGCTTGAGGCGCAGGAAGCCGTTGTCGATGCGGCCGAGCTCCTTCCTCAGGCCGCGGACCGAGTGGGGCGCTCGCAGCTTGAGCTCCACACTCGCGCCATGTTCCTGTCGGCCCTTATCGACGACCTCCGCCGGGCATCGGGGTCGTGCCTGATGGTAGCCCCGTCGCTCTCAACAGCGCTCGTAAAGGTTGTCGCGAACGCAGTTGCGACTCGAGCAGAGAGGCTTTCCTGGAAAGTTGTCGTGCCTCAATTCACGGTGGGAGTGTGCCCGTCTCGGGATGAGTATGAAGTATCGCTCGACCTCATCGCGCAAGTGGGCGGTAAGATTGAGTACACGGCCGATGAAGTTTCGCCGCTCGTGGTGGTCGACGACGCCTGGACGTGGACCGGGAGGTTAAGCCCTCTCTCGTGTCTGGAAAGCGACTCGGGCGCCATGGCTCGCATCTCCGGTCGTGCAGCCGCTGACGCTGCCAGACGCCTTCTGGTCCCCTCGTCATCGAGCTTTCTTCCAGATGGGTGCGTTGTGAACTCATAACGCCTCCTTTCAGGGGGTTAGAAGGTTGTTAAGTGGCTTGCTGAGGGTGCCTTTCGGTCCCTCCTGGTGTAGGCTCCACCCTGGCCACTTACTTACCAGGCGTTGTCATGCAGATCCGTATAATCGGTCTCGCCCACAGGCTGGGCTCGACCGTCATCGAAGCAGAGTCGATTGAACAGCACTTCAAGCGTGATCCGGGGACTATAGCAGCGCTCTCGGGAGTGTCGCGTCTGCACCGTATCGCCGAGCATGAAGACCTTGTCATCCTTAGCCGCGAAGCATGCATCGATGCGCTGCAGCGAGCCGAAGTGCCGCTCTCTCGGGTGAACGGCATTTTCACATCGTGTAATCCCACCACTGATTACCTCATTCCTTCGCTCGCTCCGTTGGTTGCGCAGAAGCTCGATATTACTCACGTCATGGCGATAAATATCGGAATGGGATGCGCCGGCGGTGTTCAAGCACTTCAGGCCGCCTACAACCAGTGCGTAGCGGACTCTGTAGCGGGAAAGACGTCGTACTATCTCGTCGTTGCGGGGGACCACACGAGCCGAATGCTCGACAAAGAGAGCTGGAAGACTGCTATTCTCTTTAGTGACGGGGTCTCAGCGGCCGTAGTGACTAATGATCCCGCCGCATCGAGAGGCTTTGTCGTAGAGCGTGTTAGCTCGGAGACGTACGCTGGAGAGAGCGTAGATGTCATCAACCTTCCGAATTGTCTCGCGCTCGACCCGGGTGTTCCTCGCTCGGCGACACTGCTCCACATGCGAGGTAGGGGTGTATTTGAATTCGGCACCCGCATCGCTCCGAGGGTCAAGCACCTGACCGGTTTCGCAACGTTCGACGACTGCTACATCATTCCGCACCAAGCCAATATCCGAATGCTGAACGAGCTTGTGCCGAACCTTGGCATCCGCGAGGACCAGCTGTACCGAGATGGCATTACGCGTATCGGTAATATCTCGGGCGCGGCCTGCTTCCTGGGCTTGGAAGACGCCCAAAAGAGGGGACTCACGAACAGGTTCGAGCACGTCTTACTGTGCGCTTTTGGTGCGGAGCTGCAGGTCGCTGTCGCGATCTTACGGCACGGGTAACACTCAAACTTGAATCGATCCTGGAATTGCGGGAGAAAGCGGGGCGTTCCTCGTACGATTGAGGTGCGGTGTTGTTCCCTGCGGTAACCCTATGTTCATGTACCAATTTATCCCTGAGGTCGGCTCCCGAGAGACGATTGTACCGCAACAGCGCAACGTAGCGGCAGCGGCTGTCCAAACTTCATCCTTGCCTCACGCTGACCGAACGCGCGAGGTGCTACGGGCGATCTCGAGAGGGGCTCGCCCTGCGATGGCGCTCCTGCGGGAGGCCCTACGGCGCGAGCCCACCTTGCGAAGTGACGTCGCAGCGGCTGTTATCGAGGAGCCCTCGCTCTTCGCGAGTGGTGCTCGACGTGCCTACCTGCTGCGCAGCGTTGCGCGGTCAGCAACAGAGAAACCAGTGATCGAGCTTGCCTTGGCATCCCTGGAGAGTCCCGGGCTGAAGAATTCTACGGCTGCCGTTACGGCTGCCGCCAAAATCGTCCGGTGCGCCCTTCAGCATGCCCCGTCAATCGCGCAGATGGACTCGCGTATGGAGCCCCGGCTCCTGGGTTTAGCGGCGCGCTACGCGCCCGGGGGGGGTGACTTTGCGGCGGCGGCAGCCCTGAAGCTCCTACCACTCACAGATGTCGCGAGCATGCGCGCGCCCGAGGTAGTCGATCTGGCGCGGGGATGGTTTGCGCGAAGGCACTCTGAGAAAAATCCCTGGCTAGTGGTGCTCGATAGCGCGCCAAGCAAGGCTGGGCTTGCTCTACTCGCAAGGATTGTTACAGGACGAGTGCCCACAGTGGGGCGCGAGTCGCTGCGGCAGGTGTTCAAGCGACTCGAGGGGGCTGTCAATGACCTCGTGCTTACGACAACTATAGTTACTGTGGCCACTCGCCAGCTGTGC
>CAZZJR010000050.1:9683-15165 GCA_964654585.1 uncultured Bdellovibrionales bacterium
AGTGGCAGCCCTGGATCGTGCGTGTGGCGGCTGAGCTTGCTCTCGATGGCACTATCAGTGACCCCATAGACCTATGGAACGCCGCAGCGAGCCGCAGCGCGGGGGTCTATGCCGAGCGTCCGGCCCGACCGGACATTGAGCTTTAGGCCCAGCTCAGAACGGCCTCTCGCTTTGCGCAAAAAAAGAGGCGCCGTCCGGCGCCTCTTGAACGACGAGTGTGGCGAAATTCCTATCGCCTGACGCATCCAAGACCACTCGGTAGCCGCATATCTTTGCAGCCATTCCTGCGCTCCTGGTCGGTGCACTTCTGCTCACTCCGAACGAATCCCGCAGGGCAGCGGTCCTGGCCTGCGCTTGGACGCTGGTTGAGCACCTGCTGCTGCGCCTCCGCAACAGCGAGCCCCTTCTGCGAGAGGTCTACGCAGCAAACACCGGCTGTCTCGCTCTGAAAGCTACAATCCTTCTTCCCGAGCCCCAAATCGTTGCAGGAGTACGGACAGGCGCGGCAGTTCGGGATAGCGTAGGCAGGGAACGCGTTGCTCGCGACGACCGCGACGAGCACGAGAGCTAACGAACGAAGTAAAGCCATAGTAATCTCCCTTGGTGAGGGCTGTTCTGGTGAAGCCCAGTCAGCTTGATACCGCACCGGTTTACCCTGCTCTGCGGTGCTTGAAAAGGTAAAAACCGTGTCTTAGCCGGAGCCGCAGCCCCCTCACTATGACAGCCGGCCGAGCCAAAATGAGGGTCCGGGGTCATGCGCACGTTAGGCCGACAGGGAAAGACCGACTCGGGACGGTCGAGAGGGGATTTCTACGGGCGCATCAGGCGGGTATAACAGCTGAAAACAACGGACCGCCCGTGTCTCACTACGACCCTTTCGCTACCTACTACGACCAAGTCATCGGCGACCGCTCTGAGGTTGCACGGCTCCTGACCCGTCTCATACGGCAACACGCCCCTCGTGCGCGCTCTGTCCTTGAGTTGGGGTGCGGCTCGGGGACGATGCTTAAGGAGCTGTCCCGGCGATACGCTACGACAGGCATAGACAATTCGCGTTCCATGCTGCGTTTGGCTCGTCACAAGGCGCCCCGTTCAAAGCTGATATTTGGAGATATATCCAAGTTTTCCCTTCCGAACCGCTTCGACGCAGTCGTTTGCCCGTTCGACACAATTAACCATGTAACCTCTTTTAGCGACTGGCGTCGGGTTTTTGAGAATGCCCACGCACACCTAAACGCGGCTGGAATCTTCATCTTCGATGTAAACACAGAATATAAGATGGAGATGTACAGACGCGACCCAGTTACAGTTGATTTTCACCACGGCGCCTTCTCTACCGTATCGGTCAAGCGGCTCAGACGGTGGCGCTACCAGGTCGATCTGACACTCTTCCGAGAGACGATGCGCGACACGTTCAAGCGGCACCAGATGACTCTATCGGAGCTCGTTGTGCCGAATCCAAAGATCGTCAGGGAGCTTGCGAGGCTCTTTCGTCGGGTGACGCTGCTCGACCCCGATCGGGGTCGTCCAACGCACCAGACCGAGGAGCTCTTCTTCATCTGCTCAGGCCCCAGGTAGGGGACAGAGGGTCGTCAATCTCTAAGACCGAAGCAGACAGACCTGTGTCACATCTTGGCACACATCGTTGTATCAATACCTTAGCCGAGATACTTGCTGGACGTCCTTGAAAACGTCTGTCGCCAGGTAAATCTCAAATGCCCCATACTTTACAGAAGGGAGCCCGACCGCGTGGGCGTACACGCAACGGCCCCCCTCGGAGGGGTATGGATACATCTACGTTCCTAAGGCGCGCGCTCACGTTCCAGGCCGAGCTCAAGAGAAACTCTTTCCCCAATGCTTTTACTCTCGCGGAGTCGTGCGGTTGCTCGCGAAGCACCGCGGTACGGACTATCGACCGCCTGCGCTACGAGTTCGGGGTACCGATCGAGTACGACGAGTCAAATAGGGGCTACTACCTCACGAACCCAGAATACGCCTTCGCACTTCTTCCGCCAGGCCGCGATGAGCTTGTCGCCATGGTGCTGCTGAGCGAGCTTGCAACCCTTGTGGACGACACGGGCCTTCAGCACGCGATCTCCTCGCTCTGGGCGCAGCTGACTATCGGACGGTCCGATATTGACCACGACCTTGAGCACCTGCGGAAAAAGTTCTCTTCTGAGACAACCTCGATTGCGAAGCTTGCGGACGTCGACCTTCTTCGACTGCTTTCTCTGTGTCATCGCGGCCAGCCGGTAACCGTCCGGTACCGAAGTCCGTGGCGCCACGATGAGGACCGCGAGTATGTGGGCACATTCGAGCGGCTCCATTACTCGGACGGTATACTGTACGCTCTGTTTGACGACTGTCAGCGACGCCGAATTGTTCTGAACGTTTCCTTTCTGAGGGAAGTGCGAGACATCGAGCAGCTGCCCCCAAAGTCGGAGTCGGTCGCCGCAGAGAAGGCCTCAAAGGAGTACTGGCTTGAGGGGTACGGTATCTGGTCTGGAGCAAAGCCGGAGACGATTGAGATTGTGATCGCTGCTCCCGCGTCGCGCTACTATGCGGCTCAGACTTGGCATTCAGAGCAGGAAGATAGCTGGCAGGGTGAGACCCTTGTCCGTCGCTTCCCGGGAATCCCCTCGCCGGAGCTGGCGAGGCGAGTCTTGAGCCTAGGGAGGTACGTGCTCAGTATATCGCCATCGACCGTCCTTGAGCTGGTTCGAGATGATGTGATGCACCTCAACCGTCTTGTGATTTCCCCAGAGTGACCGCAAAGCCTGGTCTGGGTGGAAACGAAATCGGATTCCTCTGCTGAAATCGCATCCGACGGTCTCCGAGGCAAAAGAGAGCGATAGTGCATGCGCTAACGCTTGATTGGCCTAGGAGGGTCTAGCATGCAAGGAAACAGTTTAATCATGTACTTTGAGGGGATGGAGAGGCTTGAGCTCGTACGGTCTGAGTTCCGGGCGGCAGGCTCAACAGAGCCGTTGGTGGTAATCCGCGGAAAGACTTCAGGGGCATTCACCCGCTACGGAAGTTTCCAATGGACTTCCGGCGTGAGAGCAGTCTGCTCGGCGTTTCTGCGCTTTGCTATGTCTGAGATAAGCTCGGGCGTCGATTATTGTCTGATAGGCTCTCGCGGGAGCTTGGCAGCCTCTTTGGACTACGCGCTGAGCAAGGGTCCAGCCTGGATCGGCGAGATGTTCGGGGCTACCCCGGGAGGGGGATTGTACGCCAAGCGCCTTTTCAGAATTACGAACCCGAACCGCAAGAGGCCCGGTCCTGTCGCTCTGTCAGTGAACAAGAGCCTCATTACTGGGGGCAACATTGAGGTTCACTGGAACGGCCAGAGGGTATCCGAATTGAGCGAGCTAACAGCGATTCTGAAAAGCATCGAGAGCCAGGATGCTGAGCTCTCTGACTCTGACGAACCTGAGAGCTCGGGGACCAAACGGTCTGCTAACAGCTAGAGGAGAACAAAACAGCTTTGTGGCGGGGCTAGCTGGCCGACCAGCGTTCGATCGCAGCAGCTTTCTGTCGATACGAGCAGTGGGAGCATCCCTCTCTGGGCACTGGCAATGTGTCGGACAAGAGACAAGAATGTAGCTCATGCAGTGCGGGTTCAATCCAATCGGTCGTCCCGGCGTAGGGGAGAAGCTTGACAGAGAAGTCTAGCCGGGCATCGAAAGATGCCCCCGACTTATCTCCGTTGCAGTAAACAAAGTAAGCGGTGTTGTGAACCTTGAAGCCGTTCTGTCTAAAGAGCCACTGGTAGATCTCAACCTGGCGCTTGTAGGCAATCTGCCAATCTGCGTCGAGACTCACCTCCTCGTTTTTCGAGGTTGCCTTGTAGTCGGCGATTATGAGCTCTCCGCTTGAATTAACCCATACGTCGTCGATACCCCCGGTTATGAGTAGTGTTGTCCCTCGCAGCGGAGCCGAAATTCCCTTGTGCAGCGCGTCGCGCCACACCTCTATCTCCTTGTGCTTAAAGGGCACGGCGTCTATCCCATTCTCGACCAGTAGGGGGTGAGGCTTCTGCATTTCCCGGTAACAGTCAAACTCACGCTTCAAAAGCTCGTCGACTGCGTTGTTAAGGCTAAACGGGGGGCTTGGAGGCTGACCGATGCCGTGGCGACGATCGAGGTAAAAGCAGCGCTTGCACTTCATGTACAGATCGATCTTAGAGCGGCTGAGGCGAAAGGGCTCAGTGCTCATCGGGTCGAATCGGCTGCTTCTGCGGGCCATGGTGATGCTCCACACCTAATGCTGTTGGTACAGCGGCTACCAATTGAGTGTGTACTCTGAGAACGTTTGCGCGCAATGGAGAAATTGGAGAGCTCCGGCCCCGCGGGTCAGGCGACTCAAGTGTAATCCTCACGTCCCATAGGGCTTTAACTCTTGGCAGATGCGTGAACAACGATGCAACCCCAGTGGGGGGGGGGCAGTCCTGGAACCGCTCTAGCAGCCCGAATGCAGCAACGAGGACCCTCTTCTCTTCTGAACCCCGCTCCGACGTTAACTCCGGCCTGCCATAGCAGGAAAACAGAGTACGTATCTCACAGGCCGGAACGCGGCAGCCAAATAGAAGGAGATGACAGCCTATGATTCCTGATAATCGCCCACGCAAGGACTCGCAGAAGCTCGAAGCCGAGAATACTCAGGAAGAGAATGCGGGGCCCCGCGCTGGCTCTCGCATAAGTGCTAGCCTGACTCCTGAGCAGGTCGACCCAAAAGAGATGGCACGAATGCTCTACGAGCTCTCGATGGACTACCAAACCGGCAACGGAGTGGACAAAGACTGGGAGGTTGCTAACCAAATATTGCACCGCGCGGCGTGGTGCGGCAGTGAGGAGGCTGCGCAGCTCCTGGCAGAGAAAGCGCTGTGTTCGGTCTACGACGATCCCTGTGATGTCTCGTTCGAGCTAATTGAGGCTTTGGCGGACCGCGGGAACGCCCCGTGCCAGTACGTGCTGGGCCGCCTACAGTACGACAGCTGGAGCATCGACACCACCAGGACAGCCTCGGATGAGCTAAAGCGAGCATTAGGGCTGCTCACCAAAGCGGCAGACCAGAACTATTCCGACGCACAGGTTGATCTGGGAAGGATTCTTCTCTTCGAGCAACCCTGCGTTAAGGACGAATCCCGAGGCATGCGGTACCTGGTACAGGCCGCCGAGAGCGGAAATCTCGAGGCAGCGGAGACCCTTGGCTTCTTTCTAAATTCCTATGGGCAGCCGCCCGAGCGGATTAAGCTGGCATCTCACTACCTGCGCATGGCAGCGGACAGAGGCTCGCGCACTGCACTAGTCGAGCTTGCAATCACGAGGGAGTCGGGGTGGGCCTTTCCCAGAGGCGATTCAGACTCTCTCTCGATCTTGAGGAGAGAGGCCAAGAATAAGTACCCACCCGCCATGCGCGCGCACGGACTTGCCATCGAGCATGGGTTGGGTGTGCCCGCCGATAAGAGGGCTGCGTTCAA
>CAZZJR010000050.1:15265-20460 GCA_964654585.1 uncultured Bdellovibrionales bacterium
TAGTGCTCAGGGGAGGAAGAGGCAGGACTCGGGCATACACCTGACAGCCAAAAGAGCCGCTGTGCCTATCCCCAAGAATGCAGGCAGTGCGCTGCGTCCGCTCGAAGGGGCGAAGCGAAGCCCTTGGTGCCGATTTCGAAGGAACGGTTGCGGCCGCTTTTTAGGAGAGCGCGGCCCTGCTGCCTCGTGCGGCCTTGGCCGGCACCCCGGGCCCGTCTTCGACCGCTAATGCGTATGCCCTCATAGGAGATGGACGACCCTCTGATGTCGTTACTTAGGGACCGTCTTTCCAGCTACTCTGCTCATGGCAAGCTCAGCCTGCGCGTTGCGCGAGCCGCCCCTCGCCGCCATTCGCAAGTATCGTTCGGCCCGCTCGAGGTCAGCCTGGTCGCGTGCATGTGCGCGAAGGTGGAACCCGAGTGATGTGGCAGCTTCGACGCTGCCAAGCTCGGCGGCATCGGCTAGGTGACGGCACGCACGAGGCTCGTCTATCACGGCAGCGGGGCTGGTCAGTAACCACTGGCCTAAATCTGTTTTGGCTTGGATGTGCCCCTGATTTGCAGCCGATTCAAGTAGGTCGAGTCCGCGCTTCAGCACGGCCTCCTGCGCCACAGATGCCGGCTCAATCCAGAGGAGAAGGAGGAGGTCGTACCCGATCGCATACTGACACTCAGCGTTACCCCGGTTTGCTAGTTCGGCAATCAGCTCATCAGAGACGGGACAGTGTCTAGTGTACCTTCGGCAGTGAAGGCGTTGCGCGAGCAGGTTTGCCGCCGCATCACTACCGAGAAATGCTGCTCGGTGGAGGATCTTGTTTGCGACCATGTCGTCGCTGAGTCCACCTGACCCGGTTTCAAGTTCAATCGCTAGGTGGTAGAGCTCCTGACCCACCGCACTGCGGATTTTTTGCTCCCTCCGTAGAGCAGGGCCGATGACTGGCGAGATAGCGGATTCCGCTGCGTGGTTGGCCAGATTAGCGTCCGTAGTTGCACCGGATGTATCATGCGGGGTGTTTTGGGGGTTCATACGTTGCTCTTGGTCGATACTTTCGGACTAATCCATTCTCATTCTCGCGATGGTAGCACGGTTGAAATCAAGCAGCCGGCTGCGCAGGCGGCCGAGCACGAATCAGAGCTGCTGGTGTCATCACTCAGCAGCGGTTGCGGCGTGGGGAGTTACTAAGTGTTTACGCAAGTGCCACCGCCCGGTGATAGTCCTACCAACCGGGCGAATACAGTGCGAGGGTCGTCTCAGGACCGCCTGGGTCCGTAGCTACACACGGTCTTGGTTAGCTTTTCTCGACTGGCTGAAAAGTTTGTCGATTCCGCTCTCTAACCATGTCTTGACCGCAATCGCTGATACACAACACCGGCAACAAATCCGACCGTGAGCCAAACCCGCGGGTCATTCATGCGCCCAGGGATGCTTATCGCCTCGTTGATGAAGCTCCGCGCAGTGCTAGCTGCCGGGTGGAGAGAGTCTGGTTGCGTAAAGCATGCCCCTGTCCCAGGAGCGGGAGCAATAGGGTTATCGGTCGGCGGCGTCTTCGCGGAGTACTCTCTCCGATCGAATACCAGTGCCCCGTCCTGCCCTTTTTTAAATACTAAACCCGTGGCTTCCGCCCCTGCAGAAGGCTCCTGGCCCGGGTGAAGTTCGTGAAGTCGCTGCTGGTCGGTATCCGGAACCACGGGAGGTGCCGTGGGCTCACCATTCGCGGCAAGTGCCCGGTCTGCTGTTGGTGGCCGAAGTTGCAGCTCATCTTCCCAACAACGACCGGGAGTAGGTACGGTGCGGCCGGGTCTTGGATTCCCGGGCTCACTTTCTACAGCTGGAATCGCTCCCGCCGTAGCCAGAGCTAGCCCTGCGGACGCGAGAACGTCGCGAGTTGTTTTAGATAAATTCATGTGAACACGCTCCCTCGTGATTTATTGCTGCTCCGATGTTATCAAAAGGTTTCAAGACGGTGCTCCTCGGAGAATTCAGACAGCCTAGAAGTGGTCGCAGCGAAGATCCTGTTCCCGCACATAGGGCCCGACAGAAGGGACGGGTCTCTCGTGCACGATTGAATGGGAGTGTCGGAGGGCCGCGGACGCCGGAGTTGCCCCTAGCGCAGCCACCCCAGCTACTGCTGGTCACCGAAAAGAACACAACGAGGCGCTATTGAGTGCCCCTTAAACGGAGAAACCCGGGACTGCGAGCGCGTCGAGAGTCGCGAGCTGTTTCTACCAGAGCTGGTTGACGAATCGCTAAGAGTCCATTTTTTATTCTAACCGTATTTGGGTTCCTTGTCGCGACGTTTCGGGGTTAGCCTTCCTTTCGACTCTGTCGACGCGCCTCCCTGCAAGTCGACAGTAGGGACACTGCCGGCGAGGATTGGTGTATACGACAACGTTGGTCGGGTCTATGAACGTGCAGGCTCCCCTAGAATCCGGAGGCTACGACTGAAAGAGCCTGGTCCACCATCTTCTCCACGAACTCCTGACGCACGAAGCCATCGCCGAAGATGTAATCGGAGCGCTCCCATCGCTGCGAAACTTCAGCCTTGCCGCGCTTAACGGCGACCTTGACCATAACGTTCTCAAACTTCTTCACCGTGAAGGAATACGTCAGCAACAACGCATCGCCATCGAACTTGCAGGAGAGGTTTAGCTCCTCAAGCATCGAGAAGCGCTTAGCGTCCGGCGCTTTGAGCTTGGCGATCGTCTCACCTGCCTTCCAGGTTTCGCCCTTGTTCACGAAGCTAAAAACCGTCGTCAGAGAATCGAACACGCTGCGGATTTCGGGGTGGGGGGCAACGGTAAGAAGCAACTGTCCGAGAGTCGCAGGATCGCTCGACACGCCGAAGAGAATGAACGGTGAGACGGACTTGTCGGTGATGGGAGAGTTTCTGTCGAGGGTGAATCTATGCCTAAAGGAGAGCTCGCCGCCTGCCGGCACTTCGCTGCCCCGCTCAACCTCGCCCACGGTGAGTGTCTCGAAGGCGTTTTGGTCTTTAGCTTTGACCTTCTTGAACTGCCCCAACGAGAGCAGCAGTGTCGGGCGCTCGAGCAGTACCGGGCTTGAGCCGTGGTTCTTCACACTGAAGGTGCAGGGAACCTCTTGGCCCTGCATAAATGAGTCGCCAGGAACCTCAAGCCTCAACTCTAGGGGTGGTTGAATGAAGATGCTTCGCATGCCGCTGTTATAACTTGTATGAGCCGCGCGGAAAAGGAGGTGCGCGCAGAGCTGCAGGGGCTCAGGCTTGGAGGCACGATTGCTCATATAACGAGTTTTTTCGGCGGTGCTATCAAGGTCCCGAACGAGCTATTGAAGATTCGTCCGCCGGCTCTTCGCATCCGCAGCTGTTTAGCGAAGTTTGCACACTTGCCTATCGGTCTAGGGGGCAGAAGGCCGGCCCGGCTTCAATTCAAGAGCGCTTGATGGCCTCCCACTGAGCGTTCGACAAGTCGCTGCCGGCGTGCGATACCTTGCACCCAAGAGTATGTTATCAGAGACTGAAAAAAGCGTATCCCCGCGGGCGACCAGCCATAAGGAGAATGCTCCGGACGACCAGCTTGAGGGACTCCAAGCTGCCGTCATCGTCGCTCGCCGCAGCCTGGAGTCTCTACCTACTGTTGCCGAGCTTCTAACGACGGAGACACCTGCCGGCCGCCGCTCCATTCGATCTGCCTTCCAGACGGCGAAGGGGTGGTCCTCGTCAGTTATCAGAGAAATAAAGAAAATCGGCGAGGACTCGATTCCTTGTGCGAAGCGAGACATCGTCCGGGAGCTGTCGCGTTCGATCGAGGAGATCGCTCGGCTCATAGCTATCCGTGAAGGGGGGATGCGAGCAGTTTGGTCAAGAAGTGTCGGCAGGAAGAAAACTCAACCTCTTCTCGAGCGGGGCGAAATGGCAGCCGCCACCCGAGAGATGTTTAAGCTTAGACACTCTTTCTGGGCGCGCCTCTGCTCATTCCCGTTCGCCGCGAACGAGCGTTTGCGCACACTCGAGCGCTGTGACCGTGGCGAGCTTAAACTGAGCAGTAGTGTCTACACTCAGCGCAGCGATCCCCGCACCGCCAGGGATCTCACCAGCGAAGTGCGGGAGGTGCTCTCTCGCGCGAGCCGGGATGACGGTGGTCTGCCCCCAGTGAGCCGTTTCTCATTCGACACTGCGCTAGGCTCCTGCCTTGCGCGCCTACCAGGGAATCCAGAGCGGATGCTGGAACTCTGCACAGGTCTCACCGAGAGGGCGGCCCGACTGCAGGAACTTAGCACTAGCGAAACCCGGTCGGTGAGGCTTGATAGCACGCCGGATACACAGGATATCCTTCGTTCGGAGCTTGGTGGGGACTGGCGTTTTGTGGCGTCCAAGGTCGCAAACCTCGTCGAGGCCAGGGACGCGTACCTGGAGCTAAGAGACTACCTGTTTACCGCCAATCTTCCGCTTGCTGACAATTGGGCGAAGCGCTGCGCCGCGCAGAAATGCCGAAGCGCTCGAGATGATATCCACCAAGCCAGTCGTTTCGGACTCCTGAGAGCGGTCGAACGCTGGGATCCAGAGGTCGGCACGGGCTTTTCGACGGCGGCTACCTGGTGGATTGAAGACGCGATTATAAAAGCCAACTCCTTCGTCCCCGCGCAGGTTCCTGTGCCGAGCCACGCGCGGGCATGCTTCAATCAGCTTCGACGGATGTCTTTGCAGGAGCTGAGCTCCCTTGATGTTGATTTGTCCGCGCAGAGGTTCAAAGTATCTTCAGCAACATTCTCCGCCGTCAGATCGATGGCGCTGGGTTGCATGCAGGGCCTACCCGTGGATCCGCATGCCTGGAGTGTGACCTCTCTGAGGCGAACTCTCATTGAGCGTTCGAACAGTGAACCGAATCAGATCTTTGATGAACGGGAGAACTTCGAACGGGTAAGTGCGCTGCTGCGCAAACTTCCCGATCGCGAACGGCTGATACTAAGCTTGAGATTCGGGTTGGGCTCAGACGCCAAGAGAGGTTTGACCAATAAGGAGATTGCGGAGAGGATCGGGCTCTGCACGGAAGCGGTGCGTTTAGCCGTCGGCCGGGCCCTCCGCTGGCTTAAAGAGGATGCTCGTCGCGGCGAGAGCTTGAGGTTAGCGGGCTTTGGTGATGACAAGCCCTAGCCCGCGCTTCACAGCCTCGCGGCGGTGACGTCGATTCCTACCGACGCGCTTCCCCAACGTACTT
>CAZZJR010000051.1:0-20344 GCA_964654585.1 uncultured Bdellovibrionales bacterium
CGGCGGCACCGCTCTTCTGGCTGGTTGACCCGCTCGATGGCACCAAGGAGTTTCTTGCCAAGAACGGAGAGTTCACCGTCAACATAGCGCTCGTGTCCGGTGGTGTGCCGGTGCTTGGTGTTATCGCGATCCCAGTTTCGGGTGAGGTGTACGGCGCCGTTAAGGGCTGTGGGGCGCTGCGTATCGTTGGCGAGAGTGCTGAGCCGATCCGAAACACGCGCACAACTAAGAGCTTAGTCGCCGCCGTCAGTCGGTCGCATGGTTCCGATGCGGGAGACCGGTGGCTCTCGTCACACGGGATAGCGAAGCGCGTTCACTGCGGCTCGGCGATCAAGTTCTGTCGCGTTGCTGAGGGAGTGGCTGACCTCTACGTCCGTTTCGGCCGAACGATGGAGTGGGACACAGCAGCAGGGCACTGCATCCTTGAGGAATCGGGCTGCAAGCTCGTTGTCGCTGACTCGGGCCAGCAGCTTATGTATGGTAAGTTAGGTTTCGACAACCCGAGCTTCGTGGCGTGCCGCCAGGACCTCAACTTCGGTGTCTCACAGCCCTTCGAAAAGGTCGGCAACCTGTAGAGCGCCGAGTGAGCGCTACCGCCTGGTCCGAGCGAGGCTACTATCCGCAGAGCTCAACGAAGAATCCCTCGGGCGGAGCCAGTCGCACCGAGCGCTCCAACAAGTCGGATGGGGTAAAGGTTATCTGGACCGGTCCAGGAACTCTTTTGACGCCCTGATAGAACCGATTTGAGGCAAGCTCCCTGTTCACCTGGGCGAGAAGCTGAGCGACCGTCCTCGTGGACGAGACCCTTCCGTTAGAATCGGTTCGCTGCCCCAGGCTGATGACGATGAGCGTTGATTCACCCTTACTGTTACGGGCCTGAAACGAGAAACCGGTGGTGATATTTATCCCCTCGACCGCTCGCCGCGAACGATTTCTGCGATAGCTTGAGGATACCGTGATCGAATCGGTGCGGCTGAGACAGCCGGCGCCTCTGATGGCATCAAGCGTCTCTTCCCCCAGGGAGCTGCGCAGTACGGTGTCAAACGGGGGGGAGCCCATAGCCCAACCGAACTTTGCCGCTCCGGTAGCTACGAGGGCTGCAACCGTGATGAAAACGAGCTGTCGTCGCACCCTTTCATGGTAACAGCCAGTGCCCCGGACCGATACCGTGAAGCGCAAAGTGGGCGACCTTTTCGCGAATTTGCAGTTTTTATCAAACAAGAGCAGCCCGGGGAGAGAGCGAGCGCCTGCGGGCAAGGTTAAGCTCCCTTGATCACTACGAATCGAAGCCTTATCAGGTCGAAAGGGTCTTACTGACTGGTACCAAGCCTAAATTGTTGCCCTGACCGGTGTTTCAAGGTCGAGCCTTCGGGTATACTTCCGAAGGCCTTTTTCAAGCCCCTAACCTCACGGAAGTAGGTAAGAAGTATGAACAAACGTCGAGCTCTCCTGATCGCTTCGCTAGCTGTGGTAACGGCGCTCGTTATCGGTGGGTTTCAGTCCACCAACGTCGCCAAGCGCAGTGTGCTGGTGCTGATGCTAGACACCCTGCGCGCCGATCACTTGGGAGCCTACGGCTACAAGCGCGATACAAGCCCAGTGCTCGACCAGTTCGCGCGTGACAACGTGAAGTTCTCGTATGCGGTGACCGCAGCTCCGTGGACTCCGCCCTCGGTCGCTTCGATGTTTACGGGAGTTTACCCAGCTACGCACGGGTGGATGCCACCGAATCGCCGCGACGAAGTTAAACAGATGGCGGTCAAGCTTGATTCAAACCTGACCACGCTTGCAGAGACCTTTAAGGCCAACGGCTTTTCGACGGCGGCCGTTTCCCCGAACCCCTGGATCACAGAGGAGTTTGGCTACCAGCAAGGATTCGACACCTTCACCTTCTCCGCGCGCGCTCCGGCCGAGGAGATTGTGAGGCTAGGCACTGCCAAGATCGACGAGCTGGCAGAGCAGGGTAAGTCGTTCTTCGTCTATCTTCACTTCTTGGATCCGCACGACCCGTACAACCCACCTGACAAATACAAAACAGCTTTCACGGGCGATGTGCCGGACCGCACCTACTCCCCGAAGGAGCTCGGCCGGATGAACCTGTACGACGGCGAGATTCAGTACATGGACGCGCAGATTGGGGCGCTCTTTAGCCACCTCAAAGAGCAGGGGCTCTACGATGACCTGACGATCATCGTGGTTGCAGACCACGGCGAGCAGTTTATGGAGCACGGCCAGCACGGTCACGGGCACCAGCTCTTCAACGAAGAGGTCCACGTTCCGCTGTTTGTGAAATCGCCTAAGACCGAGGCTGCGCGAGTCGTCGATGTCACCGCGAGCACAGTAGATATCTTCCCGACAGCGCTCGATGCCGCCGGTATTGAGGTTCCCGCGGGGCTCCCTGGCGTTTCGCTCTTCAACGATGCAGCGCTTGAGGCTCGCGACGGTGTCTTTACCGAGATCCAGAAGGATTTTACCCAGAAGGCTTTCACCACCCCGGATGGTCTTAAGCTCATCCGCCAGACGAACCCGAACGATTCCGACGTAGTTCTCGGAGTTTTCGACTTCAGGAAGGATCCGCTAGAGCAGCGCTCGATAACGGACCAGGAGGTAGTTGCTACCCTCAGCAACGAGCTGACTGAGACAAACCGCTACGCGCTTGAGGGCAGAATCCAGGTCAGCGAGACAGCTCGCGCCCAGATGAAAGACTCTACGATTGAGCAGCTCAAGACCCTCGGGTACCTGCAGTAGTCAGCACAGCGCAAAGAAGGTGAGGCAATGAAAGGTTGGTTCCGGTTTTTCGCAGCGCTCCTGGTAGCAACCGTTGCTCCGGTTAGCGAGTGCTTCGCCTACATCGGCCCCGGGGCGGGCTTTGCGTTTCTTGGCTCAGGTGCTGTGTTCCTGCTCACGATCGTTCTTGGCGTGTTCACCATTTTGCTCTGGCCGCTGCAGAACCTATGGCTGCTCCTGCGCGGAAATGGACGGCCGAAGAATGCCCGGGCAAAGCGCGTTGTCATCCTCGGTCTCGATGGCCTCGACCCGAAGCTCCTCGAGAGCTACATGGCTGAGGGGCGCCTGCCGAACTTCAAGCAGCTCAAGGAGCAGGGCGCCTACGCCCGCCTCGGCACGACTCTTCCCGCGCTCTCCCCAGTTGCGTGGTCCACCTTCCAGACCGGCGTGAACCCGGGCGCGCACAACATCTTTGACTTCCTGACGCGCGACAAGCGCTTCTGTCTCCCTGAGCTCTCGGCGGTAAAGACAGAGACCACCACGAAAGAGATCAAGATTGGGCCTTTCAGGGTCCCGCGCACTCGCTCTCAGGTTCGTCTGATGCGGCGCTCTCAGCCCTTCTGGAAGCTGCTCGGCGCGCGAAATATCATGGCGAACATCATCCGTGTTCCGATCTCGTACCCGCCGGAGAAGTTCAAGGGGAATATCCTCTCAGCAATGTGCACTCCCGACCTGCGGGGCACGCAAGGCACCTTCACGCTCTTCACAACGCGTGATGGCGTGAAGGGATCGGCTGGCGGTGACTCGACCGGGGGCGAGGTGCGCCCGATTTCGCGGAGTGGAAGCGTAATCTCTGGAGAGCTAGACGGACCTCCGCACCCAGACGGCAAGAGCGGCAACCTTAAGGTTCCGTTCTCTATTGAGCTTGGGGAGCAGAATCGCGCGCAGCTACAGATGCAGGACGAGACGGTAGAGCTTGAGCTGAACTCGTTCTCGCGCTGGGTGCCGGTGCTCTTTAGCGCCGGACGTAACAAAGTTCAGGGGATCGTGCGCTTCTGCATCCGCGAGCTTGGCGAACACGTGACCGTGTACGCCTCTCCGGTCAACGTTGACCCGGCGAAGCCGGCGCTCCCGATCTCGTACCCGCTCCTCTTCTCAAGCTGGCTCGCGAAGCGGCAGGGCCGCTACGGCACACTCGGCCTGCTTGAGGACACCTGGGGCAGAAACGAGCTTGCGCTCGACGACAGGAGATTCCTCGACCAGGCGTGGCTCTCGCACGAAGAGCGAAAGACCATGTTCTTTGAGACCCTCAAGCGCACCCGCGAAGGGGTGTGCATCTGTGTCTTCGACGCGAGCGACCGGATCCAGCACATGTTCTGGCGCTACATCGACCCGAAGCATCCCTCGCCGATTGAGAACCGCGCCGAGTTTGAGCATGTGATCCCTGAGATGTACCAGCGCATGGACACGCTCGTTGGAGAAACTCTCGCCGCGCTTGGGCCCAACGATGTCCTGATGGTGCTAAGCGACCACGGCTTCTCCTCGTTTAGGCGCTGCATAAACATAAACACATGGCTGTACCAAAACGGCTTCCTGGCTCTCAAGACTGACTCGCCCCAGGGGAAGGATTACTTGCAAGAGGTGGACTGGAGCAAGACGAAGGCCTTCGCGTTGGGGCTCTCGGGGATCTACACCAATAAGCGCGGCAGGGAGCGCTTCGGAATCCTGAACGATGAGGAATCCGAGAGCGTCAAGGCAGAGATCATCTCAAAGCTTACCGGCCTGAAGGATCCGCAAGATGGCTCCGAAGCGGTCAAGACAGTGTACGACACCCGCAAGGCGTACCGCGGCCTCTACACCACCGAGGCCCCGGACCTAATCGTTGGCTACAACCCTGGCTACCGCGTCTCGTGGGACTCCATCACCGGAACCGTCGAGCCGCAGCTCTTCTCAGACAACCTGAAAGCCTGGAGCGGCGATCACCACATCGACCCGAAGGAGGTCCCCGGAATCTTCTTCGTCAATGCTCCGCTAAAGACCGACGCACCCAACATCATCGACATCGCCCCGACCACCCTAGACCTCTTCGGCATCAAGCCACCGGGGTATATGGAGGGGCGGGTGGTTGTGTAGGTCGTGTCTCTGTCAACCGATTACCTCAGTGGGAATCTGTAACCGGGCAACCTGTACATACGGTGGTGAACAAGCGGGCTAGCGAGCAGGATCCACAGACGCCGGTATGACTGCTGTCTGGCTGAGTAGTTCTCCATCGAATCGATCTTCTGTAACTGAAAACGGTCGCTTAAAACGAGTGAGCTCTATCGAGTCAAAATTCCGCGGCAGCTGCATAACAACAGCAGCCTCAGAAAGCAGCGCAACTTTCAAGATCTCGTTTCCATTCGGATGAAAGCACTCCAGGGTAAAGCGCTCGCGCGTTGAGTACTCAGGCCCGCCCCAGGGTGGTGCGAGAAAAATCGCGTCGGCGCTCAATGCGGGGATGAGCTGCAGGGCATCGCCGTGGATAAACTCAATCCTCTCCTGCACGCCGAAGAGAGCAGCGTTGTGCTTCGCCATTGCTAGCCGTTTGGGCTCAAGCTCGATTGCGGTGACCCGCTTGCCGCTGCGCGCAAAGCCGATTGCGCTGCCCCCCGCCCCACAGAATGCGTCAATAACGTGGTCGCCGGGAGTAATGCTTGCAGTCTGAAGCGCAAGCGGCTGGATGATGAGCGAGTAGAGCGCCTCAGCGTCGAGCTGCATCCTTCGCTCCTGTGGCGAGAGGCGGTCCCAGTACTTCTGGAGGGACGGACCAAGGGGGCAAGCATGTTGCATAGTGATGCAGGTTTTTGTCAGGAGCCGGAGCGTATGCTCAGGCGGCGAGGCCTTGCCTGGTGAGGTTAGCAGGTATCAGGCACTGACCAAAGAAAAGATCGTCTGGGTTCCGAGTCATTGTCGATCGACAGCAACCCACACGCAAAGGGAGCTTTCCCGGCGACGCGGGCCTGAATTCATCTCTGACGCAACAAAAAGGGCGCCACTAAGGGCGCCCTTTCTTTCGAAGCAACTAACAACGCTAGTCGTCGTCTCCGCCATCACACTCACTCGAGCGCTCAAGCTTGATCTTGTCCGCCATGTTGCTCCAGCCGGACACGTGCCCCTCAATTTCGACGCACAGTCCGACCTCAAGGCTTGACTCTGAGAAGCCGCGTCCTCGGAAGATTGTGTTATCGTCTATCGTGAAAGCTGTCGACCCAATCGTAACAACGCGGCTGGCGATAGACGCGATAGTTCCCTTCGAGTAGACGCCATCTCCATCATCCTCGTAGTCATCATCCCCATCGTTCTGGCCGTCGTCGTCGGAGTCCGAGTCGCAGGAGTTGGATCCGAGCGCTTCCTCGGTCTCGCTGTCTAATCCGTCATTGTCTGGGTCAGCCCCTGGAGCGTTCGAGGAACTGCTGCCCTCAATAAAGGTCTTCACCTCGATCTTTTCGCCGGTAGAAAGGGCTCCCATCCGGCGCTTGAAGAGCGCTTGCTCGCGCTGTAGCTTCCTGTACGCAGCGATCGCTGCCGTCGTTCGTGGCGTCGCTTCTGCAATCGCAGACGACCAGAGGGCGAGGGCTAGTAGGGCTATAAACAGTCTCTTCATGACACACACTCCTTTGCTTCGGTGGTTCTATTAAAAGTAAGCTTGGGTCGAAATAAGGGCAAGGAATTTAGCTGTTGGGGGTGCTAGGAATCACCAAATTTGAGTTTGCTTGTGGGCGCTCCGTGGTGGTGGCTCTGGTCGCCGACGCGGCCTCAACCGACCAAGCGTAGTACGCGTCGTGGCTTTTGAATCGTCGTTTAAACAAGTTACGCTAGGGGCTTGTTAGCCTGGGACGCTGCGCTTACTCGAACGCGATCAGCAGCGCTCCAGCCTTGACCTCCGCACCCTGAGAAACCGCGACAGCTTTAATGACCCCCGCCCGAGGCGACTTAATCGGGTTCTCCATCTTCATGGCCTCGATAACGACCAGAGTCTGCCCTGCCTCGACAGATTCACCTGCCTTGGCTTTCACACTAGAGACGATTCCAGGAATTGGGGCCGTTACCTCGCTGACCAAAGAGCCTGTGACTGCACTGCCGCCTGTCGAGCGCGCTGTGCCGCTACGCGGAACTGCCGAGAGCGATACGCTGTGCTCCGCGCCGCCCACCGCGAATCGCAGCTCAGAGCCGCGCCGCTCGAGCACCCGCACATCGAAGGTTTTTCCCGAAACTGACACTCGGTAGGTGCTCATAGAGAAGGGCTCCGATCGAGTGACTCTTCCCGGGCGCGCAACGACCAGGGGGAGTGTGGTTGAGCGAAGAGCAGCGAGCCGTCTGGCTGGGCGACGAAGTCTCCGCACGGCAGAGACTCGGATAATGCTGCGGCGATCGCTGCCAGAAGCTCCGGCGAAGGGATCCCCCCGCGAGGCAGCACGAAGGGCGCATCCTTGTGAGGAAGGTTGAGAGGCAGCGGGGGGCGCAGTTCGACAGATGCCATTACAGTGCCTAGAGAGGGATGTTGCCGTGCTTCTTCTTGGGGTTCGTCTGGCGTTTGGTGGAGAGCACAGAGAAGGCGTCGATCACTTTGCGGCGAGTCTCGCGTGGACGGATGACGGCATCGATGAATCCCAGCTCTGCCGCTTCCCAGGGATTTGCAAACTTCTCGCGATACTCGCGCACGAGCTGCTCGCGTCGCGCAGCTTCCGAGCCGGACTTGCCGGCTTCGTCTAGCTCGCGGCGGAAGATGATGCTGACTGCCCCCTCAGGCCCCATCACGGCGATCTCTGCTGACGGGTAGGCGAAGTTCACGTCCGCGCGGATGTGCTTCGACGCCATAACGTCGTAGGCACCGCCGTACGCCTTGCGTGTAATAACCGTGACTTTCGGCACAGTAGCTTCAGCGAAAGCGTACAGCAGCTTCGCTCCGTGCCGGATGATGCCGCCGTGCTCCTGCTGGACGCCTGGCAAGAAGCCGGGAACGTCGACGAACGTCAGGAGCGGAATGTTGAAGGCGTCGCAGAAGCGCACGAAACGCGCCGCTTTGGTGCTGGCGTTGATGTCGAGGCAGCCCGCGAGCACTGAGGGCTGGTTTGCAACGACACCTACCGAGCGGCCGTTGAGCCGCACGAAGCCGACCACGATGTTCATCGCGAAGGCTGGCTGGATCTCAAACAGCTCGCCGTTGTCCGCCACTGAGCGGATAAGGGTCTTAATGTCGTAGGGCTGGCTCGGCTGCTCGGGGATGAGCGTGTCGAGCGACGGATCTTCGCGCGAGGCGAGATCACCGGAGAGAACTATCGGCGCTGGATCAAGGTTGTTCTGCGGCAGGTACGAGAGCAGCTCTTTGCACTGCTCAAGGCAGCCCCGGTCATCGGCCGCCTCAAGGTGAGCTACGCCGCTCACCGCCGTGTGCGTTCCGGCGCCCCCTAGCACCTCCTTGGAGATATCTTCCTTAGTGACGGTCTTGATGACGTCTGGTCCTGTTATGAACATGTGGCTTGAGCCCCTGACCATCAGGACGAAGTCGGTGATCGCCGGGGAGTACACCGCGCCTCCCGCGCACGGGCCCATGATGAGCGACAGCTGCGGCACGACGCCCGATAGCAGCGTGTTGCGCAGGAAGATATCCGCGTAGCCGCCCAAGCTCTCGACTCCTTCCTGGATGCGGGCGCCCCCAGAGTCGTTTAGTCCGATGATCGGGCAGCCGATCCGTTCAGCCAGATCCATCACCTTGACGATCTTTTTTGCGTGCATGGCAGCGAGTGAGCCGCCAAACACCGTGAAGTCTTGGGCGAAGACGCAAACCGTGCGGCCACCGATCCGGCCTGTCCCCGTCACCACGCCGTCGCCGGGGTAGCGCTGGTCTGCGAGGCCAAAATTAGTAGAGCGGTGAGTGACGAACTTGTCGGTTTCAGAGAACGAGCCTGGGTCGAGCAGCAGCTCTACCCGCTCCCTGGCTGTGAGCTTTCCGCTCTTGTGTTGGCGCTCTACCCGCTCCTGGCCACCGCCGGCCTCGGCCCGGGACTCCCTCTCTAGTAGCTGATCGTGTGCTGTCATATCTGCTGCTGGATGTTAGCACGCGAACCTGGGGGCGAAAGGGGGATATAGAGAGGAGCGGGCTCGGGGCCTGATTAAGGTATCCCCCTGGCAATTCCCCGCTTTACGAAGGGGAATGACGGGGGGTATCTTCCACCCTGATGAAGAAACACGCTCCAAGTTTTCCCCAGATTTTTAGGGTCGCCGCCCTGCTCGTCCTGTTTGTCGCCGGTTGCGCGCAGTCCTCTTCTCCGGTTCGTCCTCCCGAGGAGTTCGAGAAGGAGACCTTCACAGCCATCTCGTCTTTTTACTGTGAGTACAAACGGTGGCCGAACGACTGGAAGGAGTTTGACGAGTTTCTGGTGGCGATCGGAAGAGGCGACTCGCTGGGGGAGGACTACCGGAATCCAGTCTTGGAGTCGCCGCGCGCAGTCTTAGCCACTCTCTCGTACGAGAACATCGTGGGCTCCGCCCGGCGAGTCTCGTTCATCGCGCCGCCGCAGTGCGAGGATGGGGGTGACGAGAGCGACGTGCAGATGTGCGGAGGCCGGGTCAGCTTCCGGCTGCCGAAAGATTTCGTGGTGATGGGCGGCGTAGCGATCAAGGAGCGTTGGCGCGCGCCTCCGTACCCGGATGCTGCTTGGAAGTCAAAGAGCGGCGGGTACGTGATTGCGTTCCGCTTCGGCGAAGTGGAGCTTGAGCCGTCGGCAGTTGCCGGGTTCAAGCAGACCCTTGAGGCTGCGTACGAGACCTCGATACCGAACCTCAAGTGGCTCGTGCGCGAAGTCGTCGAGCAGAACGGCAAGGTCTTCCTGGCGCACGAATTCGAGAGCAACTCAAGTCGCGGAAGGATAGCGACTGTGGTCATCTCCACCTCTTTTGGCGGCAGGCTCCTGACGATCAATGTTGTTGGCCCGGCTGAGGGCCGCAGCAAAGTCGAGGAGTTCGCCCGCAAGATCACCAGCTCTCTCCGCACGAAGTGAGGGCCTTATGGTGAAGAACCCGCGAACGACGAGCGGCATAGAGGTAAAGCCTGTATATTCCCGCGAGGATGTGGCGGCGCCGGACGCGTCGTTGCCAGGAGAGTTTCCTTTTACCCGCGGCATTCACGCCTCGATGTACCGCGGCCGGCTCTGGACGATGCGGCAGTACGCAGGCTTCGGCTCAGCGCGTGACACGAATACCCGGTACCACTTCCTCCTCAAGCAGGGCATCACGGGCCTGAGTGTGGCCTTCGACCTCCCGACCCAGATGGGGCGAGATCCCGACCACGCGCTCTCGCGCGGCGAAGTTGGCCGCGTTGGCGTTTCAATCGCTTCGGCGGATGACATGGATCTCCTGCTTGAGGGTATCCCTCTTCAGGATGTCTCAATTTCAATGACGATAAATGCTACGGCTGCAACTCTGCTAGCCTTCCTGCTCGTAGTGGCAGAGAGGCGAGGGGTGCCGTGGACGGCGCTGCGTGGCACTACGCAGAACGACATCCTGAAAGAGTACATTGCGCGCGGCACGTATATTTATCCGCCGCGTCCAGCGATGCGGCTCGTCACCGACCTGATTGCGTTTTGCTCTCAGAGCGTGCCGCAGTGGAACACCATTAGCGTCTCTGGTTACCACATTCGGGAAGCTGGCAGCACGGCTGTCGAGGAGGTCGCCTTTACGCTTGCGGATGGCATCGCGTACATCGAGGCAGCGCTAGCGCGTGGCCTCGCGGTGGATGATGTGGCGCCGCGGGTAGCGTTCTTCTTTAATTGCCACAACAACTTCCTCGAGGAGGTTGCGAAGTTTAGGGCGGCGCGTCGGCTGTGGGCGTCTATCATGAGCGAGCGCTTCAAGGCGAAGGACCCGAAGTCGATGATGCTGCGCTTCCACACGCAGACTGCCGGCAGCTCTCTCACCGCACAGCAGCCGCACAACAACGTAGTCCGAACTACGATTCAGGCGCTGGCGGCGGTGCTCGGGGGCACACAGTCGCTCCACACTAATGGCTTCGATGAGGCGCTCGGTCTCCCGACGGAAGAGAGTGCCCGTATCGCGCTCCGGACGCAGCAGATCATCGCAGACGAGTCGGGTGTGGCTGCGTCAGCCGACCCGCTCGGTGGCAGCTACCTAATCGAGTCCTGGACAGATTCCATTGAGCAGGGGGCGCGCACGAGAATTGAGAAGATAGACGCCATGGGCGGCATGCTATCTGCGATTGAGCAGCGCTACCCGCAGGGAGAGATCGAGAACTCAAGCTACTTGGCGCAGAAGTCGGTGGAGGCGGCTGAGGCTCGAGTAGTTGGCGTTAACGTCAACCGCGAGGGGGATGAGCAGTCCCCAGCGATTCAGGCGATCGATGCTGCGGTTGAGAGTGGACAGATCGAAAGAGTGGGAAAGCTGCGCAGTGAGCGCGATGCGGCACGCACTTCAGCTGCGCTAGCGGCTCTGGGGCAGGCCGCCGCGGGTGATGGAAACCTGACCGCAGCGATCGTCGACTGTGCCCGAGCGTCGTGCACCGTAGGCGAGATCTCGGATGTCCTGCGCGGCACGTTCGGCGAGTTCCACGGCGAGTAGGAGCTTTCCCCTTGGCTCCGTTCGCTCTATTTTGACGCGGTTCGCGGGAACGGCGACGGGAACGGTTCCGGCTCCGAAATAGCTATGCCTTCGCAAATGTGAGCGCTCGCCAAATAAGTTTGGTTCCCTGGGCCTATTCGTCGACGACCAGCCGACGTCAAGCTGCGTGATAGAGGGTCCTACAAAGAGGTCGGCGAGAGCAATCAGGGTTGAGGAACAGGAATCTCCCCCTCTCTGTCCTCGCCGCTCTCTTTGTGTCCATCTGCCTCTTCCAGCCCTTAGAAGCCCTAACGCTCGAACGTACCCGACCGCCGAAGTCGGATGGCCTCCACAAAGAGGCCCCTCGGCGGCGAAAAGACCTCCTGGCACTTCCTGAAAGACACCGCGACCATTCCCCACACCCGCCTCCGGCGCAGCCGCGAAGCCTCCAGAGATACCGTTTAACCCCCTCAAAAAACATGGCATCACGCTAATAATGCTTGTACCAGGGGGTTCGCTCGTTTAACCTAAAGGGCTGCTCAGATGAGAGAAAGTCCGAAGCTGGCTAGGCTCGCTTGCGAGTGATCATGGCGGCAAAGACGTTTCTGCGGTAGAGAAGGCTCCCGGATGCGGTCCGTAAGAGGAATGAGCGTATGAAAAAGAAAGAATCAGAGACCCTGAAGGCAATGCTTGAAGAGGAGAAGCGCCGCATCCAGCGCCACCTCGATGATATCAGCGACACCTCGGTGGCAGATCTTGAGACAGCCTCCGGAGACTCCGTCGATATTGCAGCGCTTGAAATCAACCAGAACTCGCTCCTCAAGATTGGGAAGCGCGAGCTGAACCACCTCAAGAAGATCGACGCTGCGCTCGCTAAGTTCGAGGATGGCACCTACGGCGAGTGCGAGAGTTGCGGTGAGCAGATAGCAGTTGCGCGCCTGATGGCTCGTCCTGTTGCGCAGCTCTGTATTGACTGTAAAACCGCCCAGGAGAACGAAGAGCGCCGCTACACCGACCGCTCTGCGGAGGAAGAGGGCGACGGATTCCCAGATGAGGGCGACGACCTGTAGTCGTCGCGCTCCAGTCAGCCGCGAATTACCCTGCCAGGATAGATTGCAACTCCGAGAAACAGCCCGGAGACGCCACCACTATATTGTCGGCGAAGAGGTCGCCTGAGTACCCTGTAGTGTTTCTTTGGCTCTCGTGGTCGAACGGGAAGTGCCCAACGAGGGCTCCGGCCTCGCGCGCAATCAGCCCGGCAGCAGCAACATCCCATGGGCTTAGGCCCTCTTCGTAGAACGCATCAAGCCGACCGCAGCCGACCCAAGAGATGTCGAGCGAAGCAGCGCCGATGCGGCGCAGGTCGCGGCATCTGGCGAGCACCCGCTCGACACGGCTGCAGATATTTTTAAGGTTCACTCGGCGGTACGGGAAGCCCGTTGCTACGAGCGCCTCCTCAGCGCTTGAGATTGAGCGCACCTTGATCTGCTTGCCGTTGAGGAAAGCCCCTCGCCCCTTGATCGCCGTGAAGCACTCGCCCAAGAAGGGCGCCTCGACTGCTGCGACGAGGACTGTGCTGTCGACCGCGAATGCCACGGACACTCCGACCTGGTAGTGCTCGTGGGCGTAGTTTGTAGTGCCGTCGATCGGGTCGATCACCCAAACCGGGCCGCTTGCAAATTGTGCAGGAGAGACGTTAGCCGCAGACTCCTCCGCCAGAATCGCGTGTCCCGGAAAAGCGGCGTGTATGGTTTCGATAATAGCTTTTTCGCAGGCGATATCGGCGTTCGTGACGAGGTTGCGGGCCTCCTTGAAAGAGACCTGAACCGAGAGTGCTGCGCGCTGCTCGCGCGCGATCTGGGCGCCGCGTTGGGCGGCTTCTTGCGCGGTTTTTAGGATTGCGTCGAGGTTGAGGGCGGTGTTCATGCGTTGCTTGACTATAGGCGAGGGGAGGATAGGAGAAAACGGGGGTCTTGGGGGTAGGAGCTAGAGCATGGGGCGAAGAGTTACGGAGAGGGGGGGGGCTGCATTCCCTTACCCCTCGGTGTTATCGCTGCTCTCGTTGTCCAAATCACCGGTCGGGTACGTTCACGCGTGGGGCCGTTAAAAGGATAGAAAGACCGATGCCGCGCTGTCCGGTTCAGGGTCGAAGCTGACAATACTGACAAAGAGGTCAGCGAGAACAGCGAGGGGGATTATGCTTGAGTGCACCTTCCCCTCTCTGCTCTCGCCGCTCTCTTTGTAGATAATTTTCCTCGCTCACTTTTATCGCGTTCCTTCACGGTCGCGTTTGGGAAAGTTAGAAGTATGGAACAACCGATACCGCGCTGTCCGGTTCAGGGTCGAAGCGAAGAATATTTACAAAGAGGTCAGCGAGAACAGTGAGGGGGATTATGCTTGTGCGCACCTTTCCCTCTCTGCCCTCGCTACTCTCTTTGTTTATTATTATCGAGCACTAATCTGATCGGTTTCGGGCACGCACATCCGGCAGAGAGCTACAGAGCGCGCGGCCAGATTGAGCCCCTCGCCTGTTCCTCCAGAGGGTAGAGAGCTTTTCAGTGCCTCGCCGATAGCGGTAGGATGCAACGAATTCGGGGGAGAGATGTCAGGCAACGGAATCCGTACGAGGGTACTAGCGGAGCAGCTCAGAGAGCTGGCAGTACCGCACTTCGGGAAGCCCCTGCGCGAGAAAGCGCTGGCGAAGGTCAACCTGCGCCTGAAAGTTGTTGGACGCCGGCCCGACGGTTTTCACCTCCTCAGCATGCTTAACTGCTCTGCAAGCTTGAGTGACGAAGTTGAGCTAGTGCTCTCTCCCGAGCCGGGCATTGAGCTAGGGCTGCGGCCTGCCGGCGCTCTCAGCGACGATGTCGATGGGAACCTCGCCGTGCGCGCCTACCGCGCCTTTTGGCGCGCCTTTGATTTCGAGCAGCCGCCGTTTGGAGCCAGGATCACGCTTGAGAAGAGGATCCCAGTGGGAGCGGGCTTAGGGGGCGGTAGCAGCGACGCGGCAGCGGTGCTTCGGATCTTGAGTGGCCTGTTCCAGTTCTTTATCCAAGCGGACTTCGGGCTCTCAGACGGGAGCTTCCAGCATGCGCTCGTGGCGGCTGCTCTTGAGTGCGGCGCGGACGTCCCCTACGCGCTGACGGGCGGGTTGTGCCGGGTCTCTGGCATCGGCGAGGTTGTTGAGCAGCTTCCGTCAGAGAGTCTTGTTGGTCGGGAGATCCTTATCGCTGTGCCGCCAGTTCCGGTGCCTACGAAGGCTTTCTACGACCGCTTCCGCACGACTCATCCCGTTGTGGCCCCGTCTAACGACTCTGCCTTGGACCGTTTCGCGGCAGACCCGTCGATTGGGTTGGAGCAGTTAATCGAGAACGACTTTGAGGCTGATGTCGTCGGTATGGTTCCTCAGGTTGGAGCAGCCCTCGCTGTGCTGCGCGGGGCCTTCCCAGGTAGGTCCGGGCTAACAGGGTCAGGATGCGCAGTATTTGCCCTGCCTGAGCCGGGAGAGGAGGTGCTCTTCGGTGCGGTTGAGAGGGATCTACGCGGGCTTAAAACGGCTCTTTTTAGGGTCACCATTTGTGAGCCTGACAGGCGAGCAAAATCCGCTGAGTGAGCCCAACCTAGGCTTGCCAAACCCCTGTAACTGTTCTACTCAACAGCAACAAGAGAGCCACGCGCGGTGGATTTTCCTTAAGGAATCTTCTCCAGTGTGCATCTTGCGTATTGCCCGGTAGCCAAGTGGTAAGGCAGCGGATTTTGATTCCGCCATACGCAGGTTCGACCCCTGCCCGGGCAAGCAACTTTGAAATGCCTTCGTGAGCGAAGCGCGCGCGCTTGAAGGAGCCGCGGCGGGATCAACGAGCCAAAGTGTGATCAAGGAGCTACAGTGTCACGACCTCTACTGATTTTCTCAGGACGCTCTAACCCAACTTTCTCAGGCTCGGTTGCCTCGACGCTCGGCGCCTCGCTCGGGGCGCTTGAGGTTGTGCAGTTCTCGGATGGTGAGCTCTCTGTCGAGATCGGCGACAATGTGCGAGGTGGTGATGTGTTCGTCATTCAGAGCACGAGCACTCCGGGAAATGACCACCTGATGGAGCTGCTGATCATCATCGATGCGCTCAAACGTTCCTCTGCTGGACGAATTACCGCGGCTATCCCGTACTTCGGTTATGCTCGCCAGGACAGGAAGGTGAAGCCACGAGTTCCGATCACCGCAAAGCTCATTGCTGATATGATCACAACAGCCGGTGCCGACCGCGTGCTCACGATGGATCTGCATGCAGGACAGATGATGGGCTTCTTCGATATTCCGGTTGATAACCTGTACGCACTTCCGATTATGGTTCCGTACATCAAATCGAAGTATGGCAGTAATGGAATCACGATTGTTTCGCCCGACGTAGGAGGCCTTGAGCGGGCGCGCTTCTTGGCAACTCGGCTCGATAATGCCCCTCTGGCTGTGATCGACAAGCGTCGGGGTGGTCCGAACAAAGTTGACTCGATGACTGTAGTCGGAGAAGTCGAGGGCGATATCTGTGTCATAGTGGACGATATTGCAGACACCGGCGGCACACTGCTGAAAGCCGCGGACACCCTAATCAAGGCGGGTGCAAAGAAGGTGGTGGCTTGCTGTGTCCACGGTGTCTTCTCGGGCAACGCACGTCAGCGGCTGAACGATTCGGTGATCGAGGAGGTGATCGTCAGCGACACTATTCCTCACGACAAGGGGTCGGTGGGCGACAAGGTTACTGTTCTTTCCGTCGCACCGCTCTTTGCTGAGGCTATCCGGCGCATACACTCTGATGACTCGATAAGCAGCCTGTTTCGGTAACTATCTGAAACACATGGTTTTTCCCGCCGGTTTTAGTTGACTGCGGGGTCTCTTCCGTGTCCGAAACGTAAGGATGGCAGCTCTTTACCTTGCCCGGTGCTTCTGGTAGCTTCCCGCTCTCGCTTTTTAGGAAGGAAGTACAGCCGTGGAAAATTTCACCATTGAAGTCTCAGAGAGAGCAAACACCGGAAAGGGATCGGCTAACCGTAGCCGGAAGCAGGGTTGCATCCCCGGCGTTGCTTACCACCGTCACGATCAGCCGGTTCCGGTTGAGGTTCCGTACAAGGAGTTTACGATCCTGGCACAGAAGGCGCGTCGGTCGCAGGTGTTTACCTTTAAGAGCGGTTCGACCGCACTGAATGGCAAAGCCGCCATCGTGAAAGAGATCCAACAGGACTACCTTAGCGGTCGGGTCGTGCATGTAGACTTCCAGACCCTGAAGGACGACGAGCAGATTACGGTCGACGTACCAGTTAAGCTCGTTGGCGAGGCTCCAGGCGTGAAAGTGGAGAAGGGTATTCTTACCGTCGTTACCCACGAGGTTTCGGTTCGCTGTCTTCCGAAGAACATCCCTTCGACCATCGAAGTCGATGTATCCGCGCTCAACTTGGGTGAGTCGATTCACGCAGAGCAGCTCAAGCTCGGCGCGGGCGTGACCCTTGCGGATAATCCGCACGAGACGATCGTCAGCGTCGTTATTCCGCGCGCTGCTGAGGAAGAGACGAAGCCAGCAGAGGGTGCTGCTCCAGCAGAGGGCACAGCTGCGGCTGCTCCGGCTGCCGGCGCTGCTCCAGCTGCGGGCGCGGCCGCGGCTGCCAAGGCTCCGGCTGCGAAGCCAGCTAAGTAAGCTCATAACAAAAAAAGGTGAACGTGTCGGCGGAGTATCGCACGGTAGTTGGGCTCGGAAATCCGGGGCCGCGCTACCTTACCACTCGGCACAATGTTGGGTTCCTCGTGGCCGATCTGCTGCGGACCGCATCAGGGGCATCCGACGACGACCAGCTCGCAAGCAGCCTCGCTGCCAATGCGAAAGCTGCGCTCGAAGGATCGCTTGATCGAGCTGGTTGGCAGGAGCGAGCGGGCCGTCTCGAGGCTCCGCTCTCTGTTTGTGGCTGGAGCGCATCGCTCGTTAAGCCGCAGACCTTTATGAACTGTAGCGGTGAGCCGTTGCAGGACTTCCTGTCGTTCAAGAAGACCCCGATCTCAGAGGTAATCGTCGTGCACGATGAGATCGACCTGCCGCTTGGTGCCGTGCGAGTAAAGGTGGATGGGGGCGAGGGCGGCCACAACGGCTTAAGGTCCATCTCGTCAACGTGTGGGGGCCGAGGGTACGCTCGGATTCGGGTAGGCATCGGAAAGCCGCCGCCGGGCAGCCCTTTGGCGCAATCCGAGGATGGTGTGGCGACCTGGGTATTGAGCAAGTTTACGTCGGAGGAGCGGCTTATTGTTGAGGAGCTCTTGATACGCGCGGCGAAGGCTGTAGTTGTCCTTGCAAGAGAAGGTTTGCGTACAGCCCAGAACCGGTTCAACCGCTAGGCGCCGCTAGCGCCCTCCATAGCCTCGTAAGCTGTTGAAATGTCGTTGTCGTCAAGGTGACATTTTCCTTCGGCCCCTACAGCAAGCCACCTGGATCGGTTGTCTTTTCAACCCCATCTGGTAGACTCCCCCGGCTTTGCGGGGCGCCTCATGGACGCTCGCGCCGTTTCCGTCTCTCCGTGCGGACGCGCTAGGTAAGCGTTTAGAAATCGAAGGTAGTTAAGCAAGAATAAGGACGAAGGTCATGGAAGTTCGCCGATACGAGTCAATCGTAATTTTCAACCCACGCTTGAACGACGCGCAGGTCAAGGACGAGATAAAGAAGGTTGAGGGCATCCTCACATCCAACAACGCCAAGGTCACGGGCGTGGATCAGTGGGGAAAGAAGGAGCTGGCTTACGCTTTCCAGAAGCAGAAGTTCGGCTTCTGTGTAGCCTTCAACTACGAGTCTTCGAACCACGAGGTTCCGAGTGCGCTGCAGTCTATTCTGCGAATCACTGACTCGGTGCACAAGTTCCAAACACATCTCATCAAGCAGAAGACCCGGAAGTTCCGGGGCAATCCGAAGCGTCTGACGCAGCCGCGTGGCGAGGGTGAGGACTTCGATTTCGGCGCTGAGTCGTTTGAGTAGAGTACAATTGGACGTTGAATCGTCCAGAGAGAATTGCGATAGGAGTTGGTCATGGAAGTTATTTTGCGTGAAGATTTTCTCTCCCTCGGCTACGTAGGGGACACGGTTCGCGTTAAGCGCGGTTTCGCCCGCAACTACCTCATCCCGCGCGGTATCGCGGTTGAGTCGTCGACGACAAACGAAAAGGTTCTGAAGCACAAGCTCGCGGCGATCGTTGCAAAGCGCATTAAGAAGAAAGCTGAGGCTGAACAGTTTGCGAAGATCCTTGAGCAGGTGATCGTTGAGTTTACCCTCAAGGTAGGCGCTAAGGGTAAGAGCTTCGGTTCCGTTACTGCAAAGGATGTTGAGGCGTCTCTTAGGGCGCTCGGTTACGAGGTTGATCGCCGTCAAATTCGCCTGATTGAGGCCATCCGTGGCCCGGGCGCTCACAAGGTTGAAGTGAAGCTGCACTCGGAGGTCGTGGTCCCAGTGCAGGTCAAGGTGATCGCCGCTCAAGTTGCCGCACCGGTTGCAGCAGAGGGCGAGGAAGCTGGCAAGAAGCGCAAGAGCCGCAAGAAAGCTGACGCCGCTGAGGAAGGCGCAGAGGATGCGGCTGAGGCTGCTGAGCAGGCTGTTGCGGACGCGGACGCGTCGGAGTAGAGAGCCGATAGCCTTGGCTGGAGTGCCGCGCCGCGGCCGGCGGCATCCAGGACTGCTTCCGCTTCGTCCGGCTCGCTCTGGGTAGTTGCGTAGTCGTCAAACGGGTTCGTCCAGTATGTCTGCCCTCAGCACAGCTAGGGTTCCCAGCGAGTCCGGTCGGTTTAGCCCGGACGGGTCACGACCGCGCTCGAGATTCATCATCGCGCTAGCTTTCATCGGCTCCTTCGTCGTCGCTCTGTACGTAGTGACGTTCCTCGGTTCTCTGTTCGCCGGTCCAAAGGGCAGCTTTAAGCCGCTCAGTGAGCAGGAGGGAGATGACGTTTTTAGCGACGCATTTATCGTAAAGGGTCCGTCCAATGCGGTGCGCATTGAGGACTCGCCGAATCTTACTCCGCTGACTGATCGAGATTTTCTGTTTTTCATCTGGTTCAAGCTCCGGGCTCCTTTGGATAAAGAGGAGCGGGTTAACCTTATGGGCAAATACGATCTGGGGAGCCGAGAGCGGATCGGATACGGGCTGTCGCTGGTGGGTGGGCTCGATGGCGTTCGCCCTCAAGTCTACTGGCAAGGAGAGGCCGGCCCAGGGAGCTGGCACACGTTTGCAGCGGCACCCCTCAAGCCACAGCAGTGGTACCTCCTGACTGTCTCGTTTCGGGAGCGGAAGTTTCTTGGCGTTCACATCGCATCGTTGGGCAACGAAAGCAAGCCGCTCGTGCTCGGCGGATTTTCAGTTGAGGGAACAGGCATTCCGAAGAACAACGCCGATCTGGTTGTCGGAGCGTTCGGTACCTCATACTTTCAGGGCCGCATCGGCCCCTTCGGCATCATTCAGTCGAATGCATTCTCTGATAACGTGAGTGCGTTTGCGCGCCAGCTTGCGGACGAGCCGCTTGCGCTGCCTGACACAGTGGGCGCAGACGAGGTGGCGCTTTGGGCATCCCCGCGAAAAGACCGTGGTCCGGCAGCGCTGCCTATCTTGAACGCTCGCACGAGCCGTGAGGTGCAGGGGAAGAAGCCGCCGCGTTGATCCCGAAGTGGACCGCTTGTAAGCAGCCTGGCGACCGCTCTTACCGCCCCGCCGCCACCACATCAATAACCTGGCCCGTAAACGTTGACTCTACGGCGTACACGTATGACTGAGCCACCAGGTCCGCCGGGGTTCCAGCGGAAGGATCCATGTTGAGGCTAAGCAGCGTCTCCCGCACCCAGCCGGGGGCCACGAGGTTTAGCCGGATGCTGCGAGGCAGCTCTAACGCTGCTGCTCTGACGAAGCCCTCAAGTCCGGCGTTCACCATGCTCACGGCTGCCGCTCCCGGCATCGGGGCGCGGCTCAGTATGCCGCCACTGAGGGTGATCGAGCCGCCTTTATTGATGAACTCAAGCCCGAG
>CAZZJR010000052.1:0-20167 GCA_964654585.1 uncultured Bdellovibrionales bacterium
TGCACCGCAAATACGTCGGCGCAAAGCGCTTTTCGTGCGAGGGGACAGAGACGATCTTGCCCTCCGTTGCGACTGCAATCGCGGACGCTGCAGCAGCTGGCATACGAAGTGTCGTAATTGGCATGGCGCACCGCGGTCGACTAAACGTGCTTGCCAACATCACGCGCAAGCCCCTGGAGCTAATCTTCCGCGAGTTCGACGACCAGACCCTTGCAACTACTTGCGGCGCGGGTGACGTAAAGTACCACATGGGGTTCGAGACGACCTACGATTTCGGCGGCAGCAAGGTCGAAGTGAGCCTTGTGCCGAATCCATCACACCTTGAGTTCGTGAACCCCGTCGTGGAGGGGATCGTTCGCGCGCAGCAGGATTCCCTCTACGGCAGAGACCGAAAAGCCGCACTGCCCTTACTGCTACACGGCGATGCGGCGTTCGCTGGCCAGGGTATCGTCTTTGAGACGATTAACTTTTCTGGACTCAGTGGATACTCAACCGGCGGAACACTGCACATTATTACCAATAACCAGATCGGTTTTACGACGACCCCGGATGAATCGCGCAGCACTCGGTACTGCACCGACCTCGCAAAGGGCATCGACGCCCCGGTGTTCCACGTGAACTGCGAGGACCCGGAGGCTGCATGCTGGGTAACTTCGCTCGCGCTTGAGTTCCGAAACACCTTCGGAAAGGACGTCTTCGTCGACCTCATTGGGCACCGTAAGCACGGTCACAACGAGGGTGACGATCCGAGCTTCACCCAGCCACTAACGTACGCAGAGCTAAAAGGTAAGCGCCCTATCTGGGAGCAGTACGGCGCACGGCTCGTTTCAGAAGGGATTGTTGACCAAGGCTGGATCGATTCCGCTGTGGCCGAGTACAAGCGCGTCTTCGGAGAGGCGCAGGAATCCGTCACGCCAGCCGCGGGCGGCCCGGCCACGCCGCTTCACGGAAGGCTCGGCGCGCAGTCGAATGAGACCGGCGTCGATGCGGAGAAGCTTAAGGCCATCGCGCGCAGCCTCACGAGCTACCCTGAAGGGTTCGTTCCCCACGGGAAGCTCTCGAAGATCCTTGAGAAGCGCGTTGAGGCGGTCGAGAGTGGCCATGGAATTGAGTGGGGCGTGGCTGAGGCTCTTGCGTTCGGTTCGCTTCTCTCAGAGGGGCGGTCAATTCGCTTGAGCGGCCAAGACTGCGGTCGAGGCACATTCAGCCAGCGTCACCTTTCGCTCGATCATGCCGAGGAATTCCGGAGCTGGAGCCCTCTTGAAACGTTAGCAGAAAAGGAGGGACATGGCGCCACATTTGAGGTTTACAACAGCTCTCTCTCTGAGGCGGCAGTTCTCGGCTTTGAGTTTGGATACGCATCGGTTGAGCGTTTGGGACTCACGATGTGGGAGGCGCAGTTCGGCGACTTCGCGAACGGAGCGCAGGTTATCATCGACCAGTTCATCACCAGCTCCGAGGCGAAGTGGCACCAGCTTTCCGGCGTAACGATGCTTCTGCCGCACGGCTACGAGGGCCAGGGGCCGGAGCACTCAAGTGCGCGGCTAGAGCGTTACCTGCAGATGTGTGCTGATTCGAACATGCGTGTGTGCTACCCGTCCACCGCGGCTCAGCACTTTCACATGCTGCGTCGGCAGGGCACGAGCGAGATTAAACGCCCCCTCATCGTTATGACTCCGAAGAGCTTGCTGCGACTCCCGTCTGCGGCGAGCCCGCTGTCTGACCTCGCATCGGGCGGCTTTAAGCCGCTCATCGACGATAACCTTGCTGGCACCGCTGCGTGTAACACCCTAGTTTTCATGTCTGGCAAAGTGTTCCATGACGCGTTTGCGTCCCTCAAGGACGCGGGAAAGCTCTCAGCGCGCCTCGTGCGGATTGAGGAGCTCTATCCGTTCCCAGAGAGGGAGGTCGCTCGGGTCGTCAAGGAGAGCCGCGCCAAGAACGTTGTGTGGCTCCAGGAGGAGCCGCGCAACATGGGCGCTTGGGGCTACATCGAGCCGCTCTTACGGGCCACTTGTGGCGTTGATCCGGTGTACGTTGGGCGTCCAGCGTCGGCTGGTACCTCGACCGGCTCGCCGAAGCACAGTGCAGCAGAGCTGAAAGCCTTCCTAGCAGAGCTTCGTGCCCTGCTGTAGGCAACCGGGGCGCGTTGTGGCCTGAAGAAGGCTCTCCATTCCCGCCGGAGCTTGGTGTACAGTTCGTCCGATGTACGCACTCTTCTACGACCTTGAAACAACAGATAGGAACCCGATTGGGCAGATCCTCAATTACTCGTTCATCCTGGTGGACGACCGGCTGCAGCTAATTGACGAGCTCTCTGGTCTTGTTCGTATCTCGCGTCTTCAGCTTCCCGAACCGGGAGCGATCCTTGCGAATCGTACAGACGTAATTCAGCACCAGAAGCAGGCCGAGGACTACGAGCGCGATGCGATGCGCAAGATCGGCGACTTCATCTGGTCGTGCATCCGCAAGGCAAAGGGGGCGGTTTCATTCGTTGGCTACAACTCGTCGCGCTTCGACTTGCAGTACCTCCGCACGAGCCTCATTCGCAACGGTTTCAATCCATACTTTGATCAGAAGCTCTCACCCCGAGACCTTCTTCACGTTGTGCAGAAGGCATACCTCACGTCTGGAGAGTTCCGTGAACGGGTTCGGGAGGTGCGTAAAGGGGAGAAGAAGCTTTCGCTCTCGCTTGAGACTGTCAGCCGCGCTCTTGGGCTCCTTGAAGGTCTGCAGGCTCACGAGTCGCGGGCGGATGTGCTGCTGACCATCAGGCTTGCGGAATGGCTCAAGCGGGAGACCGGCTTTGATGTTGCCACGTATGAGGCTTACGAGGGGCTGCGGCTCCATACAACCGCCGGAACTGGTGCGGTGTACTTTGCTCAGGAGCCCCAGTACGAGATGGCCGAGCGAGACTTCTCCCTTCGCACGCCTCACACGCTGCTCTGCGCGGACCACAAGAAGGCCCTCTGGATCAACCTTGAACGGTATGCGGTCCGCCAAGAGCCAAGCTGTATCACCTGGCGGTCGGCGCAAAAGAGTGCGTTCTTCGTCGAGTCGCAAGCTTCAACAGACCGCGAGTTGCAGGCGCTTGCCCGCGCTGCGATTAAGCAGTTTCAGGGAGTCACCCTCCACAACTTCTTCCGCAAGAGCACCTGCGACGTGGAGCAGGATATCTACCGGCTCGATTTTCAGGCGATGGACCTGTACTGCCGGGCGGTGCAGGAGAACAGGAAAGAGTTGCTGGCGGCGCTCAAGGCCCCCGAAGCGAAGATCCTCTTTACTCGCTACCGGTTAGCAGCTCCTGAGCTAAACCTTGAGGACTCTGCTACCCGCGATCTCTTCAAGCGTTACGCGATCTACCGCTACGGCGGAGAGCTGCAGCTCTCGAAGAACGTCGAAGAGGGCGACCGAGAGGCGCCTGGAAGCCACCATGCCCGGCTCTCGGAGATGGTGACCGCCCTTGAGCAGAATCGGGAGGCTGCCCTGATTCAGCGAGCTGACGAGGACCTGAAGCTCTTACAGTCCTTGGAGGCGTTCTACCGCCAATCAGAGGTGGTCAAGGTCGCTGGGAAGGAGCTGCTGCCGAACTGGCGGTAGGTGCGCGGAAAGGTGGCTCCAGGGGGCCCCCGAGGGGGCCAGAAAACATCAGGGCGGCGCACACTTATGCTTGAGGGGAGGCGCCGCAGAGGCTAGTATCCGGAGGTTCTACCGTCGGTCTCTCAGGGCGCAGCGTGTCGCAGTTCGTTCACCTTCATCTCCATACTCAGTACAGCCTGCTCGACGGCGCAAACAAGCTGCCAGACGTTCTTGAGCGCGCCGCGAAGCTAGGCCAGCCCGCGATCGCAATGACGGACCACGGCAACATGCACGGAGCCGTTGAGTTCTACCAGGAGGCGAAGAAGCTCGGAATTAAGCCAATCATCGGATGCGAGCTGTACGTGACTCCTGGGTCGCGCCACGAGAGAAAGATGCGTACCCAAGGGGGAGCAGGCACCTGCCACCTAACGGTCTTGGCGACGAATAAAGTCGGGTATCGAAATCTCTGCAAGCTCTCAAGCCTGGCGTACAAAGAGGGCTTCTACTTTAAGCCGCGAGTCGACCACGATCTGCTGGAGCGGCACTCCGAGGGGTTGATTGTTCTCAGCGGCTGTCTTGCGGGAGAGCTTGCTTCAGCAACTGAACTAGACGATCACCGCGGAGCAAGAGAAGTTATTGAGTTCTACCGCTCCGTTTTTAAGGGCCGTTTCTACCTTGAGGTCCAGCCACATCCGATCAAAGAGCAGCAGAAGCATAACCTAGCGGTTGTAGATCTCGCGACCTCTATGGGGGTGCCTCTGGTGGCGACGACCGACTGCCACTACCTTGAGAAGGATGACCACTTCGCCCAAGAGGTGCTGATGTGCATCTCGACCGGAAAGACAGTGCTGGATCCAGATCGGCTCCGTCACGAAGGATTTCGCCTGCACCTTAAGACCGAAGCCGAGATGATCGAGGAGCTCTCGCACCTGAAGCAGGGCGAGGAGGCAGTTAAAAATTCTGGCTTAATTGCCTCTCAGTGTGATTTCTCCTTCGACTCCAAGACGTACTTCATGCCGCAGTTCAAGAGCGACGATGAGCGCCCGCTCGATGAGGTCATGGCCGACCTGGCGCGCAAAGGCCTCGCGCGCCGCCTGGAGGTCCTTGCAGCCGGCCAGGACTGGACATCAGCGCAGACTCAAGCTTACTGCGACCGGTTAGAGGAGGAGATCACGCTGATCTCGAAGATGGGGTTCGCTGGGTACTTCCTCGTAGTCGCTGACTTCATCGTTTGGGCCAAAGAGAACGGAGTGCCGGTAGGCCCGGGCCGTGGCTCGGTAGCGGGGTCGCTCGTTGCGTACGCGATGCGAATTACGGAGGTGGACCCGATCTCAAACAAGCTCTTCTTCGAGCGGTTCCTCAACCCCGAGCGCATTAGCATGCCTGATATCGACGTTGACTTCTGCATCAACGGGCGTGAGCACGTGATTAGGTACGTAGTCGAGAAGTACGGGAAAGACCGAGTAGCCCAGATTGCGACGTTCGGAACACTCAAAGCCAAGGCAGCGATTAAGGATGTCGGCCGCGCGTTAGGGTTGAGCTACGCGGAGACAGACCGAATCGCGCAGCTTGTCCCGGCACCGAGGCAGGGGTTTGACTACCCGCTGAGTGAGGCCCTCAAGATGGAGCCGAGGCTCGCAGAGTATGCAGCCGGAGAGGGGCAGCAACTAATCGAGCTAGCGCTCAAACTAGAGGGACTGACGCGACACTCCTCAACGCATGCGGCCGGAGTCGTAATTGGCGATCGACCGCTCGATGAGCTGCTTCCAATGATGGTCGATAAAGAGGGCAACGACGTCACTCAGTACTCCATGACGTACGTAGAGAAGGTCGGGCTTGTGAAGTTCGACTTCCTTGGCCTCAAGACGCTCACAGTACTGCACACTGCGATCAAGATTATCGAAGAGAGCCGGGGCGTAAAACTCGATCTGAACTTGCTGCCACTGGAGGATCAGAAGACCTACACGCTGCTTGCTGGTGGGAATACGACCGGAGTTTTCCAGCTTGAGTCTAGCGGAATTACAGAGATGGTGATGCGGCTTAAGCCCAGCTGCTTCGATGATATCGTCGCTATTCTGGCGCTCTATCGGCCAGGACCGCTCGATGCTGGGATGGTCGACCGCTACATCGAGCGCAAGCACGGGAGGGAGCCAATCGTCTACCTACATCCGGTGATGAAAGAGATCCTCGCGGACACGTACGGGGTAATCCTGTACCAGGAGCAGATCATGCAGCTCGCCCGCGCCCTTTCGGGGTACTCGCTCGGAGAAGCCGACATCCTGCGAAAAGCGATGGGCAAGAAAGATCCAGAGGAGATGGCCCGCCAGAAAACTCGCTTCGTAGGCGGGGCAGTAGAGCGTGGCATTGAGAAGCGGCTGGCAGATGAGATCTTTCAGCAGATGGAAACATTCGCTCGTTACGGCTTCAACCGAAGCCACACGGCAGCCTACGCGCTCGTGTCGTTTCAGACTGCCTACCTCAAGGCCCACTACGGGGTTGAGTTTATGGCAGCGCTCATGACCCATGACATGGAGGACAGCGATAAGACCTTCAAGAACTTTAACGAGTGCCGGAAGCAGGGAATCCAGGTCCTGCCGCCGGATGTGAACGAGAGCTCTGCCGGATTTGCGGTGCGCGGGCCAAAGATCCTGTTTGGACTTGAGGCCGTCCGGGGTACCGGCCAGAAAGCGGTTGAGGCGATCCTCGCAGCTCGCAAGGACGGGCCTTTCTCGGATCTTGAGGACCTCGTAGCGCGCGTTGATCTGCACAACGTCAACAAGCGGGTGGTTGAAAACCTGGTGCGCAGCGGAGCGTTCGACTTCACAAAGACACCACGCCGCGAGATGTTTGAGCGAATCGAGGAGCTGCTCCGGATCTTCGCCTCTCAGAAGGACGTCGATCCGAACCAGATGTCGCTCTTTGGCGCAACAAACTCACGGCCGATAGTGCCGAAGAGGAGCTTCCAGCTGCCCGAGTGGCCGGTGAACCAGCGGTTGGCGTACGAGCGAGAGGCGCTTGGCTTCTACATCTCAGGCCACCCGCTTGAAAAGTTTCGGGCGGACCTCAAGCGTCTTGGGGCAATATCAACTGCGGACGTAAAAGTCACAAAGCAGCGCGAGGTTCGGGTCGGCGGAGTTGTGACGGCTCTGAAGCTCAAGAACACGAAGAAGGGGGATCGGTACGCCACATTTAGCCTAGAGGACTGGCTTGGTACCGTAGACACGATCGTGTGGCCGGACACGTACCGGCAGGTCTCCGCTACCCTCGTGGCCGACGACCCGGTTCTTATTAGTGGAAGGGCGGATGTGTCCGCGGAGCGCTGTGCGCTAATCGTCGAGAAAGTCGAGTCTCTTATCGCGCTGCGCGACAGGAGCGCCACGCAAGGGTTCCTGATGCTGAACGCAAAAGACGATATCGAGGCGCGTTTACCGAGAGTGCAGTCGCTCTTCGAGCGGCACACCGGCAACTGCCCGGTGAAGGTGAGGCTCCAGCTCGATGAGGGTGAGGTGTCTATAGTGCTCCGGGATAGTGGGAACGCTCCGGTCTGCGTCGTTCCGTCGGAGGCGCTGTGCGAGGAAGTGGAGCAGATCTTCGGCCGTCCAGTGCTCAGTTTCGTGTGAGGCGACTATGTCAAAAAGTTCTGCAAACGAGTCGTTCTTGCCGCCGCTCTGGGTCTTAGCGACCTCGTTCGTGGCGGGAGTAATCTGGCTGACCGTGCAGCTGAGGGAGCTGGTGGTTCTGCTCGTTGTCGGCTACTTCCTGGCGTATGCCATCGACCCGGTACTGGAGCGTCTTCAGCGCCGAGGCATAGCCCGGGCTTGGGGGATCTGGGTCGTGGCGCTCGTCCTGGCCGGCGCTCTTGCTCTGCTCGGCTTGACGGCACTCCCGACCCTGGTGGATGAGTTCGCGAAGTTGAGCGATAACCTCAATCACTACCTCGATGTGGGCCGCTCGAAGGTTAGCCCATTGCTTGAGGAGTTTCGCGAAAAGCTTCCGGAGCCGCTTCGCGGCAGCGAGAGCGCTGACGACCTGCTGGGAAGGCTGCCAGCAGCCCTGTCGTCTGTAAGCGGTGATACTCTGAAGGGGGTCGGAAATGCGCTGCTCGGCACGCTTCTGAGCGGCTACAATCGCGTTCTCACCCTGGTGAACATCGCGCTCCTGCCCTTTATTGTGTACTACCTAGCGGTTGATCTCCCCCGAATTCATCGTTTCTTCATCGAGCTCGTCCCGCTGACGCGACGCTCAAAGGTCGAGGGCGTTTTCGGCGAAATAGATTGCTACGTGTCGGCCTTCGTTCGTGGACAGGCTATCGTATGCTCGATACTCTTTGTGCTGTACGCGATCGGTCTTGGGTTCGTCGGCGTTGACCTGTGGCTGCTCCTCGCGTTTATTGCTGGCTTCGGCAACCTCATCCCGTACGTTGGTTTCGCCTCGGGAATCCTTCTCAGCACACTCATGGCGCTCGTCACCTTCGGTGACTTCGAGCACGTGCTTTGGGTGTGGGGCGTGTTCGGCGTCGTTCAAGCTCTTGAGGGCACCTTGATAACTCCTCGCGTGATGGGCGGGTCAGTCGGGCTGCCTCCACTCGTTGTGATCTTGGCGCTTTTTGCTGGCGGCCAGCTCTTCGGGCTCCTGGGGATATTCTTGGCCATCCCAGCGGCTGCAGTGGTGCGCGTTCTCGCACGTCACTCGTACCAGTGGGTCATTGGACGGTAGAGGGGTATGCAGATCTGCGCTCTAACTCGCAAGCTCGTTGCGCTCGCACTTGAGGAGGATCAGGCGGGAAATGACCTGACAGCGAAACTCGCCGTTCCGGCCGGGCACCGGTCGAAGGCGCAAGTGCTCGCGCGTGAGCCGCTCGTTGTGTGCGGTCTCGACATCATCGGCTGTATTGCGGAGGAGGGGCATTTTTCGCTGACGAGCAGCCAGCTCACGTCAGAGGGTGCTGACGTCGGTGCAGAGACGGTTCTCGCCGAGATTACTGGGCCGACACGCGAGGTGCTTGCTGCGGAGCGGACTGTGCTCAACTTCCTGCAGCGCATGTGTGGTGTTGCGACGCACACTCGCCGGTTTGTGAGAGAGGCGCACGGACTAATGGTTCTCGACACGCGCAAGACGATGCCGGGTTGGAGGGCACTCGACAAGCACGCCACAGCAGTCGGAGGGGCAAGAAACCATCGCATGTCGCTCGCCGATATGGTTCTCGTCAAAAACAATCACATCGACGCTAATCCGGGAGGGCTGCGTGCAGCGCTGCAAGGAGTGGTGGCAGGAAAACCCCCGAATCTGCCCTGGGAGGTCGAGGTTCGTAATCTGGAAGAGCTGCGAGTGGCGCTTGAGTTCGCTCCAACGATTGTGATGCTGGACAACTTCTCAGACGATTCAATCCGAGAAGCGATGGCGGTGGTAGGTGCGGCTGCCCATCGGCCGTTGATCGAGGCTTCCGGCGGTGTCCGCGCAGAGAGGCTCCGGGCACTCCAAGGGCTCGGCGTGGACGCGGTGTCTTCAGGGTTTCTCACGACGCATGCACCAAACGTTGATATATCGATGCGACTGAGTCCGGCGTAGCATGGCACCGATAGTTCTTCAGATGCCGGGTTACAGCTTTGCGCTCCGCTTCGACGAAGTTACGTCGACCATGGACATTGCGCGAGAGAGGTCGCTCGCACTTCTTGGATTCGAAGGCGGCGCAGGCCTTATCTGTGCAAGGCGGCAGACCGCTGGCCGAGGGCGGCAGGGAAGAAGCTGGAGCGGGATGGGTGACAGCTTCATGGGCACCTTCCTCTTCGCAACGAGCGGCGCAGTTCACCTGTTCTCTGGGTACTCTCTGGCGGTTGGGTGCGCCGTGGCTCAGGCTCTGGCCTCGCTTGGGGTGCTTGTGGCGCTGAAGTGGCCAAACGACATCGTGTCTGTTCGGGGCGGGGAGCTTTCAAAGCTAGGAGGAATCCTGATCGAGGTTCAGGACCTCGGACTGGAACGGGTTATGCTCGTGGGGATAGGGATAAACGTCATGGCTGCGCCCTCCGGAGTTCCGGGCGCGGCTTCGCTGCACGAAGTCTCTGGGAAGCGGCTCAGCCCGGAGGAGCTTGAGGCACCGCTGGCCCATTCTCTGCTTGCGATGCACCGGCGTTTCGTTCAGGCGGAAGGGTTTAAGAAGTTCTCGGGAGACTGGATGAGTAGGAGCTGTCTGGTGCCCGGAACAACTTCGCTCTCGGTTGACGTAGGAACAAGGGTAGTCGACGGGACTTTTGAGGGAGTGGATCGAAGCGGAGCCCTGTTGCTCTCGACCGATGATGGTCTCGAAGCGATTGTCTCAGGTCATGTTCTCTCACTCTCTGGGCTCAGAGATACTCATTAAGGGCATAGACGATCACTCTACTTCTTGGAGGATGCCTCGAAGTGCCTGTGGGAAGCTTGGCAGATCTGCTTCGACGTAGGTTGCTTCAAGCTCTAGAGCGAGCGCACGGATTCCAGCTGCCGCCGGCAGTTGAAGACTACTGGTAAGAGCTACGATGTAGAGTGCGCCGCCACCTCGCGTGAGCAGTTGCTGAGAGGACTGGCGGAGGCTGGCGACTGAGCTACTTGAAGCGGCGTCGGCCTGCGTGACAAGAAGTACTGCCGCCCGGCGGGTCGTCGATGACGAGAGCTGGTCAAGCAGGGAGATCGCCTCCCGCAGCCCATCAATCGGCACGGCCGAGCCAGAGGCAGGAAGCGCCTCAAGTGCAGTAACGAAGCGTTTGGGTGCACTTGATAGGGGGGCTAGCACCTCGCTGCGGGTCGAAGTTGCAATGAGAGCAAGAGAGTCACCCTGAGCGGCTGCTCGCGGAGCAAAGCCAGCTAACTCGCGCGCCACACTCTCCCGAAACCCAGCCGGGGATCCGCTTGAGGTGTCTACGACAAATGCGATGGCGCTGGGTTTGCGCACGTTCGGCCATAGCGCGAGAATTTCAGCGCCGGCCTCCGGGGAGACGTTACGGGTCTCGTTGAGCTGATCGTCTTTGGTCGTAAAGCCGAGCTGTCGAAGAGAAGCCGAGAAATCTTTCGAGGTAAAGTGGCGATGCACGAGCCTCTGCGCCTCTTCGGCACCAGCTTCTACGCGAGGGTGCACGATCCGGCAGAGAGGGTAATCGAGCACGAGATGGGGTGCCGCCGCCCTGACAAAAGCGAGGCGCTGGGATGGAGACGCGGAATTCTGTGCCACGACCTGCTGTCGCGACGACAGGGCGACTGCTGGATGCCCATCGGCGCGCGCGCCGAGCCAGCCAAGCATCTCTTGGTCACTGTGAAAATAGCGCGCAACCCCGCGCTGCGAAGCAATCAACGGCCCCCTTTCAGCCGAAGGTAGCGCGGCTGCAAGAGCGTCGGTACGGAGGCTCATTTGCAGGGCAAACTCCATCGCCACGACCGAGAGGCCGCTGGACGAGGAGCTGGGAGAGGCCTGGACTGTGATGCGGCGCCGACCAGAGTCCTGGGAAGGAGAATCGGCTGCAATTTGGGAAAAAAGCGCGACCCCCTCGTGCTGGTCAAGGTAGAAGAGGTCACGCTCACGGGTAACAAAACCGAGGTCAGTCGTGGCCATCGAAGTGCAGTCTATCGTCTGCTGGCTGGACTTTGATAGGGCACCGAGGGCGAGTGAGGATGAGGCGAGCCAGATCGCCGGGCGCGCCTCACTCGGCCCGACGCCGGTGCGAGATGCCGCGGATACGCCATCGGCAAGGAAGGGAACCACCGAGACTGTTAAGCCGCGCGAAGTTGTTTGCCTGCTTTTATTGAACCGAGTCACCTCGGCAATAATGGCAGCAGAGGTATCCGAGGGGTAGAAGAGCCGAACTTCCTGAGACGAAGATGACCGGTCATCATCCGACGTGCAACCGCTCGCTAGAAAAGCTAGCATGAGAAGGGCGCACACTGAGGCACGAGAGGCTCTCATTAGATGTGCTATGACCGTTTCCGGCCCCTTTCGCGGGTCAAACGCGTCAGGATGACCTGTTGGCGCTTGAATTCCTGGGCCTTTACGGCCGGGAATCCCATGTAGTCTCCAGGCTCGGAAATTGAGGTGATCACCCCGCACCAGCCACCCAGACGCACGCCTGAGGCGAGTGTCACATGGTCGGCCACACCGCTAGACCCGCCGCAGACAACACCATCTCCGATCGTGCAGCTACCCGCTATCCCGGTCTGACCACAGATAAAACAGTTTGCCCCGATAACTGTGTTGTGGCCGATCTGTACGAGGTTGTCGATCTTGGTGCCCCGCCCGATGCGAGTGGAACCGATTGTGCCCCTGTCGATGCAGGTGTTGGCACCGATCTCTACATCGTCGCCAATCACGACATTTCCGACCTGCGGAACCTTGCGAATCCCCCTCGTAGGATCTGGCACGTAGCCAAATCCATCTGCTCCGATAACAGAATTATCGTGGATGGTGACGTGCGACCCCAATACGCAGCCACGCCGCACCGACACCCCACTGAACAGCTCTACGTCAGCCCCTAGCGTTACGTCGTGGTAGAGGTGAACCTGAGCGTGAAGCACGGACCGATCGCCGATGATGCAGCCGGCCTCGACGACGCAGTAAGCGCCAATTGAGACCTTGGCACCAATCTTTACTCCTGGCGCGATTATCGCGGTGGGGTGAATGCCCGGCTCTGGGCACACGGGCTCGAAGAAGTGCGGAAGAATGTCAAGAAAAGCCGCGTACGGATCCTTTACAGCAATTACGGCGGCCGCGCTTGGGGGCGCTTTCTCGGGCATCGCATCAGTGGAAACGAGGACGACCAACGCCGGCAACTTCGACAGCTCGCGAGCCACAAGCTCGACAGACGTCGCTCGAAGGAAGGTCACCTTGCCTGGCTGGGGCGACTCAAGGGTGCAGATGCCGTCTACTGTGATACTAGGGCTGCCGACCAGCGAGCCCCCGACCATCGTGGCAAGCGTCGGTACAGGTATGGAGGTTTCTTTGCGCCGCATCCGCACATCTTAGCGAAAAAGACGGGGGTGGGGAATCAAGGTTCTGCTTAGGCATCGTGACGGGGTTTCTTGGGGAGCCCGTGTTGTTGTCAGCGGATGGCTGCGCCGTACCTCCGAGCCTATGAGAGTAACGGAAAGGGGCGCGTTTAGGCAGCTGGATTGGAATGCGACGGAGCGGTTGCCTTGAAGGCCGTGTCTTTTCTAGAGGCGAGGAAATTCACTTGTGCGGGCGTCCCGGTTACCTTCCCGCTCCTGGCCACGAGCACGCTCTCCTGCGTGTGCCGGTCGTTGTTTGCCTCTTGGGAAGAACCTGGGTGCAAAAAAAAAGCACCTACTTGTTACCAAGTAGGTGCCCCAGTTTTGGTCGACTACACCTGCCTAGTCCCAGCCATTCGGGAAGCTAAGTACATGGGGAGGGATTCGATGACCAGCTCCAGACATGTGCTGCCGTCTAACAATGATGGGGCCTCGGTGATCTCGCTGTCAAACAAAAGCGGTGAAGTGCTGCCGAAAAAATTAGCGCGAACTGATCGTGAGCGTACGCGCTGAAGACTGCGCCCGAGTACTCCGGTATTTCGCCACTTCGCGTGCGGAATCTTCGTAGGTAGCTTTTGGTAGGTGCCACGTCCAGCGTGAGGCATTTTTCCGCACTTCCGCCACGCTATCGAAGAGCATCGATAGGTGCGTCGGAGTCGCGTCTTGCCCAAGCTCAGCCATCACGGGGAGGACCAGCTCAGGGAAAGCCTCCTGCGAAGCTTTGTCGGAGGGGTAGTTTTCGCCGTTGCTGAGGGCCGTAACCCAGCGGCGAGCGGCTCTCCATGTGCGTACATCGGGGTCTACGTTCACGAGACCCGTCTGCAGGTCGCCAACTGATACGGCAGCGGCGGTGGCTATATCGGCCCCGAAACCGAGCTGCTGGAGGGCGAGGGAGCCGGCTTGGTATGGCTCGCAGCCGAATACTTCAAGCTGTTTGTAACGGCTTGAGAAACCGGCATCGAGCAGCTGAGAGAATTCACGAGGCGCTCTTCCCAGTAAAATAGCCGAGCCGGCCCACTGTGAGAATCCGACCAGCATTCCCCTGTCGGGCCCCAGAGATTCAGCGCTGAGACCGAAATGGTACCCGACCTCGATGTTGTTCATCATCTCTTTGAGAACAGGCGTCCATAGCTTCTCAGGGGGAGACGAGTCGAGGACGCTCTGACAGACGAAGTTTATCGAAAGCATCACAGCAGCCGGCCGTACTCCGAGCTGTTCAACCGCCGCTTCGAGCTCCGCCGCATCGGGCTGCTCTTTAACCGGCTGCAGCCGCGCAGCTCGGACTAGTGCCGTCGAGTTGCAGCCAGGGAATCCCAGCAGCCGCGTGAAGTCACGCGGCGAGATGATCCCGGCGAACGAGCCTCTAATGAGTGTTGAGAGGGGTGATGGTACACGCAGCGTTCCGCGCACTACATCGAGCGCTCGCTCCCAAGAAGTGTCTTTTTCGTCCATCAGATAATCGGCTATTGGTTCCATCCCCGCCTCCCCTCAGAGAGAGGGTAGCGGCGAAAACGGGGGTTCTCTTGAGCGGTGGCGGCGCTTTTGCCCTCGGACGGGTAATTTAGTGGGTATGGACCGCAGAGTAAGGGTTGTAACCTGCTGATTTTAAGTGGCTGTTGGTACGTCACTACCGAAGCTGCACCGGCGGGGGGCGGATATATAGGGGGCGCTAGCTAGCAGCTGGGCTCGAGTCAGCCCCACGCCCAGCAAGCAGCGCGACACCGATGCTAACGACGTACAGAAGCAACAGTGGGCCTGCCATAAGGACCTGCGAAAGAACGTCCGGCGGAGTCAGGATTGCAGCGACGACGAAGATAGCAACGACTGCATGGCGGAAGTAGTGGAGCAGTGTACGATGCGTGATCGCTCCGGCTCGTGCCAGGAAGAATGCCAGGAGCGGAAGCTCGAACACCGACCCGAAGCCGATGATCGTCGTGAGTGACATGGAGAGGTGATCGCTCAGCCGAATGGTCGGAGTGACCCCGATCGAGCGGAACTCCTCGAAGAAGAAGGAGAGCGAGAGCGGGAGCACCGTCGAGTAGCAGAAGTACGCTCCGCACCCGAAAAGCAGGGTGCTCAAGATCACGAATGGCACAACCTGCCTTCGCTCCGAGCGGTACAGGCCGGGCGATACGAAGCGCCACAGTTGGTAGAAGATGATGGGAGAGGCGAGAAAGATGCCGGCGAAGATCGAGACCTTCAGCTTCAGGAACCAGGCCTCAGCCGGCGCCGTGCCGATCAACGGGCTATTCGGGAAGGCCTTGAAGAAGGGCTCGCAGAGCACGGCAAAGATCGCGCCTGCGTAGTTGTAGCTGGCCACTGCTCCGGCGAAGACCGCGAGCGCGCTGTAGAAGAGACGCTTGCGGAGCTCGCGGAGGTGCTCCATCAGCCCCATGCGGTAGTGCTCTGGATTAGGTGCGACCGACATTACCTCTCGGCGCCCCCAGCGTCCTGAGACTTGACTGCTGAATCGTTGTTCGAGGGCGCCGACTCGGCTTGAGCGCCGCCTTGGTTCGGTGTTGGACGGATATTAGCAGGAGCCGAGCCCTGCGGGGGGGCTAGCACCTCCGCCTTTAGAGCGCGTAAGGAGCGCGCCTCTGCCGCTACGTCCCGTCGGAGCTCGTCAGCCGGAGTGTACACCGAGTTGTAGAACTCGCGCCGAAGAGAATCGGAGGTGCGTCGGAATTCGCTTGCTAGCTTCCCTAGACCACGAGCAATCACGGGGAGCTGCTCAGGCCCGAACAGAAGGAGGGCAACGACGAAGACCACGATGATCTCGGTTAGGCTAATACTCACAGGGCGCTAATTGAAAACGGGGTTGACCGTGCCATAATGGCACCGTTTCAGGGACGTAGGCAAATGAGCCAGCTCGGCTTGGGGCCGGCTCAAGAGGAGAACCGTGGACTTCCCAAAGAGCTTGATAGTGTTAGGCCTTTTGTTTGTCGCGCTGGGTGGCGTAGCATTCTTCGTGCAGCGCTACCAGTGGCTCTACTCATGGTTCGGAAACCTGCCGGGAGATATCCGCTACGAGGGGCCGAGCGGTGTGGTGTTCGCTCCATTTGTATCGATGCTGATTTTGAGCGCTGCCCTGAGCGCCCTCGCGTGGGTAGTCCGGAAGATATTCGGCTAGCAGCGGCGCAGCACGGCTAAGTGCTGATACGCCATGAGGCTCGGGAAGCTCGACGCTAGAGACGCCCGCAGCCGACTAAACCCGGCGAAGAGCGGGTTTTTCGAAGCCCATGCGGGCAGCACAAGCTCAACCGGCTCGATGCTCGCGCCAAGCTGCTCGACTGAGCAGCCCTGCAACGAGGCGCACATCTCTTTGAAGCGGCGGCGTGAAAAGAACTGGAGGTGTGTCCTATCAAGGATTCCGCGTGAGCGGTACTCGAAACGTCCCAAGAAGAAGAGGGAGAAGCGAACGCTCCAGTGAGCCACGTTCGGCACGGAGATGACGATCCGCCCTGAGGGCGCCAGAAGCGCCTCGACCTGCTGTAGAAAGGCGAAGGGGTCGCTCATGTGCTCGAGTACGTCGAGCAGCAGAATCGTGTCGAACTGTCGACCGCGCAACGGCTCGATCGAGCCGTGCACCTCTCCGTACAGCTGCCGCAGCAGTGCCTGAGCCCTCGGGTCGATCTCCACCGCAACGAGCTGCGCCGGCCCCTCGGAGAGAAGGGACTGTCCCATGCCGCCGCCACCGGCTCCGATGTCGAGCACACGGGCGCCCTCGGCGGTGCCACGAAGCCGCGCGAGGGCCCAGTGGTGGCTGGAGCCGAAAGAGGGCTTAAAGACGTAGCGCTCCTGAGGGGCGGCGTCGATAGGGAGATCCATTGCTGAGGCCATACGTTTCCTCGAGTTAGACGCAGAGCGTGATAGCACTAAAAGGGGCACCTTGACCAGCATACGCCCCCCGCACAAGCTGCCCGATTTTCCGGCTACCGCCCCCTGGCACAGGCAGAAGCAGGCAATCATGGAGTCGCGTAGCCCCCAAGCTCTGTTCCATCGCGCGAAAGCATGTGATACCTCTTGAGGCTTCGACTTCAGAGCCCCCGACGGTTACCTCGCAGCGGTACTATGTACAACCCTCGCCTCCATTTTCACTTCATTGGCATCGGCGGATCCGGCATGTCTGGTCTCGCTGAGATCCTGCTAACATCGGGGTTCCAGGTCTCAGGCTCGGATCTCAAAAACTCGGATGTGATGCGGCGCCTAGAGAAGCTGGGAGCTAAGGTCTTCATCGGACACGCCGCCACGCACGTGCCACCGACCGCTTCGCTAGTTGTTTTCTCGTCGGCCGTTTCCGGATCTAACCCGGAAGTTCGTGAGGCGAAGCGCCGCAAGATCCCGGTTGTGCGACGCGCGGAGGTCCTAGCAGAGCTGATGCGGCTCAAGTACGGCGTCGGTGTGGCAGGCTCGCACGGCAAGACAACCACCACCAGCATGTGTGGAGCGATACTCGATGCCGCCGAGCTCGACCCCACCGTAGTAATCGGTGGTCAGGTCAAGGCGCTCGGGACAGGTGCCAGGCTCGGGCGAGGGGAGTACCTCGTGGCGGAGACCGACGAGAGTGACCGCAGCTTCTTGCTCCTTAAGCCTACAGTCGCCGTTGTTACCAACATCGACAACGAGCACATGAGCGCCTACCGCTCACGGCAAGATCTTGAGGCCTCTTTCCGGCAATTCGTCGAGTCGGTGCCGTTCTACGGGCTTGCAATACTGTGCGTGGATGATCCGACGGTCAGGCTCATGGCCGCTGAGTGCAAGCGCAGAGTGCTCACCTACGGTTTCAGCACAGATGCGGATCTGTACGCATCAAACGTTTGCGCTGCTCGCGACGGCATGAGGTTCGAGGTGATGTACCGTGGCGCTCACCTCGGTTCGTTTGTTTTGCCGATGCTCGGTCGGCACCTCGTTCAGAATTGCTTGGCGGCGATCGCCGTTGGCCTCGAGTTCGGTATCTCGATAGAGGTTATCCGTCAGGCCCTCTCCAGTTTCGGCGGCGTAAAGCGTCGTCTAGAGATCGTTGGAGAAGCTGACGGAGTAACGGTGATGAGTGACTACGGGCACCACCCGACCGAGATACGCGCTACCCTCCGGGCGGTTCGTGAGTGCCTTGGAAGCTCCATAACGCGGCTGGTTGTCCTCTTCCAGCCGCACCGCTACTCGCGTACGAAAGACTGCTGGCAGGAGTACCTCACGTGTTTTAAGGACGCGGACCACCTCGTCCTGACCGATGTCTACGCTGCAAGCGAAATTCCTATTGAGGGTATAACTGGCGAAGCCTTGAGCCGCGCGGTAGAGCATTCTAGCGTCGAGTTTATCCCCGCTATCGATGACGCTCCGGCTCGGCTCAATCCCACTCTTGGTCGCGGAGACCTGCTGCTCTGTCTCGGAGCGGGCTCAGTTGGTTCGATGCCCGAGCGCTTCCTGGAATCTCGCTCCGCCGACAGTGCATTGGGGCAGAGCGCCTAGAGGGGTGTCGCGAGGTAGCATGGAGACTCGGAGAGCGGATTCTGCGGGCAGCAGCTTTGAGCCGCGGCTCGTGCCGCGCATTTCAGAGATCGTCTCGGGCCGGCTTAAGACAGGGGTTCTGGGCTCGACACTGACGACGTTCGGGATAGGGGGCCCCCTGGCGGCTCTTGTTACCGTTGAGAGTGTTGAGGAGCTATCCGCGCTGCTTGAAGTCCTGTCGGCAGAACACCAGCCCGTTCGGGCGCTAGGGTTCGGGAGCAACTGTCTCATCGACGAGCGTGGACTTGAGCAGTGGATAGTGCGGCTCGGGGGAGGCTTCAGGGCGCTCGATGTGCGCGGCGACGGGCTCGTCACAGTGGGCGCTGCCGCGTCCCTGATGAGCGTTGCACGCAAGCTCTCCGACGAAGGGTTCTCCGGGCTTGAGTTCGCGGCCGGAATACCCGCCTCGATTGGTGGTGCGGCTTTCATGAACGCAGGCGCTCATGGCTCTGAGCTTTGTGACCGCGTGGTCTCTATTCAGGGGGTATTGCCAAACGGAGGGCGCGCGAGCTGGTCTCGGGCGCAGCTGCCCTGGCGCTACCGCTCCTCCGGGCTGCCGCTCGGTGCGATCGTAACCTCCGTTACGCTGCAGCTTGTGCCGGGACAGAAAGAGCAGATTTCGCAGGTGTGCTCGCACAACCTCGCGGAGCGCCGGGCTCGGCAGCCGCTTGCCCTGGCATCCGCGGGGTCAGTCTTCAAAAATCCAAGCCCGGAGGCACCGGCCGGAAGGTTGCTTGAGGCGGCGGGACTCAAGGGTGCCCGAGTTGGCGGTGCTGTAGTGTCTGAGCTGCACGCAAATTGGATTGTGAATCCCGAGCGTACGGCAACTGCCAGTGACGTCATGCGCCTGATGGAGCTTTGCCAGCACCGGGTCCGGGAAAGTAGCGGTGTGGCTCTTGAGCCAGAGATTCGGCTGTGGCGCTCGTAGCTTCATCTCCCGCCCGAACAGAGAGTCCAGATTAAAAGAGGTCCCACGCCAAGAGATAACCTCTCGGCGGAGGAGAGAAGAGCGGCTATACTGCGGTAATATGCGGCTGCTCTACACATCTCTTATCGCGATCAGCGTGGCGGTTCTCCAGTACATCGACAACCCGGGGTTCTTCCATCGCGCCTGGGCTGCGGTCACAGCAGCCGGCACAGAGACTGTTAGCCAGAAAGAGGTCAGGATTGAGGGGCTCAAGGTGCTTCCTCGGGCCGAGGTCGAGCGGGTGCTCCCGTACGACAAGTCGGTGCTCTGGTGGCACATCAACGGTACAGATATTCAGTCTAAGGTCGCTGAAAGCCCTTGGGTTGAGGAGGCAACGCTCGAGAGCTGTTCTGGTGGCGCGCTCCGCAGCTGGGGGTGCTTCGTGCTCTCCGTGAAGGAGCGTACTCCGAAGTTCATCGGCTTAGTCGACAACGAGCGCTGGATGATCGATTCGAAGGGGGCTTTTATCATGCCCTCCGGAGGTCCTCTTCTGGGGTTAAGTCCTGAGGCTGTCAGTCAGCTGGTCGTGGTCGAGGGGCTAGCGTCCAGGACGAGCTCGCCAGATATCGTTCGTTCGCAGCTTGCGACGGCATCCGGGGCGATCGGTACGCTTGAGCGCGAGGTTGGGCGCAGCGCACGCTCTCTTCGCTTTGAGTCGCGCGGGGACTTCTCGGTGATGTTTGAGGGGCTGCCGTTTCCAGTCGTGTTCGCTGGGTCACCGGATGCTCCCGTGTCGCTGGTCGACCAGGGGCAGAGGCTCGCTGCTCTGCTGGCAAAACTCAAGGACAGGTTGGGCGACGTAGCAAAAATTGACCTCGCTTTTTCGCGCGTCGGGATAGTGAAGTTTCGGGCTGAGGAGCCGGAGGTACAAGGCTCTACCGCGGGGGAACGAAAGAGCCCTTCGAAAGGCTAGCTCGGTCGAGCTGCACAGGCCCCAGCCTCGTTTCAAAACCGATTTACTTTAGGTAACTTAAAATACCCTTGCAGTGGGCTCAAACTGCGTTTACTCTTGCGCGGTGCTCGCTTCTGACCGGGCCAGTATTTCGTTATCTAGGTGCTTCTCATGCCGACGCCATCTTCGCTCATCGCCGGGTTAGACATAGGAAC
>CAZZJR010000053.1:0-5776 GCA_964654585.1 uncultured Bdellovibrionales bacterium
TGAGCAGGAGCCAGTGCAAGTGCAGGAGGATAGATTGGGATCAAGGTGAGGAGTGAGCTACTCGTGCGCTCTACAAGCTCCCTCTCGCGCTTAAACAATACCTATTTGCCCCCCTCCCCACGTGATAGCCTCCCCTCGGACCTCGCGCTTCAAGTACGCCGCGACTGGCGATTTAATCCCTCAGGAGATCAAATATGCGTTCGATACTCACTACCCTCACCCCTCTTGCTGTTCTCGTCTCGGCCCTTGTCGGTATTGGCGCCTCTTCGCCAGCAATCGCCGCCGACAAGGTCAGCAAGGCCCCCATCACCGAGGCAGAGGTCAACGCAGCGCAGCAGGCCTGGTGTGATGGGCTCGTCAAGATCGGGAAGGTGTATGCAGAGAGTGGCGACTACAAGGCTGCGGCTGCCGAGGTTATCGACTCCGTGTACGATTACAAAGAGGGCAAGGTTTTCTTTAAGCCAACCCTCGCGGCTGGCAAGAATACGTTCCGGCCCACGCGCGACGGTGCTCTCTCGTACTTCGTCGGCGGCAACCCGAGCTTTCCAGAAGATAGCGGGTTCGCCCTTAAGCGCTGGACAAAAGTTACCTACGACAACAACGCCGCTGACAACGGGATACAGATTCATGGCGATATCGCCATCACGATGGGCAACGTGTACCTGACCGACCACACCGGCGCGCAGATTATGGTCGACAAGACCTTTGTTTTCCGCCGCGATAGCTCGGGGAAGCTCCGGCTTTGCGTGCACAAGTCAGCGCTGCCAAATTAGATAGTGCGCATGCCTCTTCATTTCCGATGATAGAGGCAGAGCCGTCGGCCTGGGGATGCACTGGCGAGCGCCGGGTGCGGATGAGGCAGACTCTTGAGTCCCTTCCGGTCGCGGAGACTCTCCTCCCGTAGGCAGAGGGAGAACCGAGAGTGGCACACCCTTCAGTAGTCAGCTCGCGGTCGACCACGCAACCGCCACAACAGAGCCCGAAGGCGAGTTCATGAGCATTGAACAGCTCAACCCGACTGGCTGGCGCAAAGCACATCCCTTTAAGGATGTAGCCGGGCTACTTTCGCGTTGCACGAGCGATACTTACCTGTAGCCCAGTCTGTCGCTCAAGTGAAATCAGCTCTGATTTCTACCGCATGATTTTTATTGCTAGCACGATTTTCTCCCCTATAGTCATCGCCAGAAGCGGTTGCGTCGCACGGCGCTGTGATGGAGCTTGGAAGAAAAAGCAAATCAGCCTACTGAGAGCTGTCTCAAAAAGGCGCGGAAGCAGAGGTGGGCTATGTCTATGATGTCTTCAATTCGTACCGCTGTCGCGTCAGCGAGCATGGCAGCAGCCGCCGGAGGGGCGCTTGCGCAGGAGCCGCGCCCCGCTCCGCCGACTCCGTCAGGAGGCTGCATCTCTGACCAAGAAGTGCCGTTTGATTCCTCCGTGCAAATACGGGTGCCGTCTATAGAACTAGCCCCGCAGCAAACACCCGAGGTGCCAGCACCTCAGGTGTTTCCGGGCGACTTCAAAATCTCGTCCCCGAGCTCGTTTCCAACTAGACCGCACCCACACAACGAAGCGTTTGGATTTCAGCCCAAGCGGGAAAGGTACCGTCCTATATTAGATCATGGGCGAGAACCGACCTTTTCGCAGCGCCTTGTTGATTACTTGCGGCGATGGAATGAGCACGTGCTGGAGCTGGTCGCCGGTGCGTGGGTTGGTTTCCTGGGCATTTCAAGGTTTCTTGTGGGGCGGGAGGAATCAACCGGCTCTGAATAGCCTCGATTTCGGGATGTACCCGGGCTACTTGCTGCGTTGCAGCAAGCTATTGATTTCTAAAATGCCGACGGGCTTTTCTGGGTGCCCAGCGAACCTCGCTGTGCACCCGAGGACGCACTCTCGGAGTAAATTCTTCTCGAACGCGCCTACAGGCACTTAGTCCGAGCCCCATTAGCCTTCTTGCCGGCGGGGCAAGCTGTGCACTTAGTAGCCCCGATGCCCGATATCTTATTTCCCTTACACGGGGTGCACGTTGCCGCCCCTGCGGCTGAGTAGGTGCCGGCTTTGCAGCTCGTACAGCTTGCAGCACCACTAACCGAGGAGCTTCCTGCGGGGCATGTAACGCAGCTTACGGTGCCAGCCGAGGGGGCGAAGGTTCCAGCTGCACAGGGCGAGCAGGAACTTGAGCCAGCAGCCGAGAAGGTTCCTGCGGCACACAGCGTGTAGGTTGGAGCACCCGAAGAAGCAGACGAGCCGGCTGGAGCGTTCGTGCAGGCCCTGGCGCCCTCTGCGCTGAAGCTTCCTGCCGCGCAAGCGGTACATGCTGTCGCGCCCGGGCTTGCGCTAAAAGTCCCTGCCGAACAGAGCGTGCAGGAGGTTGAGCCGGGTGCTGCTTGCGCACTTCCCGCCGGACAGCTAGTGCACGAAGGCGAGCCTGTGCCGCTGGAGTATGTGCCGGCCGCGCAGTCTGTACAGAGAGATGCCCCGCTGCTTGAGGTCTTTCCGGCTGGACACGCTGCGCAGGTCCCTTGCCCTGCGGTTGTGAAGAAGCCGGCCGGACAGGTGGAGCAGGCTGTTGCCCCCTCGAGTCCCGAAGTACCCGCTGCGCAGTTGAGGCAGGCAGTCTGCCCGGCTGAAGAGCTGAAAGTCCCGGCAGCGCAGGAGAGGCACGAGCTGCTTCCGGAGGAGTTTTGGTAGGTGCCGGCCGGGCAGTTTGAGCAGCTTGCGCTTCCGGCCACGCCCGCTGCGGTGCCAATGCTGCAGTTCACACAGGCTGTGTGTCCTGCGTTTGAGGTCTTTCCGACTGGGCAGGGCGTGCAGGAGCCGGAACCCGCTGCTGAGATGAAGCCGTCAGGGCAGCTCGAGCACGAAGTGGCGCCGGCTACACCAAAGGTGCCGGCCGCGCAATTCACGCATGCGGTCTGTCCTGTGGAGCTAAGGTAGGTGCCGGCAGCGCACGCCGTACAAGATGAACTGCCGGCGGCAGTCTGGAAGGTTCCTGCTGGGCAAGAGAGGCAGCTTGGGCTCCCAACGGCGGCGGAATAAGTGCCAGGCGTGCAGTCGGTGCAGGCCGATGCCCCGCTGCTTGAGGTCTTGCCGACCGGACACGCTGAGCACACTGCCTGCCCTGCGGCTGCAAAAAAGCCGGCTGGGCAGGTAGCGCACGCTGTTGCCCCGTCGAGACCCGCTGTGCCCGCAGCGCAGTTGAGGCAGATAGTCTGTCCCGTTGTGGGGTTGTAGGTGCCGGCAGCGCAGGAGAGGCAAGTGCTGGCTCCGCTTGCGTTCTGATAGGTGCCCGCGGGACAGCTTGAGCAGGTTGCGCTTCCAGTCACGCTCGCGGAGGTACCGAGACCGCAGTTTACACAGGCTGTGTGTCCTGCGTTTGATGTCTTGCCGACTGCGCAGGGTGTGCATGAGCTAGAGCCTGCGGCTGAGATATGACCATCGGGACAGTTAGAACACGATACGGCGCCAGCTACGCCGAAGGTGCCTGCCGCACAATTCGTGCACGCGGTCTGTCCAGTAGAGCCGTTGTACGTGCCGGCGACGCAGGCGGTGCAGGATGCGCTTCCGGCTAGGGCCTGGAAAGTTCCCGTCGGACACGATATGCAGCTCGGACTTCCGGTCGTCGGCGCGAACGTGCCAGCGGCACAGTCCGAACAAGCAGTGTGCGATCCGCTCGAGGTTTTACCGGCTGCGCAAGCGGTACACGAAGCAGCGCCCGCCGCCGATGTAAAGCCATCGGGGCAGCTCGTGCATGCTGCAGCATTCACGTCACTAAACGTCCCGGCAGCACAGTCTGTGCATGATGTTGAGGCTACCGCACCGGCGTACTTGCCTGCGGCGCATGCCTGGCAAGTCGAGGCGCCGGCCGTGCCGCGGAAAGTGCCCTTTGGACAGTCGGTGCAGGCCTGTGCACCTGATGCGTCCGAGAAGGTTCCGGCAGCGCAATCGGTGCAAGCTGCTTGTCCAGTTGTTGAGTTGTACTTTCCGGCAGCACAGTCATTGCATGTGCTAGATCCTGCAGTGTCCTGGTAAGTGCCCTTTGGGCAAGAGGTGCATGACGCGGAACCAGCGGTGCTGTACTTGCCGGTCGAACAGTTTGTGCAGATTGTGCTACCCGCACTCGCAGAGAACTGTCCGCCGGGGCAATTTAAGCAGGTGGAGTTTCCGGTCGTCGGCTGGTACTGACCTGCGGCACACGAAAGGCACGCAGAGACTCCTGCCACCGGCGAGTACTTTCCAGTGGCACAGCTGCTGCAGGTGGTTCCGCCTGACGTGCTCGTGAAGCTTCCGGCGGGACACTTAGTGCAGCTAAATGAGTTAGTCGAAAGCTTCTCACCGGCAGCGCAGACCTGCGGGCAGCTCGGGAAGCCGGAATCACCCCCGTTCTTTAGCGCATGAGCGACCTGGCCGCACTTTCCGGATGTTGCACCGCACTGGCTGTCGGTGCTGCACGTGGCCCCAAGGGTAACGCCGTCACTCACCACGATGCAGGTGCTATCGTAGGTCCTGAGCAGGTCGGTAGCCAGGTCCACCAGTGGCAATGCTTCTCGGATTAGCTGGTTCGACTGACAGCTGACACCACCGGGAACGGCGTTAAGGAGGTCTGCTAGTTGAAACTTGTTTGCCGGAACGCTGGAGAAGTACAGCCCCTGCCCGGACACGCCAAAAACCGGAGACCCGGAGGCAAAGCACCCTGTCTGCAACGCGTTGACATAAGCAATGAGCGCAGCGTCAAGGTATGCTGAGGATCCTCCAGCGAACACTGTAGATGAGACAGCTCCCATGGTTGCTTGGCCGGAGTCTAGGAGCCCCTTCGCGCACGCTCCGACATTGACCTCCAGAAGCGCCCGCCTGCACGTCGCAGCTGCGTTGTCGTTAGCCTCTTGGTCGCAAAGAATCAGTGCACTGAAGCACTCAAACATGCGCTGGTTTCGCGTTGCGATAAAGTCGGCTGTGGCGGCTAGGATTGCATCCTCGCACGCCTTTGAGTCCGCGCCGACCTGTGTGGAGGTGCTTGAGCCGTTGCCGCCGAGAGCGACCGCCTGCTGCACTGATGCGACAATTAACACCGACAGAAGCGCGAAAGCGAGCTTCGAAAATCGTCTGATTTGCGCTAGTGAAAACAGCTGGTTTCGGTCTGCCATATGGTGCTTCTAACCCAAAAAAGTGGCTTGATCTACGGACTAAAGCCCTCGTTACCCCCATCGCAGCGCGCTAAGCGAGAGAGGCTTGCGCGGATCCCCTCTGCCGGCAGTCCCTGGGGCCAGGCGCCTAGCGAGGCGCTCAGTTCCTCTCGGGCCTCAGGTGGGGCTGTGCGAAGGCTCTCTCTGAACTGAGCGCAGGTCATTCCAGCTATTTGGCTAGCCACGGCATTTAGACTCGCTTGGGCGGCACTGTACGATGGGTCGTGGGCAACGATCTTCGCCCATTCAATGGAGGCTCGCGCGGTGTTGCCTGAGAAGGAGAATGCTAGGGCTGAGTTGTAGCGGGCTTGGTCGAAGTCGGGGCGGATAGCGAGCGCCTTGGAGAAGAGCTGCTGCGCCTCCTCGAAGCGCCCAGCCTCGGCGCGAGAGATCGCTAGGTTGTTGAGTGCCTCTGGGTAGGTTGGGTTAAGGCGAACCGCCTCTTCGAAGTGCACAGTCGCCAGATCCGAAGCCCCTCGGTCGCGGAGCGCTGTCCCAAGATTTGTGTGCGCCATGAAGTTGTTCGGCGAGACCTGGAGCGTTCTTGTAAAGAGTGTCTCGCTCGAGCGCCAATGCGGGAGCTCGCGCACTGTAAG
>CAZZJR010000053.1:5876-19458 GCA_964654585.1 uncultured Bdellovibrionales bacterium
CCGATTCCAGGCGCGTGCCGCGCAAAGGGGTAAAAAACGCCTACCCCAGTCGGGAAAATGGTCTTACCTGCATAAGCCAGGTACGCGAGGGCTCCGCCTGCTAGCCGGTCGGGGAGTGGATATCCTGAGAGGTCTTGGAGGCCCCCGCCCTCGCTTTGACCGAAGGCCGCCACGGCACAGAACGTCAGCGAGAGAGCAAACAGCGGCAGCTTCTCTACTACGAGCGCCCTCAAACTCGCGAGCGAGCCGCGCGCTCGCGCAAGTGGCCAAGCGTCACAGAGAAGCAGAAGTGCTGGGAAGCTCACGAACGTGGGCTTTGCAAGGAGGCTAAGGGCAAGGCTCGCGACCATCAAGGCGTAGGCGCCGCGAGAGCGGGTGCGGACGAAGAGCAGGTACAGGTTGAGCGCAAGGAGCCCGAAGAGCATGCTCAACACGTCTTTGCGCTCGCTGACCCATGCTACCGACTCGATACGCAGCGGGTGAATACCGAACAGGATCGCCGACACGAGGGCAACACCTGGGCGACGAGTCAGCCCAAAGACAAAAAGGTACAGAAGGGCGGAATTGAGGGCGTGAAGCGCTGCGTTCACCAGGTGATGCGGCCCGGCTGAGAGCCCAAAAAGCTCAACATCGAGCATGTGCGAGATCCACGCGAGCGGATGCCAGTGGCCTGCGTAGGGTGTCGTAAAAGCCCAGGCGATGTTCTGTGCGGTCAGCCCTGTTGCTACGTGTGGATTCTGGAAAACGTATGTCGGGTCGTCGAAATTGAGGAACTCAAAGGTAGAAGTCTGCCAGAAAACGGCGAGCACCGAGGAAAACACGAGCGCCAACCCGAAGCCAACCGATGAGACGAGCCGGCCTTTCACGCGGCCTCGCTCTGAGGAGCAGCGAAGAGCTGCCCTACTCCGGCTCTTATGTAGCTCACGAGCTCCGACAGTGACCGAACGCGCGCGAGGGTGCGAAGAATGAAGCGCGGCCGCAGGTAGAACTTTCTAAGCACAGCAGTCCGCAACTCCTTCAGCTCCGCTATCGAGAGGTGTTTCGTGGGCATCACAGGGTCGGAGTACGCCAAAGAGGAGAACTCCTTCTCCTTGATGAGTCCCGATTCAGCCGCAAGCTTGTGCATCTCCGTGCCCGGGAATGGGTACGGGTAGAACACCTCGAGGAAGTCCGGGTCGAGCCGCTTGGCGAAGGTAGCCTGAGCAGCGATAGACTCGCGGGTGTCCCAGGGGAGGCCGATCAAGAGGTATATGCTGGAACGGATCCCTGCGGCGCGGCAGAGGTTAATCGCCTTGAACGCATCTTCAACCTTCGCCCTCTTCTGCACGCGGTTGAGCGTCTCTTGGTCTCCACTCTCTACACCGAATGCCATCACCCAACACCCCGCTCGCTTCATCCAGGAGAGGAGCTCCGCATTGACGGTGTCGACTCGGCTGTTGCAGGCCCAGTCGATTTTCAGGCCCGAATCGATGATCTGGCGGCAGAGCTCGATCACCCAACGCTTGTTCTGGGTGAAAAGCTCCGAGCGGAAAAGGAAGCTTCGAATGCCTAGCTGCTCAACGCAGAAGCGCAGCTCCGCCATGACGTTCTCAACGGAGCGGTAGCGGTTTTTCGTTCCTGCTACCTGGTTAGCAAGGCAGTAGGTGCACGAGAACGGGCATCCTCTGTTGGTGACGATCGATGCCTGCGGCTGCCCGGTGTCCGGCCGCGTGTAGAGTTCGTTTCGGGCGAGGTGACGAGCTGGGAACGCGAATACGTCAAGGTTTTGCTCGAATGTGCGAGAGTCATTTCGCAAGACTTCGCCGGTTGCGCTCCTCCAGGTGATGCCGAGAATCTGTGAGAGGTCGACCCTCCTTCCTAGCTCTGCACAAGCCGGCTCGTACTCACCCCTTAGAGCGATATCCAGCTCGGTGTGATTGTTGAGCACTTCGAGGTCGAGCGTATTGAAGTGCGCCCCGATTGCTGCGGTTCTGATCTCCGGCGAGAGCTGCTTTGCGCGCCTTGCGGCCTCCAGGTCTCGGGTGAGGGACAGTGTGGTGATGCTAACTAGGATGAGTTCGGGTCGAAACTCTCGAAGGTCGCTCTCGTACGCCTCCCAAGAACAATCCTCGGCTGCGTAATCGCGGAAGCGAACTTCACACCCTGCCGCCTCGAAACTTCCTGCACAGTAGAGAAGGTCAATCGGGGGGCGAAGCGATATGGTTTTGAGCTTCTTGATCGGAGTTTGGCAGCGATCTTCGCGCACGAATTTTCCCGTTGGGGGAACAACGCAGAGAATACGTTGGGGGGCTTGTGCGCGGTCGGGCTGCATGGGCCGGAAGTATAGCAATCTGGGGCGCGTTTGCACCCTTGGGAGAGGTTGAAATTTCGGGTGAGCGAATTCAGGGGCTATCGAAATGTGTCGTAACGACGGTTGGTTAGCTGTATTCGCCGTATCGGCCGATAGTTCTTCCGCCTCTAAGGATAGGACCTAGCACAGTGACTCGCGGCGCGACCCATATGGCAATTACTACCATTATTTGCCATCTGCCCGTTAGCTAATACTGCATGCCGCGCAAGCCTAAGCCCGAGCTTCCCCAAGAGATACGCTGCGTCCGAAAGAACATTCTTCAACGAATTTTCAAGATCTCGTCCGGCAGCTCACGCTTAAGGTACTGAAAGTCAGCTACCTCTCCGTTTGACTTCAGTTCGTATGTGAAGCGCGCCTGTTCGCCATTCGCATTCTTCAGAACGACCGATTCCTTCCACGTGGTCGACCAGGGCTCCTTGCCCCAATTTACCCTTTCCTTCGTCTCTACTAGCCAATCGCTCGCTGCTCGCCTGAAGTCGGCCGGTGTACTCGCTACCCCGCGCTGCGCCATCGCATCGAATTGCTTCTCCCTGATTCTCACTGCATGGACCAGACTTCCTGGTAGCATGTCGCCAAACGGGGTGCTCTCCATTACCGGCCCCGCCCAGGTCAGGCGTCCTGACGCAGGGTCCTGCGTGTAGGAGATCGAGTACATCTTCCCATCAGTCCCCTGCCACTTGTGAACAGAGGGCGGCCGCCTTGGACCGTCCACCTGTAGCCACGGCAGGTCTCTTCCGTACGGTTGGTCGTAGTCGGTTTTCCGCGAGATCTTGTCGAAGAACCTCTTGGCGCCGTCCACAGCCCCTGGGCGAGTTTCGGCAATCTCTTCGAGTATCGGTTTCTTGAGCTCCGCTAGCTCTTTCTTGCCCGCCACAACGCGCGCGCGGCGCTCGCCCGGGGTCATCGGACCTCTCGGAAATTTCTTCACTAAGTTGGGTCCCGAACTGCCCGGGACAGCTGAATTTGCTGCGCGCACCTTGGCGCCTCTTGCACAGATGCTTGGTATCAGGCCCGTTGCAACCTGGATCAGAGTTGACGGACCAGACTCCTGCAGCCCTTCGGAATTCAGCTTCCCCTGTAAAGCCAGGAAGCTCGCCGACAGCGCGAGTGACCCGAGAATCTGCTTAGAGATACCAGGCGGCAGCGTTCCGGCGAGCCCGGCACGACCAGTACCCTGGGCAAGCTGCAGCGCGACCTCATCCGCAGACATCTTCTGCGACACGACATCGGGCGCTATCTCCTCCGCGGTGGCTGCGGTGCCGACCGGAGCCGCTCCGGCCATTTTAAGCAGCACCCATCGGAAGGTTGTCTCCTCGGCGAAATAGGCCGGGAAAGCCTTCGTAAGTCGCACGGTGACGAGGTTTCCGCCGGCACCTCCGACACTGCCAGCCAGTGCTGCGGGCGCATAACTTACCGTCTGAAGAGTTGCGTCGGACACGGCCTTCGCTAATCCCTTCTCTGGTAGTTGCGCAGCGTTCTCCGCAGAAGAGCTAACAAGAGCAATCGCCATCCCGCTCGGAAACGCCCAGATCCACACCGGACCGACAGCGCCGCCTGTAGTAAACATCGTACCCGCGGCCGCCGCGACAACGATGCCCTTCTGGGCCAATTTGAGTCCGTCGTACCATTGCCCGGAGAATTTCATCGATGAGCCGAGACTCTCCTTAAACTTTCTGTCAGATTCTCTGTCGTCAGCCGTTTGGAGGAGCACCTTCGAGCCCTCTCCCTCGGGGCCGCCAGCGCGGCTCTGAGGAGAGAAGCAGTCAACCTTTGCAAGCTCCTCTGCCTCTCGCGTGAGAACCTCTAACTGGGCCTTCTGCTCCGCAAGCATCGCGGCAGTCGAATCGCGCTTGCCCCTGGCCGCAGAGAGCGTGCCGTCAATCCATGCCCAGGTACCCACGAGCCCCCAGCCGCTAAGGCTGCTTATGTCAGCCTCAAGCCCGCGAAGATTCTTCTCCGTGCCGGCGATACGAGTCTCTTGTTGCTTACGCCGCTCCTGGGCCGCTTGCTGCTTAGTTACGCAGGTGACTTGGTCTAGCCGCTCCTGACGCTCCCTCATCTCAGCCGCCTTCTTCTCTTCCGGGGACAGCGCCTCCTGAGCCCCCTCCTCCGGCTCCGCCGATTGCTCCTCCTCCTCCGTCTCCTCCATCAACGCGCCCAGGACGTTCACCTGCTCTGTCATGTCCTGGAGTGACTGTTCGTCATAGGGTTGAGTCAGGCAGTATTCCGGCACCTTGTCAAAATTCGGGAGCGGGTCTTCGGTGAGCGACTCCGGTGGAAGGGCGGCTCCAGCGAGGCAGTTCTCGACATCTTCGTCCGTCATGCCCCCTTCCGCGTCATCCATCATCTGCGCGAGCTGCGATACCAGCTCCGGCGGTGGGCACTCCCCGGTGTTGGCGACCCATGTATCGACGACTGCCTCGCTCATTGCATCACCTAGTTCCGGCGCATCGTCCTCTGTAGTCTCCTGCAGGCGCCGCAGCGCTTCCTCTCTTCTGCCTTCCGCATCATCAACCGGAGACGCCATAGCCGGAGCCTGGTAGGAGGCTACCGGGCTCGCCATTGGTGCCTGTGGCTGCGGCGCTTGCTCGCTATCCCGCGGCGCCTCACCGCGACTCAGCTCTGGCGCAGCCTGTGGGGCTCCCGGCGCTTGATGCCGTTCTTCTGGGTTGACTCCTGGCAGATCGCTGTTAGGCGCTCCAGGCACTTGCACTGGCTCTTCTGGCTGCGGCGCAGCCCCGTTATCGGGCGGAGCCTCGCCCCGACTCTGCTCAGGTCGCTCCCGAGGGTCGTGCGGCGCTGAACCAGTCCCGTCGGAGTCTCGTTGTGGCTGAGCCCCGTGGCTCGGCGCAGCGTCAACGCTCGGCACGACCGGCGCGGGGACTGGAGCGCTCGGTTGCTGGCCTTGAGCGGGGGGTGCCACACTCGGCTGCGGAGCGGGTTTCTTGCCGGGTTTCTTCTGAGTCGGGCTGGGAGTTTTCCTCGGAGCTTTGGGTTTAGGGCGCGCCTTGCGCGGAGGCGTTTTCTGTTTTCCTGCTGCGCTGAACGCGCTTTGTCCTTCCTCTCGTGATTGAGCGAATGCCGTGGGCCGAAGGCTAAGGAGGGAGGCGACCGCTAGGACCAAGGCCATCAGAATATTTCGCAGTTTCACGGGTGCCTCCATTCAATCCCCAACACCGCCCTTCATGTGTAGCATCGGTCGATTGCTCAAAGAGCTTTAGCGGCGGAGCCGGTCGCCGTTAGAATATGTAGTTAATGGGTTGTCAGGATGAGAGAACCGGGGGGTTGTTGGTAGCTACCGAGGGTGCCGCCAGAAAATCGATTCTAGGGTGTTTCCTATCCCACCCACCCCACCTCACTCCAACGCCCATCTGAAACGGTGCGCTGCAATCAGATAGCAGAGCCAGACCTTGGTACCGCTTTGTTTGTCGCTTAGTCTTTTTTTTATCTAACAATCGGGACTCGGTGACCACGGTGCGAGAATGAGCATAATAAATGGTCTAGGCGTAGTCGTTGAGAGTAACGGCAGGATCCTCCTGGGGCTTCGCAACGCAGGAGTTTGGAGCGGGCACTGGTGCCTTCCCGGCGGAAAAATCGACCAAGGGGAGTCCCTCCTTGATTGCGGTCGGCGAGAGCTTCTGGAAGAAACGGGGCTGCTCGCTGTCGGCGCAGGAGAGATTTTTTCAGTCAGCTCGGAGGTTGATCCGAGCCGAGACTTTCATAGCATCACCTTTGGCGCGCGCTTTGAGGCGTTCAGCGGATCGCTTGACAACACGGAGCCACACAAATTTTCCTAATGGAGGTGGTTTGGCCCAGAGGAGCTTCCGGCGCTTCTCTTCCGGCCGACTGAGTCGGTGTTGTCTCTGTTTTTTGCGCGCAAGGGCGATAGCGGCTTGCCGTCAGCATCGCGTGCGCTGCGACAGGGAGAGTTCGTGTTCGCGCTGCAGAGAGAAGCTATGCGGCCGCTGGCTTAATCCCCAGCCTCGGGCGTGCGCTCGAGGTACGTGCGCAGCCGGAGCAATGCGCGACGCTCAATCTGCCGCACCCGTTCGCGAGAGAGCCCGAGGCGGTCGCCAACCTCGCGTAAGTTCAGGGAGGTGCCATCGTCATCCAGCCCGAACTTCAGGCGCAAAACGAGCTGCTCCCTTGCCGGCAACTTGCGAACGAGGTGCTCCGCCCTCTCCCTAGACTCTCCCGCAATAAGCGCCTCATCCGACGCCACGGAGCGCGCGTCGGCGATACTCGCAGCTAGCTCCGCGCGCTCCCACCCGTTCGAGGTGCGAGTATGGCTCAGGCTTACCATCGTCCGTGAGGCAGCTCTAGCGGCACGAACAACGTCTGCGCTGACGCTATGATTACGCGCGATCTGGTCGACATCAGCCTCTCGGGCCTCAGTATCGCTGAGCCTTCTTAAATAATTAAAGAGCGGTGCCACTCCCGACGGCATCGCGATGCTCGATAGGCTCCGGCGCGTCTCGAGACCGATTGATTGAGAGATCCACGCTGCAGTAAATGCTGTAAAACCCGCATCTGCGCCGGGGTCCCAGCGCTCAATCCCCTTGAGAAGCCCGATGTATGCGCCCTGGCTCACGTCCAGGCGGTGTGCCGGGGGGACGTTTAATGCCCTCCGCGCCGCGAGCTTCTCTGCCCAGAGCCTGTTTGCGGCGAAAAGGTAGCTCTTCAATGTTACATATGAATTTTTTGCCGATACCAGGGCGGCCACCCGGTTGCTGCTCTCGGCGACATCTCCACCAAGCTCGATAGCAGCATCGCTAACATTCGTGCCGCCGTCGGTCTTGGGCTCGCAGAAGCGGTGCGCCATCTGCTCCACAATCGTCGACAATTCGAGGGCCGGCTCCGGCAGGTCCGGGAGCCTTGCCAGAGCCTCTCCGATGGAACTGCTGTAACCCTGAGGTGCCCTCAAGCCTCCAAATCGATCAAACCCGCAGCTGTTCAGCAACGCCTTGGCCTCACTCAGCAGGGCTCGCTGGCTCCGGCCGTCCGTGGGTTTTCGAAAGATGGTGAGATCTGTCCCAAGCTCCCCGACCACAATACGACTGAGCACCTCAAGGCGCCCGGTGTAAGCGATCGGAAATGAGTAGAGCTTAGCCCAAAACGCCTCTCGCAGCTCCGTCATGGACCTCGTCAGCTCCGCCAGCTCTGACGCCGGCAAAACGGGGGCGCGCTCTGGGCAGCCGCCAGGCGCTCCCCAAATAGCGTGCATGCGCTCTGCACGTTCAGCAAGAATGAGCTTGAGCTCAAGCGTCTCGGCCCGAAGAGCCTCAAGCCGGGCGACGTGCCGGGCGGAAGTAAAGTCCGCAGAGCTAATCTCGATCGCCCTCCGTGCAGACTCCAGCCAGCCCTGCGCAGCTAACATAGCGCCCTTGACGGCAGCGCGCTCCGCTGGCGTACCTGCCAGCAGCACCGCAGCCAGCTTCGGAATCGCATCTTTGTCGCGCTGAACCACCTTAACCGACGCCTCAAGCGACTCTAGGCGCGACGCGACTGACTCGCCCGCCTTCGCCTGCCGACCTTCGATTCTGCGCTGTGAGTGGTTTGGTGACATCAACTCTTATGTTTAACGGATTCTTTTTGGTCAACTTCTCGGTTGAGGGAGGCTCGCCCCGACGCACTATAGCTTCACGGGGCACGCTACTCCAGTCGGTTGCCCAGGTCGCGGCGCAGTCCGTAATCAGGGGAAAGCCCGTCCGAAGAGGCGGTTGCGACCTAACCTAGCGAGCTATCCTCGGCACCGCCGCCGAGCGTCCTGAACCGGGGGCATACCCCCAGACACCGAGCGACAGAGCCTAAAGTCGGAGGGGTTGGGCACCGATCCATACCAAGGGGGGCGAACATGTTACTAAAGCACTTGATAGTCATCTTATTCAGCGTGTTACTCGTCGTTGCTGAAGCGGGAAACCTCCTGCCTCTTGCAGCAGCACAAGACCCAAAGGGGTCCACTGCAGCCGAGGCTCGGTCAAGCAGAAACAAGCGAGATCAGCAGGGCGCGCTCAAATCTCCACCCGAGCGCCGCGCTCGAAAAAAACCGAGGCGTGCGAAGCCTATTCGGACGGCGGCTCCCGTTCCCACAACTACCCCGGTTCCGTACCCGACCAATGTGCCACTCTCCTCAGACGATGAGTGCGCGCTGTACGTGATTAACGAGCGTCTGCAGAGGTGTTGCGGCCAGTGGGAGCGGCAGCCGGACAAGTCGTATAGGTACAACGCATTTCAGAACTGCTCCTGGTTTGCGGAAGACTTTAGAACTTGGTGCGCGAAATCGCATAACTTTGAGTGCATGACTATCCATGTTTTTTGCAGAACGGAAGATGGCGAACTAGAGCCGATGGGCCACGCTGCGAACGTAGTCAATTTAGGTGCCTCATGGGCGGTAGTTGACCAAACCGCGGGCGCAGTGGTGGCGACTATACCAGAGATTCTACACCCACTCATGCCTGTTGCTGGTCCGATAGCCTGCCAAGTGATGGGGAGATCACCCGAGGAGTGCGGCTGTAACCAGGACGGTCAGTGTCGCTGTTGGGCCATCAGAGCCCTCGATACCTTTCCAAATACCGACCCAGGGTACTGTGCCCATCGCTCCAAAGAAGCTCAGGGTTCAGTGGCTCTCGCAGAGTGTAAAAACTGCTGCCAGGAAATCTACCAAGGCGATTACGATTTTGGTCCTGAATTTTGCGCCGCGACGTTTCCCCGGATCGGCTCCTACATCGCTGAGTGGCTCGCTATGTGCGTGGCGTGGTTCGAAGACATCGAGAAGAGGCGAAACCTCTGCGAGCATGCGTGTCGAACCGAGATCCCGGAGCCATGTACCCCCAATTGCGAGACTAAGGAGTGCGGCTATGACGGCTGCGGCGGCTCGTGTGGGGAATGTGCAACGAACGCGGTCTGTCGGGAAAGAAAGTCACCGCAAGGAGTGGTAGTTGCCAAATGCAGTCCAGAGGAGCCCGGAGCAGATATCGGGGGAGTTGACCGCGGCAGCTAGGCAGCGCGCTGCAGCAGAGCTGCGACGGGCTCCTTCCTTTTCCTGTGGCCGGGCTACTTTTCTCTCTGTTTCTCTCTGTAGCCGGGCTACTTTTCTTGTTTCTCTCTGTAGCCGGGCTACTTTTTCTCTCTGTAGCCGGGCTACTTTTCTTCCTCTTCTCCCTTCTCTCTGTCTTCTCTCTGTAGCCGGGCTACTTTCTTCTCTAGCTAACCCGCATCACTTAAGCAGCGCCCTCGTAGGGTCCGGTGGTCCGTCCACAACCCCCTCCTCCTTCCTCCCTGAAGCTGGACCAGTTCTTACCTTTTCCTGGTATCCAGCGACGCCCTCGCTCTCGGGAGACCAAGTAAACCCGTGAGGGAATCCAAAACCACAGGGCCTCGGTCCGCAACTATCTGCGCTCAGCTTCGAACCTGTCTTCATGGCAAGAGCAATGAAGTATCATCCGCACGGTAGTGTTCTCTTCTGCACCTTCAGCATCGAGGAGGGACTGCTTCTTTTGAGTAATCCCCTCTGCATGGCAGTTGTGCACAGCTGTCTCGCTGCCGCCCAGAATCTTTATGGGGTAAAGGTATGCCACATGCTCGTTCAGGCCACCCACATTCATATGGTTGTAGTGGTCAACAATCCAGACCACATTGCCGCCTTCGTAAGACATTTTAAGACGGAATCGGCTCACATGTTGAACCGAATCCTAGGCCGAAAAAAGAAGACAATTTGGTGCGATGGGTACGATAGTCCGGTTGTATTGACCCCCGTAAGGGCTCTATTGGCTATCGCTTATTTGTATGCCAATCCCGCCAAAGATAATCTCGAGATTTCAATAGATCGGTATCCGGGTTTCTCAACGTGGCAGATGTATCAGACGGGAATCCACTCTACAGTGTGGAAGCGGCTACGGCGCCCGCAATTCTCAACGCTCGCTAAAAACAAGCATAACCTACGCGGATACGCGGAAGAGGCGAGACGACTCGAGGATGCATCGACCGAATCGCTCGAGTTTACTATCGAACCTAACGCGTGGCTGGAGGCTTTCGGAGTCTCAGACCCGCAGCAGCAGTCTGAGATAAATAGGACGTTACTTCGCCGCATTAGAGTACTTGAGGAGCGAGCCGCAAAGGCCCGCGCAAGAAACGGCGGATCCGTTATAGGGCGCGAGCGGCTTATTTCGCGTCCGATCGACCCGCTGTATCGGCCCAGGCGATATGGCAGACGGATGTGGTGCCTCTCGGAGAGGCGCTCCGTTCGATCTGCGTTTATTCGATTCTTTCGGAATCTTATGGCAGCCGCTCGAGAGGTTCGGGCTAAATGGGCCCGAGGGGAAACTTGGCTTCGTTATCCGCCAGGGCTCTTTCCACCTTCTATGCCGAAGCTGGCTAATCTCGTCTCTGCGTAGACGAGCTTTCTCATACCCTCGCGCGTTTTCCGGTACGCGGGGCACTAGTGTATCTAGGGTTACAGCCGGCGTCTCCGCTTCTGAGTAGATGATGCGGGAGCAGTCGATGTCGAGCGGTGCTCATGCGACCATCAGGGTGCACGGGTACTATACCCGCTTACTATACCCGGGCTACAGCAGAGAACAGCAGATGACCGCTCGCTCTCTGACTGAATGCGTCGCGGTCATGCCGGATCAGGCTATTCCTGTAACACATGGGGGCGGTTTTATATTTAATGCGACACAGCGACAAACCCTATCCATACCCACACCAAATGCCTTAATCCGTAGGTAGGGATTTACTCTTCCGGCGGGCTGCGGGCGGTTTTTGGATGGAGAATTCATATGAAGGTTTGTCGTCTCGCGTTATTTTCCCTTGCAGTCCTCTTCAGCGTAATCACTCAATCCTCGGCACACGCAGACGAAAGTCGTGGAAGACATCTTTGCTCCCAAGGCGCGGGCACTAGGTGCTTGGGTCCGAGCCCGGATTCTCAGCGGGTAGTAGTCCGGCTTGAGGTGTATCAACTTATTTATCCCTCATTCGGACAACCCGACACCACAGCTCCCGGAGCGTACCTGCGCCCGGTAGGGGCGACGAATCTCGAAACCACCGAGATTCCGAATGCCTCCGGCGACACGAAGGTGTTGCGCATCCCGATGCCCTGGCTCCCGACGACATCGGACACTAGTTCGGTATCATACGTTGTCCGCCTTGTCCGTGTTAGCGGACAGGCTGTGTTCTCGACACCGTATGGTGACCGTGTCGTAAAGGTTTCGAGGCGAAACACCACGCTCGCTAGCACAGAGTTGCAGTACGACAGCACTGGGACGCTTGCGGCTGAAGTAGTTATCAACGGCGGCCATACGCTGCTGTGATTTTGAACACCAAAGCAAGAGCCCAGTGGGACGCCAACCGTAGTAACAATTACCCGAGGCTTGCTAGAGCTCCCTGGACGGTGCTCCCGTCCGGGGATACAAACTCCCAATCCCCCACGACAAACTCCGGCGCCGCCGGCTGCCGGGCCCTACTGTTCGCCACCCGACACCCGCTCAAGATACAGCCGTAGACGCCCGAGCGCTCTACGCTCGAGCTGCCTTACTCTCTCCCGGGAGAGTCCTAGACGCTCCCCAACTTCCCCAAGGCTCCGGGATTCCCCTGCTCCGTCGAGTCCGAATTTTAATTTGAGGACATCCTGCTCTCTTGGCGGCAGCTTTTGCATCAACCTGAGTGCCTCATCCCTTGCTTCCTCCGAACAAATCCTTTCACTCGGAGCATTTGTTCTGCTATCAGCTATTCCGGACGACAGCTCGCTGCGGTCGTCGTTCCGACCCCGCATTGAATTGAGACTCACTACGCCACGCGAAAGCAGCCTCGCGGCGCACACCAGTTCGGCGCTCACGCCATGCGTTTCCGCAGCCTCTTGGACATCAAGGTCCCGTGCCTCGGTGTCGGTGAGCTTTCTCATGGAATTAATAAGGGGAACCATGCCGCCCGGCATTGCTATCGTTGAGAAAAGTCCGCGCGTCTCCCTCCCGATCGACTGGAGAATCCAGCCCTTGGTATAGCCAGCAAAACCGGAATCGCCGCTTGGGTCCCAGCGCTCTATGCCGCGCAAAAGTCCAAGGTACGCACCCTGGTGCACGTCCGGCTGATGGGCCTCGGCAACACGAGCGGCTCTTTGGCCCGCGAGTTTATCGGCCCAGCCCTTATTTGCGGCGAAGAGGTAGCTTTTCACTAAAAGATACGAGTTTCTAGCCGTAATCATCGCCGCCACTCGTGCCGCGCAGCTGCTCGCATCTCCTCCGAGCTCTAGCGCCAGTGACTTCGATTCCGCAGCTCCCTCGGACTCAAGCCTCAAAAGGCTCTCAGCCTTATGCTCAAGCAAGGTTGAACGTTCAAGCGCTGCCTCAGGAAGTTCGGGCAGCCGCCCGAGAGCAGCTCCGAGTGCGCTGTCGTAGGGCTGAAGTGCGGCATCGACGCCCTTACTCACATTAGCGTTGTTCAGCTTAAGAACCCTGCGAACCTCAGAAAGTAAGCCGCGTTGAGCCCGGCCGTCGCTCGGACGGAGAAAAATGCAGCTCTCCCAGGACAGCTCCCCGAGCAACAGACGCTGCAAGACATGAAGCCGCTCTGAATAGGCAACCGGAAATGAGTACAAGGAGCTCCAGAATCGCTCTCGAAGCTCAACCATGGACGTCGTTAGCTCCGCTAGGTCCGCAGCCGACAACACAGTCGCGCGTGGGGGGCAGAGGTCGGGGGAGCTGTAAATGGAGCGCATGCGCTCAGACCTCTCCGAAAGCACGAGCTTAAGCTCAAGCGACTCCGCACGAAGAGCCTCAAGCTGCGCCGTGTGCCGTGTGAGCGAAGGGTCAGCCGCACAAACCTCGATCGCTCGCCTAGAAGACTCGAGCCATCGCTCGGCGGCAAGGACCGCTCCCTCCACGGCGCGACGCTGCTCGGCTGTCCGGGCTAGAAGCACCTCGGAGAGCTTGGGAATAGAAGATCCGCCGGACCGCAGAACCTTGATTGAAGCTTGTAGCGACTCCAGGCGCTCTGCTGAAGGCAGAGCGGGCTTCGTCGCTCGAGCTGTCTTTCCTGGCTGCACGGGGTTTACTGACATTATCTGCATCTCATTACCGCTTCGAGTCCACCGAGATCGGCAGGGACGACGGACTCCGCTGGGACACTATAGCCAGCATGACGAATCTACTCCAGCCGCTCAGCGCCATTGCACGGTGCTTAAGCGAAGCTGCGCAAGTCGCTGAGATCTCAGTGACACTCCGTCGGCGGCACCGACAG
>CAZZJR010000054.1:0-8812 GCA_964654585.1 uncultured Bdellovibrionales bacterium
AGGCGACTGGCATGCCGTGGGCCAAAGTTGCGTCACGGATCATGGCAGGGAAGAGACTGAGCGAAGTTGGCGCGAAGGAGATCGAGCCGCAGGGCTACGTATCGGTCAAGGCGTCAGTCTTCCCGTTCAGCAAGTTCCCCGGCGTTGACACCGTGCTCGGCCCCGAGATGAAGTCGACCGGCGAGGTCATGGGGCTGCATCGAAACTTTGGCGGGGCATTTGCGAAGAGCCAGTTTGCGTCGAATATCAAGTTGCCGACGGCGGGCACTGCTTTCCTGAGCATCAAGGAGCAGGATAAGGGTCGGCTCGCCGACGTTGCGGCAAAGCTCAAGAGGCTTGGTTTTTCGCTCGTGGCGACCAAGGGCACTGCTCATCACCTTCGGGAAGGCGGCTTTCAGGTCGAGGTGGTCAATAAGGTGCGTGAGGGCTCACCGCACATCGTCGATAAGCTTGGTCAGGGCGAGATAAGCCTCGTCCTCAACACTCCGGAGGGACTATCGCTGCCAGTGATGGACTCGAAGTCGATTCGCCTGGTAGCCAATGAGCTGCGAATTCCCACCTACACTACGATAGCGGCGGCGGATGCTGTGGTGAGTGCGCTGGAGATGGTAAAAGATCGCACCTTCCTTGAGGTCCGGGCTTTGCAGGATTACTACTAGAGAGGGTCGGAGCACCGCGTGTGATGCTGGCCAGAGCTGAGGACCCTCAACTTTAGGCGGACTCGCGGGGATAGTGCTCCGGCGTCTTGGTTCTGAGCGCCTCTTCTACCTTGTCTCGGTGTGGCGCCAGGCGAGCCGCTGTAATCCGAATTCGCTGAGCTTCACCAAGGATGTTGCTGCTCGTGGAGGCAAAGTCCTCTAGCGATAGCTCTGCGCAAGAGCCGCGGAGTTCATCAACGTTCTTGCGGTGTGACTTAACGAGCGTGAAGATGCTTTCGATGTCTCGCTGCGTTGATGCGATCACTTCGCAATTCTTGAGGTGCTTGAGAGCGAAGCTCAATTTGTCTTCGGCGAGCAGAAGAGAGAAGCTAGCCTCAATCATGTCACGTTCGTCGATGCCTGACCTGCTCGACATTGACTTGATCAGCAGGTCCGCTGCCTTGCTCAGCTGGCCGATGCACCCGGCGAACCGACCGTGCACTACCTTCAGGTTCTCAGCTAGGCCATTCAAATATGAGCAGCCTGATGCCGCGCGGGTTGGACCGTTCAGGCTTGGCAGACGCACAACATCCTCAAAGCCTGGCTGAGGCTCAGGGGTGCCACCGTCTTGATGTGCTGCGTTCGGTCCCATCGTTATTAATCACACCGTCATCGGGGTCTGAGCTGCATCACGGTCGGAAGACTTCTTGCCGCAGCTCTGACAGCCCTACATCTACCTGAAAACAAACGGGATTATCAAATTTTTTCGGCAGTTTTCCGCAATTTATTCCGCCAACCCGGCCATCCCTGGGGCCGGGGGGCCAACCATTTACACTCTGATGCACCTTTGCTACTGTCCTCGTTATCTAAATAAATCGGATGCTTATCCAATCGGGCGCCCTCTTGGGGACTCTTTGGAAGGGGTACCGGTTCAAAAAAAGCGATTGCTGTAGCGTGCCGGTCTCTCGGGCGAGCCGTTGGCCAAACCTTTGGTCAGCAGCGTGTATGTCTGGGGTACGTTCGTTTGGCGCATCTGGAGTTTTGTCTTATGGCCCGAATCACCGTTGAAGATTGCCTCGTCCAGGAGAACAACCGTTTTGCCTTGGTGCAGCTTGCATCGAAGCGCACCAAACAGATCCTGCAGGGAGGAAGTGTTCAGATCGCTGACCGCCGGAACAAGGCTGTGGTGACTGCGCTGCGCGAGATCGCTGGTGGTAAGGTCCGTTTTATGACTCCCGAAGAGCTGGCTGCGTGGGAAGAGCAGCGTGCCCGTGAAGCAGAGGCGCAACGCGCAGCTGAGATGGCGGAGCGTGAGCGTCGCCAGGAGATCGGGGCAGGGCTTTTCACGAACGGTGGTGAGACTCGTGCTGAAGACTTCCTGAAGGAAGCTCTCATGCAGACCGGCCCGATTGCGGCCGGAAGTGACGACGACGAAGAGTAGAGATCCTCTTCGGTTTTGTTGAGGGGTTTTAGCGAACATCATGTCCTACGAGCAGATCGCTGAAGCCCTCAAGAAGTACCATCCGACCCCAGACCTAGCTGCACTAAAGAAAGCCTACGAATTTGCGGAGGAATGCCACCGCGGGCAGGTTCGCGCCTCTGGTGAGCCTTACTTTAAGCACGTGGAGGAGACTGCGATGCTCGTGTGCCAGCTCAAGCTGGACGAGCCGTCGGTAATCGCATCGCTGCTGCACGACACCATCGAGGACAGCGACGTCACTCGTGAAGATCTCCAGAAGGAGTTCGGGCCGGGTGTTGCGGATATCGTGGAAGGAGTCACGAAGCTGACCCGGATCGAGTTTGAGTCGCGCGAGGAGAAGCAGGCCGAGAACTTCCGCAAGATGCTGCTCGCGATGGCGAAAGACATTCGAGTGGTGCTCGTAAAGCTCTGTGACCGGCTCCACAACATGCGGACCCTCACTTTCTTCAGCGAAGAGAAGCAGCGCCGCATTGCGTCAGAAACCCAAGAGATCTACGCGCCTCTCGCGAACCGGCTCGGTATCCACTGGCTCAAGTCTGAACTGGAGGACCTGTGCCTGCTCTACCTGCGTCCGGAGATGCACCATCAGATTAAGGAGCGCATCGCGCAGTCTGCGCCGGAACGTGAATCGTACGTCGACCGCGTGACGCTTGAGATCCAGAAGCACCTCGCTGAAGCCGGCGTCTCAGCGTCGGTGAAGGGTCGTGGGAAGCACTACTACTCTATCTGGGCGAAGATGGACCGAGACAAGCTCTCGTTTGAGGAGGTGCATGACATTCTGGGCTTCCGCGTTATCGTGCCCACTGTTCGCGCGTGCTACGAGTCGCTCGGGGTCGTGCACTCCACCTGGAAGCCCGTGCCTGGCCGCTTCAAGGACTACATCGCGATGCCGAAGCCAAATATGTACCAGTCGCTACACACGACGGTAATCGGCCCTGACGGGCAGCGCATCGAGATCCAGATTCGTACTCCCGAGATGAACCGAGTAGCGGAGGAGGGTATCGCTGCGCACTGGCGCTACAAGGAAGGAGGAGCAGCTCCGGCGTTCGACCTGCAGTGGGTCAAGGAGCTAGTAGAGACGCAGCAGTACCTGAAGAACCCCGACGAGTTCATCCAGTCAGTCAAGGGAGAGCTCTACCCCGAAGAGGTTTTCGTTTTCACGCCGCGCGGCGACCTGGTGCGACTCTCGTATGGGTCTACGCCAGTGGACTTTGCGTACATGGTGCACACCGACGTCGGGCATCGCACGGTCGGAGCGCGCGTCAACGGCCAGATGGTGCCGCTCGACCACAAGCTTTCGAACGGAGACACGGTCGAAGTTATCACCTCCAAGAACCACGTCCCGAGCAAGGACTGGCTCCGGTTCGTGAAGTCATCGAAGGCGAAGCAGCGCATCCGGGCTTTTATTAAGGCCGAGGAGCATGCCCGCTCGATGGCGCTTGGAATCGAGATGCTGACCAAGGACCTGCGGAAGGTGAAGCTCGGGGTCAAGAAACTGGAGAAGGAGGGGAAGCTCGCAGAGGTTGCTGCGGAGCTCGGCCTCAAGTCTCCGGGAGAGCTCTACGCGGGCATTGGCTACGGTCGGCTCAGCACGGCAAAAGTGATTTCGAAGCTGATGCCTGAAGACGAGAAAGTCGAAGAGAAGCTCGAGGCGCAGCAGAGCCCGATTCAGCGCATCTTTCAGCGTGCGGCGCAGGGTAGCCGTGAACGGATCGGAGTTCGAGTCTCAGGTCTCGACAATATGCTGATACGTTTCGCTAAGTGCTGTGAACCGCTTCCGGGAGATCGGATCGTCGGGTTCATCACGCGCGGCCGGGGAGTCACGGTGCACTACGCGGACTGCTCGCAGGTCCTCAATAGCGACCCGCTGCGGCGCGTGGAAGTGGAGTGGGACACAGTCGTCAAGGCTCCGCGAAAGGTTCGTATTACCGTTGCCTCTCAGGACCAAATGGGGCTTCTTGCTAATGTCACTCAGGCGATAACAGCGAACGGGGCCAACATCACGAGTGCGCAGATTAAGACCGAGCACGGCAAGGCCTCGATTCACTTTGAGATGATCATCGACGACGCGCACCAGCTTCACCGTATCAAGCGAGCGATTGAGATGGTGCCCGGCGTGATCAAGGTAGAGCGTGTCCGGCACCTTACCCCCTCTGGCGAAGACGCGGGGGAGGCATAGGGCTATGGTGGCTGCGGTACGCTACTTCGTAGGATGCCTCGTCGTAGCGCTCTTGGCGGCTGTGCCGTTAGGAAGCGCAGCTCCGCAAAATGCTAGCCGGTCCGACGAAGAGCAGCGCACCATTGATGCCTACAAGCGCGCGAATCAATCTGTCGTGTTCATTACAACGAAGACGTACGTGGTTGACCCGTTCACATTCTTCGATGAGCTTAAGCCACAGCAGGGAACGGGGACGGGAACGATCGTCGATGCGCAGCGCGGCATCGTCATCACGAACCTGCATGTGATCGAGGGTGCGCTCGAATCGGGCGGGAGCGTCGAGATCATGCTCGCCAACGGCCGAAACAGCCGCGCCAAGCTGGTCGGGCTCGACGCGGAGAGCGACATCGCGGTGTTCCAGCTCTCGGAGGTCCCTAAGGGGCTCTCGCCGCTGCCGCAGGGAGACTCAAGCAGCCTTGAAGTTGGGCAGCGAGTGCTCGCGATAGGAAACCCGTTCGGGCTCTACCGCAGCCTGACCACCGGCATCATTTCGTCGCTCGACCGCACCATGAAGACGCCCCGTGGCGCGGTTCTGAAGGACCTCATTCAAACAGACGCTGCCATCAACCCCGGCAATTCGGGAGGGCCACTGCTCGATGCCGACGGGCGGCTGATCGGGATTAACACGGCGATACTCTCGCAGTCGGGTGATTCTGCAGGTATCGGCTTCGCCGTCCCTATCAACAGCATCAAGCGCATCTTGCCGGAGCTGCTCGCCACTGGGCGAGTGCGGCGGCCGAACTTAGGCTGGTACATCGTCGATACAGACCAGGGAGCGATGGTGCTGCGCGTGCTGCCAGGGGGCACTGCAGCGAAGGGTGGCGTCCGGGCTATTGAGCAGGAGATCGCTGCGGGCGGAGTAGTGAGGGGATTTCAGCGCGATATAGAGAGCGCGGACTTAATCTACAAGGTAAACGGCGAGCGGGTCCACAATCGAGACGAAGTTGAGGACAGCATCCGGCGCACGAGTCGCACTGAGAGCTTGAAGCTCACGCTGCGGCGCGGTGGGATATACGGCAAGGAGCGAGAGGTGTCGGTGGTTCCGGCGTGGGAGTAGGGTTCTCCAGGCTCGGCGGAACCGTTTCAGAGGTGAGCCGTCCGACTACGAACGCGGCGCATTAGCAGCGGGGTTTCGATATGAGGATTTTTTGAGGAGTCTGGCCGGGCTTTGGGCCCGCTGTTCTTCGCGGGGGGCCTCAAGGCCTATGCTGACACCCATGGCAGCGTGTGATGCCCCATGGTAGCGTCTGCGGGGTAGAGATGCGCTGTAACGAGTGCTGCAGTATGGTTAAGCAGGGGGCGTGTCGCTGCGATCAGAAGAATTCGTTGTGTTCCGTATACGATGATGAGATTAGCCTGAGGCAGTATGTCGAAAATTCTAATCGCCGGTGCTGGTGGAGCCCCGTCCGAAGGAGTCATCAACTCTATTCTGCGCGGGCGGAGGCAGGAAACAGTCATCGGTATGGGGTCGGAGCCGACCGACCTGGTTCTCTCTGCAGCCCATCGGAAGCTGTACGTGCCGTACGCCAACAAGCCGGAGTACCGGGAGCGACTTCTTCAAATTCTTGAGGCCGAAAAGCCTGACCTCGTCCACTTCCAGAACGACCTTGAGATCTTCCACGCCTCGCTGCTACGAGATGAGATTCTGGCCACGGGCACGACCCTGTTCATGCCGCCGCACGATGTGATTGACACGTGTGTCCACAAGTACAAAACGTACGAGGCGTTCAAGGCTGCTGGAGTTCCAGTACCGGAGAATCGCATGATTCACAGTGAGGAGGACTTGCGGCGAGCCTTCTCGCAACTCGGCGATGAGAAGGGGAGGATTTGGCTCCGGGCATCTTCGATAGGTGGTGGAGGGAAGGGAGCAGTTCCCACGGCTGATTTCTCCATGGCAAAAAGCTGGATCGATCACTACAAGGGATGGGGCGAGTTTGTTGCGGCAAGCATGCTCACTCCTGACACTGTTACCTGGCTCTCCATATGGCACCAAGGCGAGCTGGTCGTCGCACAATCGCGCGAGCGCCGTGGCTGGACCCACGGCAACCGCAGCATCTCTGGTGTAACAGGCGTTACGAAAGTGGGAGTTACCTGTGATGATAGTGAAGTCACGCGAATTGCCATCGATGCCGTGAAAGCTGTTGCAGCAGAGCCGCACGGGATTTTCGGTGTCGACATGGCGTACGACAGAAATGGGGTCCCGAACCCGACAGAGATCAACATCTCTCGCTTCTTCACGACTGTTCTCTTCTTCACAACAGCTGGCCTCAACCTTCCCGAGATCTTCAAAGATATCGCCCTGTACGGTGAATTTCCGAAGCTTGAGAAGAAGATTAATCCGCTTCCGAGTGGGCTGCTGTGGTTGCGCGGCATGGACGTGGTCCCAAGACTCATGACGGAGGATGACATCTCTCGGGAGATTCTCTTTTCATGAGAATTGTCATCACGGGCACATCAGGCTTTATCGGTAGCCGACTGCTGCAAGCAGCCCGCGCGGCGTACGGCGCCGATGTGACGGCATGCACCTCGCAGCCGTCTGAGGGGAGCCACATAGTGTACTCAAGCCTCGGCAGCTTCGCTTTGAAGCCGGCACACCTCGCCCTCGTAGAAGAAGCGGAGGTGCTGATCCACGCGGGTGCCTTCATTCCGAAGCAGAGCACGGACGCAAATCAGGTCGCTGGATGCAACAGCAACATCACGTTCGTCGAGCAGCTTTTGTCCCTTCCTTGGCGCAAACTCAGGAAGATTATTTTTGTCAGCACTGTTGACGTGTATGCGCCGGTAGAGGGAGTAATTAGCGAAACGTCGGTTACGAATCCGCCGAGCCTGTATGGCTTGTCGAAGCTCTACTGTGAGCGCCTGGTGCACATCTTCGCCGCCAAGCATGGGATTTCCGGGCACGCGCTCCGGGTTGGGCACGTGTACGGCCCGGGAGAGGAGAAGTACCGTAAAGTTATCCCCAAATCGATCCAGTCAATCATAGAGGGCAAAGAGATCGAGCTGTGGGGTGATGGTGCGGAACTGCGCAGTTTTATATACGTGGACGATGTGGTTCGCGCTGTCGTGAGAGCTGTTGTCTCGCCGGATTTGCCGGAAATCGTGAACGTAGCTGGCGGAACACCGATATCGATTCGGGCGGTACTGGACATGTTGGTCGGAATTGGCGGACGAGGCACTCGGATCGTGCAGCATAGGTCGGCCGGGGCTGCGCGCAACCTCGTATTTGACAACACGCTGCTCAAGCGGCACCTGCTGCCTGAAGAGGTTGAATTGGTCGCGGGCCTCACGGCCGAATTCCGTTACGTAGAGAGCCTGAGAGCAAAAAATTCGTGAACCTCATTTTCGACCTCGACGGCACCTTGGTAGACGCGCGGCAACGGCTCTACCGCCTTTTCAGCGAGCTCGTGCCGATTTCCACGCTGAGCTTTGACGAGTACTGGTCACTCAAGCGAGACGGAACATCGCACGAGATGATGCTGGGCACTCAGCTCGGTTTTCACGCGGAGGCCATTGAGCGTTTTCGCGGGGAGTGGATGTCCCGTATTGAAAGTCCTGGCCTGCTCGCCCTCGACGAGAATTTTCCGGGGATACACGTCGCTCTTGAGAAGCTGCGGGGGCAGGCAAGCCTGTTCGTCTGTACGGCGCGCCAGAATCGGCAGGGAGCTATCGACCAACTCAAGGCGCTAGGGCTCTTTGAGTATTTTCAGCAGGTCTTGGTGACAGAGCAGAACGTGAGCAAGGTTGACCTTCTTTCGACTATACCGCTGCTTGGAGCAGAAGACTGGATGATCGGAGACACAGCGGAGGATATGCAGGTAGGCAAGGCGTTCGGAATGAGAACGTGCGCCGTTCTGAGCGGATTCTCAAGTGAAGCTAGGCTGGCACGGTGCAGCCCAGATGTAGTTGTCGCAACCGCCGCCGATTTTCCGGCAGCGGCGCTCGCAGAGCCCTAGGCGACATCTGGAATGAGGGTGCGTTCTAAACGCGTCGAGAACGGTGCTCTCTGGCGCCCGAAGGGCGCGAACAAAAATCGATGCTTGAGACGATAAACCGCTTCGGTCGGCGTTCGCCGCGCAGGCTTGATGGATGTACGGGCTAGGGGTAAGCGGGTGCTCAGCGGAACGCCTGCTGTATGCTGCCCACTTGGTCGATGGTGTGGTGCTGTCTGTGGGCGCAATGCGCTGCCCTGCTTCAGGCATCGCTTATTGCAGCTTCGTCCGGGACAGCTTTCTTCCTGCGGCGCATCTTCGCGCGAAGCTCAGTCTGGTGTCGGTGCCACTCACGCGAACGCAGCAGGGGGTGTCCGAAGTAGTCTCCTGGCTCCAGGATATTTTCCGTTACCGGAGCGCCGCCGCCGATCCTGACACCAGAGACGAGCCGGCAGTGGTCTGAAACCCCGACCTGACCGCTCAAGACTACGCCGTCTTCGAGAACGGAGCTGCCTGCGACACCGACCTGTCCGCACAAGATGCAGAA
>CAZZJR010000054.1:8912-12741 GCA_964654585.1 uncultured Bdellovibrionales bacterium
GAGGCTACTCCACTTTTGTGAACAGAAAAGCTTTCCACTCGCCGCTCTCAACGCAGTGGAGAAGCTGCCACTGGTGAGTTGAGTCCCAGCCGGTCAAAGCCTCATTGTGGAGCAGGTCGCTAAACTGGGCAGCGGTCACGCTGTCACGCACTCCGGCGACAATGAGCTGCGCGTGCGGAGCAGCGAGGCGGTTGTACTCCCCGAGTATGCTTAAGTGAATTCCGATATCAAGGTTTGCAATAATGAGGCCGTAGGCATCCTGGGCGCTTTCTGGGTCGCCGAGCGTGAGCGAGATGCGCGGTGACAGGCCGTTGAGCGCAACATTCCCGATTGCATTCTCCAGAGCGGCTTCCTGGACGTCTATGCCGTGCAGGGAAGACTTGGGAAAGAGCTTGGCTGCTGCGATAGCCAGAATGCCGCTGCCGGTGCCGATGTCGATGATCTTCTCCGGGCGGTGTGTAGAGCCCGCTACTGCATCGAGGCAGAGAAGGGCGCTCTGAGTAGTCTGGCTGTGTCCCGTGCCGAAGCCTACACCGGGCCGCAACAGGATCTGTTTCTGGCCCGGCGTGCGGGCAGGGGGCTTCTCATCGAGAACTGGGATGACCTCGAAGGAGCCAGCACTGAACGGCACCCAGGAGTTTTTCACGGCTGCCTCCCAGTCGCAGCTCTCCTCCGCATCCACGGCACGCACGACGAATCGCTTCTCCGTGAGCAGCCGCAGCAGTTGGTCACGCTGCCCTTCGGTCGCTGAGACAAAGAGCCGCACCGAGTGGTCGGCTAACACCTCCGCCCCTCGTATCCGGGCCACCTGAGAGAATGAGGAATCGAAGGCGAGATCCTCTGCGCCCGGCCCTTCAATTTCAATTCGCCAGGTTGTATCCATAGCGTCTGGTGGAGGCTAATTTTGTGGGTAAAAAATGGCAAGGAAAAAAGGGCAAGCTGTTTAAGGCAGAGCCAGAAGAGGACTCGCCATGCCTAATCCGAAAGGCTCGGCCCTCTTCGCGCAGGAAGCTCCGCGAAGGCTATTGCGGTACCTCCACCTAATCCCGGGAGAAAGGCGTGCTTAAAGAGTTCACAATCCACGCCAGGTGGAGGATAGTAGAGGGCACGAGAGGCTGCCCCGGGGCGTCCTGGGAGTGAGTCTCTGCGGGTGGGGGCAAAAGCTCCTTTGTAGCGCCATTCAGACTAGGATCGAATAAGCGAGTGCAAATGACGGTTTTGTTGGCCATTTTCGCGAGATATCGATGAGCTTGCCGGATTGGCAAGGCCAACGGAGAAGTAGGTCGCGATAGGGACGAGGTGGACAAGGGTATCCGCAGCACTAGCGCTACGGAGGGGAGTTGTCTCACGGCGCACCGCGGCGGAAGCTACGGCGAGGAGCGAGAGGTATCCGTCGTTCCGGCTTGGGAGTAGAAAAGCCCTCTGGGGCCGCCCGCTGCGCTACGCCTCGTTCGCAGCTGCTTCGTCAGAGATAGCTTTCCTTCCAGCAGCGCATCTTCGCTCGAAGCGAAGTGCCATTCACGCAAGTGCAGCAGGGGATGTCCGAAGTAGTCTCAAGGCTCCAGGATAGCACCCGTTACGGGCGCGCCGCCGCCGTTTCTCACACCGGCGACGAGCCGGCAGTGATCCGAAACCCTACCTGCCCGCTCAAGACCACACCGTCTTGAAGCTCGAAGCTGCCAACACCCCGACCTGTCCACACGAGATGCAGAACTGCCCGATGATCAAGTTGTGGCCAATCGAACGAGTTTGTCGATCTTGGTCTCGTAGCCGATCACGGTTGGCCCGAGCACGCCTCAATCGATACAGCTATTGGCTCCGACTTCAACGTAGTCTGCGGGCACGACGTTCCCGAGCTGAGGTACTTTTCGTAGCCCCGAAGCGGGATCTGGTTCATGGCCGAAGCCAGCACTCCCGACAACTGTAATGTGTTTGATGATGCAGCGCTTTCCGACGAAGAATCGCAGGAGCTGGCTAACTGATAACTCCTAACGAGATTTCTTTTTTAGTTTCAGAGGGGCGCAATTGCAGGCCTGCTATCCTGTTGAGTCGACAAGGGATCGGCTTTCCGACTGCGGGTATGTCGAGCTACGTGGAATAAGAGTTCGGGATTGACTACTGGGGGACGTGGGATACCCTGCTCTCGGTACCATGTAGTCCCCGTCAACTGGCTGACCTGTTCAATATGATTACTCTAAAACGAGCCACGACCGTCACTCCTGAGCTAATCAAGGAAATCGAGGATCATCCGCACTGTCGCATTGGCTCGGGGGTTGTGATTGAGGACGGAGTAAGTATCTATCTCGACCCAGGGTTTAAACGATTTTAAATTGCGGATGGAGTCACGATTTCACGCGGCGCACATCTAGAAGTCAACCGGGATGGAACGCTGACGTTGGGGAAAAATGTTGGTTTTGGGCGCAACACCACGATAGCGACAATGTGTTCGATTTCAATTGGCGATGGTGTTGGAGTCGCCAACAACGTTTCAATTCGAGACCACAACCACAGGGAAAATAGAATAGAATTCGTTCATGACAAAGAAAGAGCACCATGGGCAAGCGGATTTGAAGCTGCGCCGATCGTCGTTGAGCCGATGGTTATACTGAGCGATGAAGCCCGTCTGCCAGGCGTTAGGGTCGGGCAAAACAGCTTCATAGGAGCAGGGGTGCATCTTCGTCAAAGTATTCGCCCAAATTGCAAAGTAGTTGGCGACGCGAAGAGCATACGAATCCTGAATGAATTTTCGGGCAACATGGAGTCTGTAGACATGAAAGATCTGACGTTTTGTTTCTTTGGTGACAGTCTGGTTGATCGCCCAGCGATTGTAGTTGACGACCCGCACTATGACCTTCCCGCAGTTGGCCAATCGGTGCCTGTTCGTGGGCACGAAACAGCGGGCTTTTACAAGTTGGTGCTTCAAAGATTAACCGTCGCCTTCCCTGAGCGCTCATTTCGATTCCTTAAATTCGCGGTGGGAGGATCCACCATTCGAGATGTGCAAGCGCAGCTTGTCGATTCGGCGCAACAAATCGCGCACCCTGATGTTTCGTTCATTTGCGTTGGAATTAACGATGTAATGCGAAAATTTCAGGGCCGCTTCAGCGAAGCGGTCGATCTCGGGGAGTTTTCGGAGCGTTATGGTCAGGTTATCGATGAAGCGCAAAAGAAATCGCGGCTCGTGTTTTGTCTTGGAGAGCCCCTGGTTAATGTCGAGAAAGATTCCGTTGCCATTAACGCGGATCTAAAAAGCTACAACAATGCAATCGAAGCGATTGTAAAGCGTCGGGAAGCCGGCCGTGTATTCTTCATTGACCTATTCAGCCAGTTTGAGCGAGTGCATACCAATCTTGCTACCCATGCTTCTTCGGAATCGCTCTGGTCGGATGGGGTTCACTTGTCGGATATCGGCAACATGCTCGCCGCGGACACAATATTGAGGCAGCTTGAGCGTGACGAGATCCAGCGCGCCCTCTTCCGGTTGCAGAGCTATGAGAGAGACGAGGCGAACAAGAGATACGCAGAGTAGTTTTCGAGGCCTGAAGAAGCCCGGGTGTGACTGCAGTATATTCACTCAAGTGCGAAGAATCGGTTGATGTTTCGGAGCAATTCTGGCGGGTGAAAGACAAGCCGGACGACTTCCGTGTTGTCGAGACCATTGTTCGATTAGCCACGCTACCAGCGGATGGCCCCACAGGGGGATTTTTTCATCTCTCTAGCACCCTACCGTGGTAATTATCTGGTGGTCCGGTTAGAGAGCAGCCGCCTTCGTTGCGCCGAAAGGTCGTATCCACTAAGCGGACGCTGTATGAGTCACTTGATTTGAGGG
>CAZZJR010000054.1:12841-19306 GCA_964654585.1 uncultured Bdellovibrionales bacterium
AGGGTTGTTCGTGGTACGTCGCAATCCGTAATCCATCGGAAATACACCCCATAGGGTGAAGGGTTGAGGTAACGTTAGGATCTGCCCGTCGAGAAAGGGGCGGGTAAAGAGTTCACAACCGACGCTAGGTAGAGGATAGTATTGGGTGCAGGAGTGGCTCGGGGAGCGTCCGAGGCAATAGTCTCTGCGGCCAGGGGTGAGAGCTCTGTTGTTGGAGTGCAAATGAAGATTAAGGTCCTTCCGGATACCGTCATTAACCAGATCGCGGCTGGCGAGGTCGTTGAGCGTCCGGCGTCGGTGGTGCGGGAGCTGGTGGATAACGCCATCGATGCTGGTGCGACCGATGTCACGGTCATGATTGAGTCGGGCGGCCACACGCGGCTCAAGGTTCGTGACAACGGCTGTGGGCTGTCGCGCGATGAGGCGATCTTGGCGTTTGAGCGCCACGCCACCTCGAAGGTCTCCTCGATCGAGGACCTGACTTCGATAGGGACGCTTGGCTTCCGCGGAGAGGCGCTCGCCTCTATCGCTGCTGTTTCAAAGGTAAAGCTCGTCTCTCGTTCGCGCGAGTCGGATGTTGGGGTCTCGGTTGCCTACCGCGGAGGGAAATTAGCCGACGTGCAGCCCTGCCCGTGGAGCGAGGGGACAGAGATCGAGGTCGAGCACCTCTTCTTTAACGTTCCTGCGCGCCGAAAGTTCCTCAAGTCTCCGCGCTCCGAGATGGCGCGTATCCGCACCTGGCTTGCACACTCAAGCTTAGCCCGTCCCGATGTGCGCTACCGGCTGATAGCTGATGGTGACGAGGTGCTTAACCTCCCGCGAGCTGCCTCGCTTGAGGAGCGCGGGGCGCAGGTGTGCCCGGGAGACCTGATGCCGGTCTCGCTCTCCGAAGGTGGCATATCGATTGAAGGCCGCCTCGGGCATCCGGGCCAGGCGTTAGCAGATGCCACCGGCTTGATCGTGCTCGTAAACGGCCGGCTCGTAACAGACAAAATAGTGCTGCGCGCTGTGCGGGAAGGGTACGACTCGATGCTCAAAGACCGTGAGTTCCCGGTCGGCTACCTCTCGGTAACGCTCCCGCCGCAGGATGTGGACGTCAACGTCCATCCGCAGAAAAGCGAGGTGCGCTTCCGGCACGCAAACCAGCTCTTCGCGGTGGTGCAGGGGGCTGTGCTCTCAGCCGTTCGGCGCCTCAAGCGCCCGATGTCTTTCTCGCAGCCAGTGAGCGGAAACGCAGCGCTAAAACCCGACGCATCGACTCCGGCACCCGCCATGCGCCCGCAGCCGCTCTCCTTTATGCAGCCCGCTGCCGCGCAGCCCCGTTCGCTTCAGGATCTCGTGCGCGAGGTCTTTCCAGAGGGCCCTCGCACGCAGCCACCACCTTTGAATTACCAGCAGGCGCAGGTTGCCGAGGCTGTGCCAGAGTTCCCCGTGCGCGAGGCGACAGCCTTACAGCCGCAGGGTGCTGCGCTGCAGAGCGACGAGGAGTTCCGCTTCTCGAACTTGAGGTTCATCGGGCAGGTGCTCGAGTGCTTCCTCGTGTGCGAGCTTAACGAGCGCTTGGTGGTGGTTGACATGCACGCGGCGCACGAGCGGGTAAACTACAACAGGATCAGAAAAGCGCGGGCAGAGCAGAGAATCAGCACGCAGAAGCTCCTCATCCCTGAGAGCGTTACGCTCACGGCCGAGCAGGTTGCGAATCTCTTGGACCAAGAGGAGGCGCTCAGGGCGCTCGCATTCGAGGTGCGACAGGTGTCAGCAGACACGGTAGAGATCCTGGGGGTCCCTGGGATCGTTTCGCACCTGCGCTGTGGCGATCTGCTCAAAGAGCTTGCGGCAGAGCCGGTCGTCGAGGGGTGGCGCGAGCGGCTTGAGGAGCGGATAGACCACATGGCGGCTCGCATCGCGTGCCACGCCAGCGTCAGATCAGGAGACACGATGTCGCGCGCCGAGGCGTACTCGCTTTTCGCGCAGATGGACGAGGCGCAGCTCGCAGGCGCTTGCCCGCACGGCCGGCCCGTTGTTGCAGAGTTCAGCCGCGATGCGGTTGAGCGCTGGTTCGGCAGAGATCGTTAGCGGCAGATGTCACAAGAGCCCCTCAAAACAGTAGCCGTGTGCGGCCCGACAGCATCGGGGAAGAGCGCACTCTCAATTGAGATTGCCAAGGCGCTTGACGGTGAGGTTGTAAACGTCGACTCCGTGCAGATCTACCGTGGGTTAGACATAGGTTCCGCAAAGCTCAGTGTGGCAGAGCAGGGCGGGGTGCCTCATCACCTGCTGAACGTATTTGAGCCGAACGAGCCGGCAAACGTCGCGCAGTTTCGGGAGCTGGCTCTCGCTGCGGTGAGGGACATCAGGGCGCGTGGCAAGCTGCCGCTCCTGGTAGGCGGTTCCGGGATGTACTTCACTATTCTGCTGCACGGCTTGGCTGAGGTTCCGCCGACCCCTGTCGAGGTGCGCAGGGCTGTTGCTGCGCTCGCCCCTGAGGCTATGTACCAGGAGCTTGCTGCTGCGGATCCAGAGACTGCGGCACGCCTCAACCGAAACGACATCCAGCGCATCTCGCGAGCCCTTGAGATCGTTCGTGTCACCGGAAAGAAGCCGAGCGAGCTCTTCGCGCAGCACGAGTTTTCGGGGGTAGAGGTCGCATCGCTTGTCATCGTGCTCTGCAGGCCGCGCAACGAGCTCTACTCTCGTATCGATACGCGCTCAGCGCTCATGGTAGAGCAGGGGCTTCTGGAAGAGACTCGCCTAATCCTTGACCGATTCGGTGATGTCCCGGCGCTAGAGACGCTCGGGTACAAGCAGGCCAAGGCGTTCCTCGCGGGGGAGCTCTCCCGAGAGAAGCTTGAGCACGAGATTGCGCTCCACACGCGCCGCTTCGCCAAGCGCCAGATGACGTACTGGCGCAATGAGCCCACGAAGCGCGGCTGGCTCACGCGCCCAGGCGACCATGAGGGGGCTGAGGAGGTCTCTGGATTTGAGACCTTCCCCGAGCGCGCCCAGAAGAGGATGAAAGGGTTTCGCGCGCTACGTCTCTCGGCTCAGGAGCTTGTGTCTGCTGTGCGCCAGCGGCTGGCGCTCCCGCTTGACCGGACGGAGGTCTGGTACGTTCAGCCTTGCGCCTAATCGTTAACAGGTTGCGGGAGCGCGGCAACTGCCGGTACCCTCAAGAATATGGGGATAGCCTCTGACCTAATCTACATCGTGCTTGCCGCCCTCGTGGGCGGATTGGTTGCGCACTCCCTTAAGCAGCCGCTCATCTTCGGGTACATTCTGGCGGGCGTTGCGGTCGGTCCGTACACGGGTGGCATCACGGTGCACCAGCCCGATGACATCAAGATGCTGGCAGAGATGGGTATTGCGCTGCTGCTCTTCGCTATCGGGCTAGAGTTCTCCCTCTCTGACCTAAAGCGGCTGGCGAAGATCTCGTTTGTCGCAACTCCGATACAGGTGATGGTGTGCGCCCTCGGAGGGTACATACTGGCGCTTGCAACCGGAATGCCATCGCAAGACGCGATCTGGTTTGGCTCTGCGATCTCGCTCTCAAGCACGATGGTAGTCATAAAGCTGCTAGAGGCGCGCCATACGCTCGACACCGCCACGGGGCGGCTCGGCGTTGCGGTTCTGATTGCGCAAGACTTGGCGGTTGTGCCGATCATGCTGATCGTTCCGCAGCTCACGCAGCAGAGTGTCGGAATCGTCCCGCTGCTGCTCGCGCTCGGCAAGTCGGCCCTCTTTCTGGCTCTTATCCTGGTGGCAGGAAACAAGCTCCTGCCGCGCTTCTTCCGCTTTATTGCGCGGCTAGAGTCGCGCGAGCTGCTCTTTCTCGCCACGCTCGGAGTTGTCTTTGGGGCAGGGGCGGCTTTTCACGCCATGGGCTTCTCGTTTGCGCTCGGGGCGTTTGTTGCGGGCATGCTTCTGAGCGAGACGGATTTCCGTGGTCAGGCTCACGACGACGTCGCGGGATTGCGAGACCTCTTCGCGCTGATCTTCTTCGCCTCTGTGGGGATGCTCTTCGACCCAAAGGCGTTTATGGCGAATGCCTCAACGATTATTCCGCTCACGATCGGAGTAGTGGTGCTCAAGGCGGTAGCGATCGCGGCTATAGTGCGGCTCTTCGGGACTCCCACCGGGCGGGCGCTCACGGTCGGAGTAGGTCTCGCCCAGGTTGGAGAGTTTGCCTTCGTTATCGGGGGAGCGGGAATGGCGCTCGGGCTGCTCTCTGCCGACTCCTTCTCGGTGCTGCTCTCGGTAACGCTCCTCTCGATGGTGGTCACTCCGGTGCTCTTCGCTGTTGCGAATTACGCCACGAGGCGTCTTGGAAGCGCCGAATAGCCAGTGCCTTCAAGGGATTAAGGGGTTTTTGGGTGGTTTGACCAGCAGCCGCAATGTATGGAATCATCTTCGACCGAAGGTTCCGTAAGGAGGCAGCAGCTTCCGTAACTAAGCGTATCGTTAAGTGAGAGCAGTATGAGTCCGATTGAGCATCCGCTTGAGTTTGAGCGCCCACTAGTTGAGCTTGAGTACCAGCTCGAGCGGCTAAAGGACGAGCTTGCGAGCGGCAATCAGTCGCGCCGCACCGAGTATGCGGCTCTTGAGTCAAAAGTCTCCAAGGTCAGGAAGGAGATCTACGGGAAGCTCACGCCGTACCAGCGCGTCCAGCTCTCGCGCCACTTTGACCGGCCCTTCACCCTCGATTACATCAAGTTCATCTTCTCCGATTTTATTGAGCTTCACGGCGATCGGCTTTTCAAGGACGATGCAGCGATCGTCGGCGGCACAGCGCGCCTCGGAGAGGTCCCGGTCATGATCGTCGGGCACCAGCGCGGCCGTACGACAGCTGAGCGCCTCAAGCGCAACTTCGGCATGCCGAACCCAGAAGGGTACCGCAAGGCGCTCCGGCTCTTCCGTATGGCCGAGAAGTTCGGGCTTCCGCTCATAACTTTCATCGACACGCAGGGCGCGTTCCCGGGCCTTGAGGCTGAGGAGCGTGGCCAGGCTGAGGCTATTGCGCGCAACTTGGCAGAGCTCTCTGAGCTGACTATTCCGATTATCAGCGTGGTTATCGGGGAAGGGGGCAGCGGTGGAGCTCTGGCCCTCGGTGTAACCGACCGCATCCTTATGCTTGAAAATGCGTGCTACTCCGTCATTACCCCCGAGGGGTGTGCCTCAATCTTGTGGCACTCGGCCGACAAGGCAGAGGTTTCGGTAGAGCAGGCGTCGACGGCGGCCGAGGCACTCAACCTCACGGCGCATGACCTTAAGCGCCTCAACCTGATCGATGAGATCGTTCCAGAGCCGACCGGCGGTGCTCACAGCAACCACAAGGAGGCTGCGGAGCTGCTGCGTGGAGCGCTCGTGAGAAACCTTGACCCGCTCTCGAAGCTCACGGTCAAGGATCTCCTGGCGCAGCGCTATGAGAAGTTCCGCAGGATCGGGGCTTTTACCGGGGAAAACTAGCTCCGGGTTGCATAACCATGGTGTCGGGGGTACTCTCCGCCCAGGTTTGGCGCCTCACAGAGAGCCAACGTAACGAGAAGAGTAAGCTCGTAGAGACGAGCGAACGTATTTAAGAAAGAGCTGCATGGCAAAGGACGCAATCGAGCTTAACGGAGTAGTGAAGGAGTGCTTTCCGAACGCATTCCGTGTTCAGTGTGACAACGGCCACGAGGTGCTAGCGCACCTGGCTGGCAAGATGCGAAAGTTCTACATCCGAGTCCTTCCAGGCGACAAAGTAGTTGTTGAGATCTCCCCATACGACCTCTCGAAAGGCCGCATCGTAAAGCGCATCGCCGAAGTTCGCGGACGCCCAGGTGGCGGCGGCGATTCTGGTTCAACTCCTGCCTAACGAAACACGAGTCTGATACCTTTCCCTGAGCAACAGCCCTGGCAACGGGAACGGTTCCGCCTCCGGCTCCGCAACCCGTCTAGCCCCTGCAGCGGAGCTCCCGTTGTTCCTTCTCTTTCTCCTCCTCCTGCACCTGCACTATTTTCCTGCTCGTAATCCTTGAGTCAAATGGTCGCCACGCGAAGCCACGCCAGCAGTGTTCCTGTCGCCAGCCACGAACAGGAGCGAGGAGGGCAGTGCAGGTGCAGGAGGAAGAGGAGGATTAGGAGAAGGATGAAGAGTGGCTCTTTCTCCTTTTCCTCCTCCTGCACCTGCACTACTTTCCTGCTCGTAATCCTTGAGTCAAATGGTCGTCACGCCCGCAGTGTTCGTATCGCCAGCCGCGAACAGGAGCGAGGAGGGTAGTGTAGGTGCAGGAGGAAGAGGAGGATTAGGAGGGAGTAAAAACGGGAAAAAACTGCGGGCTACTTGCCCAATTCCCTCAGCAGCTCAAAAGGATAGATCCCCGAATCGTGCCCGTCTCCCCAACGGATCCCGAGAGCGTACTGTCCAACAGCCCAGATCTCCTGGAGCGAAGTCTCCTGCTCAATCGTGTTTTCGACGATCGAGAGGGA
>CAZZJR010000055.1:0-8019 GCA_964654585.1 uncultured Bdellovibrionales bacterium
GCGGCGCTGTTTGCGAGCAGCGCCGCATCAGCGAGTTCGCCAAAAATGAGGCGCAGGAGCGGCGCGGGCACGGGAAAGATCGTTGGGCGCCGGAGCCGTCGGCCGAGCGCCTTGGTGAACTCGCGGTTCGTTATCACCTCTGGGGCAACGGCGTTGAGCGGGCCTGAGAGGCTCTCGGTGAAGATTGCGTGCTCGATGAGCCCGAGCAGATCCTGAAGCGCTATCCATCCCATGCGCTGCTTGCCGCTTCCAAGAGTTCCGCCGAGCCCGAGCCGGAAGGCGGGGAGCATCTTCTTGAGAGCGCCGCCGCGGCTGTTGAGCACAGCTCCGATGCGCAGGTTTACGAGCCGCACCCCTGCATCGGCGACCGGCTGTGCTGCCTGCTCCCACTCGGCGGCGAGCTCTGCCAAGAAGCCAGAGCCTGCTGGAATCGTCTCGTCTGGAGCGGTGACGCCGGTGTCGCCGTAGAAGCCTGCGCCCGAAGCGACGATGACTGTCTCAGGCTTCTCCACCAGAGAGGCGATGGTGAGGGCTATCAGGGTGGTTGAGTTGATGCGACTGCTGCGGAGCTGCGCCTTGCGAGCCTCCGTCCACGAGCCGTTGGCGATCCCTTCTCCCCCGAGGTGTATGACAACGTCGATGCCCTTGAAGACCTCTGGCGAGAGGTCAGCCCCGTCGGGATTCCAGAACCGCTCCTCAGGAGAGCGCGGCTCACGGCGCACGAGGCGAAACACCTCGTGGCCTGCTGTAGAGAAGAAGGGCACAAGCGCCGAGCCGACAAAGCCAGACGAGCCAGCGATGAGGATGCGCTTGCGCGGCATCCCGCGGTAGCGCGAGTGGATTTGCAAGTCCGATGTCAGCACCGCATGCCGATAATCGAAGAGACGCTGCAGCTCGTTCGTAAAGAGAGAGCCAAATGGCCGGGCAAAGAGCGGCAGCTCGTAGTCAACTTCGTCGAGCATCGTCGAGAGCGAGTCGCTGTGCGGGATGAAGCTGTGGCGATGCTGCCAGGACTTAAAGGGCCCCTTCACCTGCTCGTCGGTGAAGAGCTCGTTCTTGAGCAGCTCTCCGTGGCGCAGGAGCCAGCGCAGACGAACAGGCCCGAAGATTCGCAGCAGGAGCTCGACTTCCGAGCCTGGCGCAATTGAGCCTGAAGATCGAGCTATTTCGACGTCTCTCCACGGCGGGGAGAGACGCTGGAAGGCGCCAGGGCGGGTGTGCCACGCGAAAACCTCGTCGGCTGGACACGTAATCGTGCTCTTCCGAGTGAAGGTTGGCACGGCAAGCTATCCGAGGACTCGTTTTGCGATCTCGCTGGCGCTCTTTCCGTCGTACTGGCCGGCAAAGTTCTCTTTTAGGTGCTTCATGACGAGCGGAAGTGCTGCGCCGGGGGTTGAAGCCTTGAACTCGGTGATGATCTTCTCGAGCTCTTGCGCCGACATCTGCTTCGGCAGGAACTCTTCGATGATTGCGATCTCTTGGGTGAGCTTCGCCTTCTGCTCGGCGCGCCCTGCCTGCTCTTCGAACTGAATCGACTCTGCGCGCTTCTTCACCTCGCGCTGCAGCACAGTGGTGCACTCAGCAGGCGCCAGGTCGTTTACTGATTTCTGCATCTCCTCGTACTGGATCTCTGAGAGGAGCGCTCGGATGGTGTCGAGGCGCAGGCGATCCTGCGCCTTCATCGCGGTCTTAAGGGCTTCTTTGAGCTGTGCTTTCATGCCCCCACTCATACTCGCGGGGAGCAAAAAGGGCAACGCCCGTGAATAGGGTGTCGGCTACGCAGCGCGCGAAAACTTCTCGGTGAACTCCTGCAGCTTCTTTGCGGTCTCGGCGCTGATCAGGTGCTCGGTCTTGCACGCGTCGATCTCAGCCTGCTCAGGAGTGACCTTGAGGATGTTTTGTAGGAAGTCCTGCAGGATGTTTTTGCGCATGTGCACAGCTTGCGCGATCTCCTCTCCCTCTGATGAGAGCGAGAGGAACTTGTTCTCGTCTTCGATCACGAGCCCCTTGCTCTTGAGCGCCTTGAGGTTGATTGAGGCGCTGCCGGTGGTGATGTTGAGCTCCTTGGCGACGTCGGTGACGCGCGCGTAGCCGCGCTTCTCACGCAGCTCATGTATTGCCTGCAGGTGGTGGGCGGCGCTGTGGGTGATGTTGTTCTCTTCAAACTTCTTCCAAATATCCATCCCGTCCTCCGTGTTGCTTAAAAGAGTACTTGCACCGATTCTTCAACTATTCGGGTGACATTACTAACGCTTGTTATGTATGTCAAACCTTCGCTAGTCGAGGGCAAAGGTTTGGTGTGCTAAAAAGGTAGGACTGTTTGCAACATCCTCGATTTTGGAGCATGCTCGCTTTTCGGGGGCTAACAGGACCCGAGTGCAACGTTGTATGTGTAGATATTCTAGTAGCTTAGGAAGGCTTTCGTCGGCGCTTGGTCGACTGTTCGCGGCGGTTCTGTTCGCGCTTACCGTCCTTGTTATTAGGGCACATGCGATAGAGCGACCGGAGGAAGTTGAGAAGAAGGTTGGGGTTTTCACCCAACTTGGCGCAAAGGTTGATCTTTCCAGGAAGTTCACGGACTCAACGGGTGAGACGAAGAGCCTGCGGGAGTTTGCCCCAGAAGGAAAGCCAATCCTTATCGCCCCGGTCTACTACCGCTGCCCGCGTTTGTGCGGACTCTTGCTCGACGGTGCCTACAGCCTGCTAAACGAGCTCTCGCTCAAGCTCTCTCGTGACTACACGGTGCTCGTAGTCGGTTTCAATCCGGTTGAGACTCCTGCTGACGCGCGCAAGGTGATGGATAAGTTCAACCCGCGGCTGCAGGGCGAAGCCACAGCCGATCGAAGCGGCGTAAAATACCTGGTGGGCAGCGAAGAGAATATCGCGGGCCTGATGAGTGAAATCGGCTTCCAGTACATCAAGGATGGCGACGATTTTGCCCACTCAGCGGCTCTTATGATATTGACGCCTAGCGGTGAAATCTCGCAGTATTTCACCGGCATAGATTTTCCCGCCTGGGATGTTCGATTGTCTCTTATTGAGGCCTCAAGGGGCGCAGTAGGGACGGCGATAGATCACTTGCTTCTCTACTGCTTCAGATTCGATCCGCTGCAAGGACGGTACACGTGGGCGGTTGTCGGCTTGTTACGAGTCGGGGGCGTGCTGACGCTGTTGGGCCTGGCAGCGGTAATCTTCTTTTTCGGAAGGAAGCGGCGTAGCGACGGCGAGACGGCTGCGTAGAGGGAACAGGGCTAGTCGAGGGAAAGGGAAGTTTTAAGGGTACGTGGGTCAGTTATGTTGGGATTGTTAGGCGAGCAGGGATCGGATTTTGCGCACAAGGTGGACTACGCCCACGACATCGTGACGATCATCTCGGTCGTGTGCACCGTGCTCATCGTTGGCGTAATGCTCTACTTCGCCGTGATTTACCGCCAGAGGGACGGCAAGGACCACGAGACTCCGCACATCCACGGCAACAACGCTCTTGAAGTAATCTGGACGACTTTTCCGACCCTCGTGTGCATCTGGGTTGCGTGGCTCGGCTACGATTCGTTCGTAGACATGCGCACCGCCCCAGAAGGCGCGATGGAGGTCAACGTCACTGCCCGCAAGTGGGCATGGGACTTCCAGTACAAGAACGGCAAGCGCACGACGGGCGAGCTCGTGGTGCCGGTAGACGAGCCGGTGAAGCTCATCATGCGTTCGCAAGATGTTCTCCACTCATTCTTTGTTCCGGTGATGCGCACCAAGATGGACGTCATCCCGGGCCGCTACACCTACGAGTGGTTCCGCCCAATCAAGACCGGCGACTTCCAAGTTTTCTGCACTGAGTACTGCGGCAACGACCACTCGCGTATGCGCGCGCGCCTGAAGGTTCTCCCGAAGGCAGAGTTCGAGCGTTGGCTCGCCGACAACAGCGAGGCGATGAAGCTCGCGTCGATGAAGCCCTCTGACCGCGGCAAAGAGATCTACGCTGGCAAGTGCGTTGCATGCCACAGCCTCGACGGCTCGCCGCGTGTGGGCCCGTCGTGGCTCAAGCTCTTCGGCAGGAAGGGCGAGCTCTCGGACGGCAAGACCTACGTCGCCGACGAGAACTACATCCGCGAGTCGATCTTGAACCCAGCAGCAAAGGTCGTGAAGGGCTACCCGCCGCAGGGCATGCCGAGCTTCCAGGGCCAGCTCTCGGATGACGACATCACCGGCGTGATTGAGTTTATCAAGACTATCGACGGCACGACCAAGGTCGACGTATCGGCACCAGCGCCGAAGAAGTCAGCGGCAGCCGCTGGCGCAACTCCGGCTGAGCGAGGCAAGGCGATCGTCAACGACGCCAGCAACCTGTGCTCTACCTGCCACAGCATCGACGGATCGAAGCTTGTCGGCCCGTCCTTCAAGGGCCTCTGGGGCCGCAAGGAGAAGATGTCCGACGGCACAGAGATAACGGTGGACGCCGACTACATCAAGGAGTCGATCTACAAGCCACAGGCGAAGATCGTCGAAGGATACGGGCCAGTAATGCCGGCGATGTACGAAGGCAAGCTCTCCGAGCAGGACATCAACGACATCATCGAGTACTTAAAGACTTTAAGCTAAGCGTAAGAGGTACCACGTTATGGCAGCACACTCTGCATCAACAACCGCAGGCCACGAGGAGCTAAACTACCTCAATTGGAAGACAGGATTCTGGTCCTGGATTTCGTCGACAGACCACAAGCGAATCTGCTTCCTGTACCTGTACGCGATCATGATCTTCTTCGTGCTCGGCGGCATGGCGGCGCTCATCATGCGCACAGAGCTGGCGACGGCCGGCCCCACCATCCCGAGCATCGTGAAGGACTCCCACACGTACAACGTATTCTTTACGATGCACGGCGTGTTCATGATCTTCCTCTTCGTGGTGCCGGGTATCCCTGCAACGCTCGGAAACTTCCTCATCCCGCTCATGATCGGCGCGAAGGACGTTGCCTTCCCGCGCCTCAACCTCTTTAGTTGGTACCTGTACGTGTTCGGCGCGCTGTGCGGCGCGATAGCGATGATGAACCCGGTCGACACCGGCTGGACGTTCTACGCCCCGTACAGCACCACGACAGATACCAACGTGAGCCTGATGGTGTTCGCTGCGTTCATCCTCGGCTTCTCGTCGATCCTGACGGGCCTCAACTTTATCGTGACGATCCACCAGCTCCGCGCCCCGGGGCTTACCTGGATGCGCTTGCCAGTGTTCATCTGGGCCTCGTACGCAACGGCGATCATCCAGACGGTCGCTACGCCAGTCGTCGGCATGACGCTCTTGCTCGTTATCGCAGAGCGCGTCTTCGGCGCGGGCATCTTCGACCCAACGAAGGGCGGCGACCCAGTGCTCATGGAGCACCTCTTCTGGTTCTACTCGCACCCAGTTGTGTACATCATGGTTCTCCCGGCGTTCGGAGTAGTGGGAGAGATCATCCCGGTCTTCTCGCGCAAGCCGCTCTTCGGCTACCAGATGGTCGTGCTCTCGTCGCTCGCGATCGCTGCCGTCGGCTTCATCGTGTGGGCGCACCACATGTTCGTGGCCGGCATCTCGGACTTCTCGGCCAAGTTCTTCTCAATCGTCACCTTCCTCGTTGCTGTGCCAACAGCCATCAAGGTGTTCAACTGGGTGAGCACGATGTACAAGGGCTCAATCTCGTTTAAGACCCCGATGCTCTACGCGATGGGCTTCGTGTTCCTGTTCATGGTAGCGGGCACGACGGGCATCTACCTCGCGATGCTCGGCGTTGACGTGTACTACCACGACACCTACTTCGTCGTTGCGCACTTCCACTACACGATTCAGGGCGGTGCGGTAATCGGCCTCATCGCAGCACTCCACATGTGGTTCCCGAAGATGAGCGGGAAGATGTACAGCGAGACGGTGTCGAAGACTGCGTTCGCAATCCTCTTCATCGGCTTCAACCTTACCTTCATCCCGCAGTTCATCCTCGGAATGGATGGCATGCCGCGCCGTTACTACGACTACCCAGCGCAATACCAGACGCTGCACACGCTCTCGACCATCGGCGCGTTCATGAACGGCTTCGGCTACATGCTGGCGCTCCTTAACCTGGCGTGGACTGCGAAGTTCGGCAAGGTCAAGGCGCCGCGCAACCCGTACAACTCGAAGGGCCTCGAGTGGCAGACGGCTTCGCCGCCTCCGCACGAGAACTTCGATACCGTCCCGGTTGTGACAGAGGACCCGTACAACTACGGAGTTCCGCGCCACGCGTAACGAAAGGACTTAATGGGTAAGGACAAGGAAGTTATGGCTTCAAACGCAGCAGTCGCTGAGCACCACCACGTCGCGCCGGGAGATCCCCCGCACATTCACCACATGGATTCGGCCACCGCCTACGGCGCCGCAAAGCTCGGCATGTGGCTCTTCCTGGCGACCGAAGTGCTGCTCTTCGCGGTGATGTTCTGCAGCTTCGCTGTCATGCGCTACTACCACCTGAGCGAGTTCCACGACGCGAGCCACCACCTGAACCTGCCGCTCGGCGCGCTCAACACCGCTGTCCTGCTCTTCTCGAGCTACACAGCAGCCGTTGCTGTGACGAAGGCGCAGAAGGGCGACAACAAGGGTGTCATCAGGAACTTCGGCATCAGCTTCGCCTGCGGACTCATCTTCTTGGTCGTCAAGACGATTGAGTACACCGGCAAGGCCGAGCACGGAATGTTCCCGTTCGTCTGGAACGAGCACTTCTACGAGTACAAGAACTTCCTCGGCATCTACTACTGCATGACCGGACTGCACGCGCTGCACGTCATCATCGGCATGGCCGTCATGTTCATCTACGGCATCCGTCCGGCGATGAAGAACCGCTACTCGGGCCGCTATTACACTCCAGTAGAGCTGGGAGCCCTGTACTGGCACTTGGTGGACCTAATCTGGATCTACCTCTTCCCGCTACTCTACCTGGTCGGATAACTACGGAGCCCACGAGCTATGTCACACGCAAACCACCACTCCCACGACGAAGTCGGCCACATCGTTCCCGAGAGCCTCTTTCTTAAGGTCCTGATCGCGCTCCTCGTGCTTACCGTTGTAACCGTGCTCGCAGCACAGGTAGACCTCGGCAAGTGGAACATCGTCGGTGCGCTCATGATCGCGACGGTCAAGGCGAGCCTCGTCATCTACTTCTTCATGCACGGCAAGTACGAGAACCGCATCATCTGGACCTACATCCTCATACCGTTCATCCTGCTCGCAATCATGATCGGCGGCGTCTTCACCGACGATCCGTTCCGTTCAAAGCCGCAGCCGGTGCAGGTTACGCAGCAGTCGTAGGGCTTATACTGCATCAGCCACAGAGCGGGGGCAGGGGCCGAGCAGGTTCCTGCCCCCGCTCTGTTTTAGCGGTAGATAATCTCGTCCCAAGCAATTAACCTAGCGATCCGTTTTCTGTGTTGAGAGGAAGATATGCCGACCCTGTTCGATTCGTTAAAGCTAGGAGACCTCGAACTCCCCAACCGCGTCATCATGGCGCCGCTCACCCGCATGCGCAGCAGGCAGCCGGGGAACGTGCCTACGGAGCTGAACGCGACGTACTACTCGCAGCGTGCTTCGGCGGGGCTCATCATCTCTGAGGCGACGCAGGTGTCGCAGCAGGGGCAGGGCTACCCTGCGACTCCTGGCATTCATTCCCCGGAGCAGGTGGATGGATGGCAGATCGTGACGGACGCTGTCCACGACGCGGGCGGACGGATCTTCTGCCAGCTCTGGCACGTTGGGCGCATCTCGCACCGCTCTCACCAGCCTGGAAACGAGCTGCCGGTTGCGCCTTCGGCGATCAAGCCTTCCGGGGGGACGTTCTCGGCAGACTGGAAGCAGGTTGCGTTCGAGACCCCGCGAGCGCTCGAGACTGATGAGGTGAAGGCGATCGTGAAGCAGTACCGGCTCGCGGCGGAGAACGCGGAGCAGGCGGGCTTCGATGGCGTCGAGGTTCATGGCGCAAACGGCTACCTGATCGACCAGTTCCTGCAGGATGGCTCAAACAAGCGCAC
>CAZZJR010000055.1:8119-12302 GCA_964654585.1 uncultured Bdellovibrionales bacterium
GAGTCTGGAAGGGCGGATGCAGTCGCGTTTGGCCGGCTCTTCATCGCAAACCCCGACCTGCCGGAGAGGTTAGAAGCGAACAAGGACCTCAACCGCTACAACCGGGCTACGTTCTACGGGGGGGCGGAGAAGGGGTACACGGATTATCCGCGGGCGTCGTAGCCCTCGCCCTAGTCGTATCCTCTCCCTTTTCGTGCGCCTGCAGCGGCCTCCTAGATCTTGTTCGCGCATGTCGATGCGTCCATCGCAGCCCAACAGTCAAAAACTCCGAATGATTAGGAGCGAGGAGGTGGTGCAGGTGCAGGAGAAAGAGAAGGATTAGGATCGAGACGAGGAAAAAAATCCGCTACCACGGTCTTCTTTGAGAGTGTAGCCGTTGTCCACAGAGCCTGCGCAGCCTTTTTGGCGCGCTCAATCGGCTACTTCAACAAACTCCACTACTCCGGTTTCGGGGGTGAGGAAGGCGATGGTGTAGCGGTCAGCCGAGTAGAGCGCACCGGGATTGATAACGCGGGTGCGGCCGACGACCTCGTCGCGCTCCTCGTGCGTGTGGCCGTGCAACACGTAGTCGTACTGCTGTGAGTCAATCGCCTCGTTGAGGGAGCGAAGGCTTGTGCCGTGGTAGACAAAGAAGCTCTTCTCTGCGTGGGTGAAGGCGAGGGTGTCGTCTATCTCGGCAAAGCCAAGGTCACGGCACATCTTTTTGAGCCCCGAGCGCTCGAAGTCGTTGTTGCCGAAGACGAACCGCATCGGCAGGCCGACGAAGCGCTCAACGGTGGGGGGCGAGACGATATCGCCGCAGTGCACAACGATCGCTGGGGCGCGCTGCTTTAAGATCTCGATCCCGCGCACGACGAGGCGGGTGTTTTCGTGGGTGTCTGAGATGATGCCGACGAGGGTCATGTGCGAGGTCTTTGTGCCGAAGGGAATCCGGCTCCCATTTGTAGCGCAGTCGGTGAGTGGGCAATAGGGCGCATCTGTAGTCGGGTGGTCCGGGGGCCTACAGGAGGGCGTTTTGGGCCTAATTTCCCGCCCCTGTTTCAGCCCGAAACGGACTGTTTGTGACCTATTCGGGGTCATTCGGCGTTTGATCCACCGGGAGGCGGGTGGTACCTTTGAATTTCGTCTAGAGGCTTTCGATGGACCCCATAAACCGCCTACGTCAGCAGCGTGAATCAATCGGGATTGATCGACTCGACCTGAGCGTGGTGGTCGTGACCCCCCAGGAGCAGCCTACACCCGGCAGGGTCTCTCTCAGCGCCAGAAACCAGAACCTCCCGATAGACGAGCGGCGGCTACTGCGCCTCTTCGAAAAAACCATGATAGCCCTTCACCGGGCGAAGCCTACTCTTTCGGATAGCTCACCCGAGCCGTCTCCTCACCAAATACTGCACCTGTTCTCATCCCTGACATCTCACCCGGCATTTATCCTCGATTGCCTCTGCATCAACCGAGGAAGTGTCACTGCTGGCTTCCGGCGCGACGCGCTCTACTCGGCAGTTGGCGCGTTCAGCGCCGCACAGTCCATGTTCGAGAGGGGGATGGACCTGCCTGCGGATGGGTTGTCGAACAGCAAAAGATCCCTCAGGCCCTTTGAGGCTGTGGCTGCTTACATCTCGGCGACCCGCAGGGCCTCAGCAGAAGACCTGCTGCGGGAGGCGTCATCATTTGGGGTTCCGGTTGCTACGCACTTTCCTCACTTCAAAAAGCTTCCAGCCGGCAAGCTCCGGAATGAGCTAGAGGTTAGTGCGCCGGAGGCAATCCGAATTTCTCAAGCGCTGCACTCATGTGACCTCGTGACGGTGCTGCATGAAATTACGCTCGATGGCATCGCCTCTGTCGGCACGAAGAGCGATGTGCTGCTGGAGGATGTGCTCGAGCTCTACACGGCCTTTGGAAAAGTGATGTGCCAGTTCGCGCGCGCGATGTTCGATGAGAGAGATTTGTTGCACGGGCTTACGGGCGCGACCATCGAAGACCTCGCAAACAGCGCGTTTGAAACGTTCTCTGCCCGGCTGACCGAGGCCCGCAACAAGGAGAAAACTCTTGAGCAGGCAGAGGATCGCAGAAGGGCGCAGAAGCTTGCGGCGTCACAAGAAGAGAAGCGCAGGGCTGAGGAGGCGATTGCGCAGCGCGAGATCTCGCGGCAAGAAAGCCTCGCGCGCGAGAGGCAGCGGTCGATAGGAGAATTTCACTCCCGCTTCCAGGTAACTCCTGTCCCGGCAGATTCTCAGGCTGCTCTCGAGAAGCTTGAGTCTGGAGACGGGGTGCCGCATGCCCGTCGCGCAGCTGGCCAGCGGCTACACGCGATTGTCGACTGCCTGCGAAGCCACCTCTTTGACCACAGGGGCAACGCCAAGGAGACCGAGGGAGACCAGCTCGTCCAGCAGCTTGCCAAGATAATATTCTCTCCGGGTAACATCGGGCTCGCAGCCCAGGCCTTTGATATCGATGCTGTGAAGTGCCTGCATGTCTCGCTGCCGGAGAAATCTCCGGTTGAGTCGATGGTGCGCGCGGTGAGCGAGCTTTTCCGCACATCGCCAGAGTGCAGACGAACGCTGCTCACGATGCTCGACCAGTCCGATGGAATTGTGCTGCTTGCGACCCTGCTTCTGCCGCCGAATGTCGCCACGACTTACGTCCGAGAGCGGAACTGGAATTCGCACGGCGTCAATCATACGGGCAAGGACGTCCGGGCGCCGCTCGCTGAGAAGCTGCGGCGAGTAATCGAGGACAGCATCGTGCTCAAAGCAGCACGGGCCTCGCTCGGAGCTCCCGACTCAGCGAAGACTCCTCTCCGACAGGTGGTCGAGATCCCGGAGTGGATAGAGGAGGTCATCAATCGCGATGAGTTCGCCTATTCGCTCGAGGACGGTAGGGTGCTCGTTGCACTCAAGGAGGAGCCGACAGCCGCGCTCTACCTTCCGACCAAGTGCTTGCAGGACAAGGCGCTCTTCCAGCGTGAGTTCAAGCTTAAGCTCGACGAGCTGCTTTCGCGGCTCGACGCGGAGCGGGCAATCACGGAGCTTCGAACCGTGCACGGCTTCCAGGTCGAGCGCACGACGGAGAATGACAGCCTGGCTGTTTCGTTGTGGCATCCGGCGTACGAGCTTAAGGCGCAGCTTACGGGACTGCCGAAGAAGTGGGCTGCGACCCTTGAGTCCCTCAAGCGGAGATTCTTGGAGCACGACAAGAGCTGGGAGGTTCTCCTGCGGCGGGCGGAGGAGCAGCGATTCTCCGTTGCTTCCTCAGAGGGGGGAGTTTTGCTGAGCCACCCCCTACTTGGGAGCCGGGCGATCTCGGCCGGGCCATACATTCCAGTTCGGAAACTCGATGAAGTTGCTGATCTGATCGATGAGGCTCTCCTCGCGGAACGCAGGGAGGTCGACGAGGCGTCACGCGTCCGTAAAGCGATCGAGCGTCGCGACAAGATGGTGCGTGAGCAGGTTCTCCCGCTCAATGGCGAGGATATTCTCGTGTTCGATGCCAACGCGTTCTTCTTCCTCTCGGCGCCGCGCGCAGGGGGCGGCAGCTGGCTCGACCTACTTGAGGCCACTGCGTCGCTCAGCAACGTGCGGGTCATGATCCCCGCCGTTGTTGCTGACTTTGAGGTGATGTCGCGAGTGGTGCCCTTCGATCATCAGAACAGTGCGCCCCTGCGAGAAGGCTTCAAGGGGAGGCTCTCAGACAAGGACCACTTCATCCGAGGGTTCTTCGAGGGGGCATCGCGCATCAAGATTAACCCAGACGCCTCAGGGTACGTCCAGGGGACGCCGGGCCCGAACCGAAAGCTTTGCATCGTTGAGAGCCCGGGAGACGAGAAGTTCTACGGGCGGGTGCACCACCTCCTTGGCGGTTGTGGAGGAAACGTCCAGTCGTTCTGGGATGTCGCGAGAGCTGAGCTCTTCGGCCGAGGCCTCGGCGATGAGGCGATAACACGCTTCCTAGAAAGCTGCCCGTTCAACAACAGGATAACGGTCATCACTTCGGATGTAGTCTACAGCAGGCATTCGATGCCGCGCACAACGGGCATCGGTGCGCCGGTTTCGACCTGCACGGTTGGGATGTACGTTGCGTCGGAGTGCTCGCTACGATCTCGAGAGCTTGGGGCGCGACTCAAAACTCCTGGGGCAGCGCACTTCCACATCATCGCAGGTGACATCAGGAAGCACCTCGCATCGCT
>CAZZJR010000055.1:12402-19254 GCA_964654585.1 uncultured Bdellovibrionales bacterium
AGTTCAACTCAAAAGAAACAGGCACCACGATTGCTAGAGAGTCCTTCCGAAGGTCTTTCGGAAAAGGCGGGAAGGGTGCTGCGCGCTCAACCATGTCCTTAAGCTCCTCGTCGAGGATCGGGGATGACGTTGATTGCACGATCTCGAATCCGGCTACCTCGCCCTGTGATGAGATGCGCAGACGAATGGTTCCTTCGCCCGTCGTGTGCCGCCTGAGCGCGCGCTCCGGGTATCGCTTAGCGCGAGCCAGCATCGTTGCAACCATGTCTTGGTAGCTGATGCGAGCCGGCTCGCTTGGGTCGCCGGTGCCGTTTGGCACGCCTAGGGTTGCAGCGTTGAGCGAGGCGCGGGCGTCGGTCTCCTTGCTGTCAGTGGGCTTTGGGTCGGCTGAGCTCTTTGGCTCCTGCTTCTTCGGCGAGAGCTTCTTGGCCTCTACAAACTGTGAGGGCTGCTTCTCTTCGGTCTTTGGCTTCGGGGGCGGCGCTGGCTCGGCGTTCTCCGGCACCTTGACTGGCGAGGGGTGCTGCACCCCTTGGGCAAGGTTCGTGTCGAGAGCCGAAATTGGGACGATAGAGACAGAGATGTCGAGGTCGTGGGCACGGCCCTGCAGCTCGCTGCAGGAGAGCAGATGGTAGATGAAGACAACCAGAACTGCACCGACGTGCAGGCCGACTGAAGCCGCCACAGAGCGCCTGAGGATGAAGTGGTCGCTGTTGGCTGGACGCATGGGTGCCCGAGCCTCTGCGGGCAGGGCAGCAGGGCTCTGGTCGAGCGTCAGGGTCCAGAGTGATTCAGTAGTCGCCGACACCGTAGAAGGGTCTCCTTAAATGCAACAAGCTGTCGATGTGATGCTAAAAGCCTTAATTGATAATTAATTATCAATTCGCGGGCTTAGTATGTCAAAAAGCAGGGGTACCGAATCCCCCGGATGGCCTGTATAGGCGACGAAGCGCAAAAATAGTCCCTGAAGTTAGCTAGTTAGCCCGATTTGGATTTGGGGTGGGGAGATTTCGGCGCTGCGCGTAGAACGGCCGCGCCCTCAGTACGAGTAGCTCCGAGAAGGAATCCCGCTCGACCGCACCTGCGCCATCTGGCCGTCGAGCGGCTCCACAGAGCCGGCGTCGATGTAGGCTATCTCTCCGACACGCTCGAGCTTTCCGCTGACGAGCAGAACAGCCGCCATCATCACGGTTCGGTGCACCTGCTCGAAGAGCGCGGGCCGCACGATGACGTTAAACGACCCCGTCTCATCCTCAAGCGTCAGGAACACCACCCCCTTCGCTGTCCCTGGGCGCTGCCGGATGATGGCGAGGCCTGCGGCAGAGGCGCGCGCTCCTGGGCGCAGCCCGTGCTTCGGCGAGAGCCGTTCAGCGGCGTAGGCGCCGAGGGCATCGAGGTGCGGGCGGAGGAACTGCAGCGGGTGTGCCCGGAGCGAGAGCCCAGTTGTGGCGTAGTCTGTGAACATCTCGCGCTGCAGCGTTGACTCAGGAAGCCGAGCTGCGTTGCTGGCAGCGCGGCTCTCTGTGCGAGGAGAGAAAAGTGCATCGAGCGGCGCTGGCGCAGGCGGAAGCTCTTGTATCTCCCAGTGTGCTGGGCGGCGATTGAGTGAAACGCTCCCAAAAGCATCGGCGTGCGCCAGGCGTGTTAGGGCAGCCTTTGAGGCTCCAACGTTGCGCCCCCAAAGCTCGCTGACAGAGGAAAACTCCCCGTCTCGCTCAACAGAGGCTTGCAGCCGTGATGCGCTCTCTTCGCGCAGGCCGCTCACGAGCCGAAGCCCCAGCCGGAGCGTCGGCTTGCTGTCGCTGCAGTAGGTGACTGAGCAGTCCCAGCCGCTCTTGTTAGCGTCAATCGGAGCGGCGCTCACGCCGTGGCGCTGCGCGTCGCGCACGATCTGTGCTGGCGCGTAGAATCCCATCGGCTGGCTGTTGAGCAGCGCGCACGCAAACTCTGCTGGGTAGTGGCGCTTGATCCAGGCCGAGGCGTACACGAGCAGCGCGAACGAGGCGGCGTGCGACTCAGGGAAGCCGTACTCGCTGAAGCCCTTAATCTGGTTGAGGCAGGTGTCGGCGAACTCCTCGGAGTAGCCGTTGGCGAGCATCCCGCGCGTGATCTTCTCCTTGAAGGCCTCAATCACCCCCTTGTGGGTCTTCCACGCCGCCATCGCGCGCCGCAGCTTCTCGGCTTCGCCCGGCGAGAAGTTAGCGAGGGTGATGGCGAGCCGCATCGCCTGCTCCTGAAAGATCGGCACGCCGAGAGTTTTTCCCAAGATGCGCTCGACTCGCGCATCTGGGTAGTACGGGCGCTCGAGCCCCCCGCGCCGCCGCAGGTACGGGTGCACCATGTTGCCCTGGATCGGCCCAGGGCGCACGATAGCGACCTCAATCACGATGTCGTAGAAGCAGCGCGGCCTAAGCCGCGGCAGCATCGACATCTGCGCCCGCGACTCGACTTGGAACACGCCGATGGTGTCAGAGACGCACAGCATATCGTATACGCTTGGGTCTTCTCGCGGGATCTCGTGCAGGGCGAGGGGCTTCCCGCAGCGAGCCCCGATCAGGTCAAGCGCTTTGCGAATGCAGGTCAGCATGCCGAGCGCCAAGATGTCGATCTTGAGCATGCCGAGCTCCTCGATGTCGTTCTTGTCCCACTCGATCATGGTGCGGCTCTCCATGCCGGTGTTGATGATCGGCACAATCTCGCACAACGGGTCGTTTGAAATGATGAATCCTCCGACGTGCTGCGAGAGGTGGCGCGGGAATCCGATCAGCTCTTGCGTGAGGGCAAGGGTGTTGCGCACGGTCTCGTCGTCAGGCGAGAGCCCGAGCTCGCGCAGCGTGGTGTCTGTGACGGTGTAGTCTGTCCAGCGGTGGACTTCTTTCGCCAGCCGATCGACTAATTCAAGCGAGAGCCCGAGCGCCTTTCCGACTTCGCGCACGGCGCTGCGGGCTCGAAACGTGATGACGGATGCGGCGATCGCGGCGCGATCGCGGCCGTACTTTCCGTAGATGTATTGAATAACTTCCTCTCGCCGCTCGTGCTCAAAGTCGATGTCGATGTCGGGCGGCTCTTGGCGCTCCTTGCTCACGAAGCGGGCGAAGAGCAGGTCTATCTGCGTTGGGTCGACGGAGGTGATGCCGAGGCAGTAGCAGACAGCGGAGTTCGCCGCTGCTCCGCGCCCCTGGCACAGGATCCCCTTGCTGCGCGCGAAGGAGACGATGTCGTGGCAGGTGAGGAAGTACTTCTCGTACTGCAGCTCGTTGATGAGCGTTAGCTCCTCAGCAACTGCGGCCTTCACGTGGTCGGGCACGCCGTTTGGGTAGCGTGCTCGGGATCCTTCCTCAACTGCCTGCGAGAGCTGCTCAAGGGGGCTCTTCCCTGCAGGGCAGATCTCTTCAGGGTAGGTGTACGTGAGCTGGTCGAGCGAGAAGTGGCGCGCCATCTCAGCGATCTCCTGGGTGCGAGAGACGGCGTGGGGGAGGTCACGAAAGAGGCGGCGCATCTCGCGCGGATCCTTTAGGTGACGCTCGCCGTTCTGGAATAGGCGTGAGCCGGCCTGCTGCACCGTCAGGCCCTCCCGGATGCAGGTCACGACGTCGTGCAGCGGCTTGCGCTCTGGGATGTGGTAGTGGACGTCGTTCGTTGCAACGACGGGAATCTCAAGCTTCTTTGCGGCTTCGACAGCAGCGGCGACGAGGCGCACGTTGCTCGGGCCGTAGTTGAGCGTGAGCGCGACCGAGAGGAGCTTCGGGTCGGGGCACGCTTCACGGACGAGCCTGGCGAACTTTAAGAATACCTCATTCCGTGACACGGCTGCCGGGCCGCCCTGCGTGAATCCAGCGTAGTGCAGCCGGGTCTGGAAGAAGGGCGGGATGAGGATGGCCGAGAACTCTCCTAGGTGCGGCAGGAGATCTGCCAAGTTCAAGAAAAAGTCGTTCTTCGACACGTTGTGCTTCCCGGTTGTGATGAGCCGGCACAAGGTAGCGTAGCCGCGGCGGCTGAGCGGGTAGAGCAGCACGGAGCTGCGGCAGTACGGAGAGGCCCGGTCGTCAAGGGTTCGCGACAGATCACCGTCGAAGTCGAGATCGAGCCGGCAGCCAACGAGGAGCTGAACCCCGGCTTCCTTCGCTGCGGTGTGGGCGCGAACGATTCCAGCCAGGGTGTTGTAGTCAGTGACGCCGACTGACGAGTAGCCCAGCTCAGCCGCGCGCCACATCACCTCGTACGGGTGGCTTGCACCACGCAGGAAGGAGAAATTTGTGGCGACTTGCAGCTCAGAGTACATGGCTACGCCCACACTCCGTGCAGAAACCACTCAAGCGACCCTTGGTCGCGGTACACCCAGAGCCAGCGCCCAGAGTCGTCCTGTACCTTGAAGTAGTCGCGCTCTGTGAAGCTGGAGAGGCTCTCCGAGGGGGCCCACCACTCAGGCGCGATGCGCTCAGGCCCGATGCCGGTGATGATCTTGAGCTTCTTTCCGCGCCAGTGCAGGAACGACGGCGGCTTGTCCGGCAGCATCGCAATGGTCTGCACTGGCTCTGGCCGAGGCAGCAAAAGCGACGGGCGCTCGCGCAGGGAGTAGGGGACAATCGGCTCATGCAGCGAGCCGGCGTTTTGCGTCTCGGTTGCGGAGACGTACCCGAACGAGCGCTCGGGGATGTAGGAGCGCGTGAGGGTCGCGACACTGACGCGCGCCTTGCCGAGCCGCACAGAGAAGGCGTTCATCAGCTCTGCGCGGCTGCGCGAAGTAGCCGAGTCGCGTGACGGAGAGAGCGAGCGCTGCTCTGAAGAAGATTCTTCTACCTGCTCCGCTCGCAGCGCCACGTCACGCACCTCCCCGAAGAAGTTCATGCCCTCCACAATCGGCTCGATGATCGCAGCGAGGTGCGAGATGTCATCAGTTGCTGCTGCGAGCGGAAACTCCTTGGTTGAGCTCTCGCCGGTGCAGTCGTGGATGGTGAGAAAAAATATCTTGGCGCGCTTGCCGCGGCGCTTGAGCTGCGCCAAAAGATCCGCAAAGAGGTGGTTAATCGCCACAATGACGCTCTTCCTGCTTGAGAGCGGAGGCTCGAAGGTGCGCCGAGAGCGGTAGGTGCGCGGCGGAGTGACCGTGTGCAGCCGCTCTTCGATGGCGCCAAGCGCCTGTTCGAGCCGGTACAGGAGAAACTTTCCGAATCGCTGCGAGAGCGAGAGCCGCGGCAGGTTCAAGAGCTGCCCAACCTGCCTCACTCCAACGTCGGAGAGGAGCGCAACGCTGCGATCGTCGATTCGCAGCGCCTGCACGGGCAGGAGCGAAATCGCGCGCGGAATCTGTTGCCGGAGGCGAACAGCCACCGGCACACCCGGCGCTCCGTAGCGAGAGAGGGCCCAGGCAGCCCCGATCGTTGGCGCAACTGCGATGTGCGCTGCGCCACCCATCAGGGCACGAAACGAGGCCGCAAACGATGCTGCATCGCCGTGCAGGCGTTCAGTGCCAGTCAGGTCGAGCGTGATGCCGTAGTGCAGCGGGCCGACCTCAGAGAGTAAGCCCGCAGAGCGGGCGTTGAAGAGCGCCTCATCGAGCGCAACGAGCGGCGAGAAGCGTAGGCACCACGTTGCAAGCGTGTAGAGCGCGCGGCAGTCACGCACAGGGTCAAACGTCTCAACGAACGCCCCTGGCGCCATCGCGCGCGCAAGTGGCAGCGGCATCCCGATCCGAACACCAGCTCGCGCAGCGAGCTGGCAGCAGCGGCGCACGATGAGCTCGTCCTTGCCTGTTCCGGCAAGCAGGATAGGCCCGCTGTGCCCCTTCGTGCCGCTACGTTCCGAATCTTTGAGCAGGAGCTTGCGCCTGGTGACCTGTGTCGACCATTCGGGGAAGTACGCGCAGAGATACGTCCGCTCCCGATCCATAACTATCCTCCACAGTGACTAGCCACGACGTGATAGGAGCAGCACTCCCCTTTGTTCGCCTCAGCGAGAGCTCCCACGCAGGCGCTTCTGTTGATGACGGCGAGCATGAGAGCGCCCAGCTCGTCATGGCGGCGCTTGGAACAGGCTGCTCTGTGTGGCGCTTGATGAGCAGGGCGGCAGTGCCGTGCGCGCGTGCAGAGAGCGCGAAGCGGCGCGTTGTCGCAAGCGACACGCTCGGCGTGTCGGCGATAACGAGCTGTACCGCAGGCGAGCGCAGCGCAGTCTCGATCGCCCACAGCGTGAGCTTCTCTGTAGGCGGATCGATGAAGAGGCAGCTTGAGAGATTCTCAGCCGAGAGCATAAAGGGCGCTGGCCAACACCGCCGTCCGATCCACACAATGAGAGGCTGCGCTTCTTTAAAGCTAGAGCTGTGCCACCTGTCGTGCTCAGCACAGCGATTGCGCTGCGAGGCGAGAGCGTTGCGGGCGAGCAGCGCCGGAAGCAGCAGAGCGCGCGTGACGAGGCCGTCTCGGTCGTTTACGCTCAGCTCGTGCACTGCGCCACACGCGAGACCGCCGTGAGGCAGAGACTCGTCGATCTCTGGGACCCTGAATGGGATCGAGTCGCGCTTAGCTGTGGGGAGCTTCCACAGAGGAGTTTCGGCGGAGGGAACTCCCTGCCAGAGAACACCCTTCGACAGGAGCGACTCAAGCGACGGGTGGTCAGCCTCAGAGAGGGCTAAGAGGTTCGGTGCCATACGACGAGGTGTTTTTTAAAGTAACGCCCGAGCGGGCTTCTAGTATATTTCTATACTAGAACAAGAATAAGATGGCATCAAGTAATTCCGTTGGAGCCGGATAACCCTATACATTCTTGATGCTTAGGATCGTTTCGATTGTGCCGGGGCCGCTACAGCCCCAACTCCTTAAGCAGCGCATCGGTCGACTCCTGGTCAACGCTCTG